>CALKXD010000312.1 GCA_938003855.1 uncultured Granulosicoccaceae bacterium | reverse complement strand
AGGGTACTGAATCGTGGCGCTACTGTGTCCAGTACCGGGAAACAGATTATAACTTCCTGGCGCGACTGATGGAGCAGGAAGGAATCTACTTCTACTTCAAGCATGAGAAAGGCAAGCATACATTAGTCTTGTCCGATGGTTACTCCGCACACGGTACTTTCACACACTACGATTCAGTACCCTATTTTCCGGTTGCTGAAGGGCAAATGCGGGAGCGGGATCATATACAGCGCTGGCAATTGCAAAAGCAGTTGCAACCGGGGAAATTTGCCGCCATTGATTTCAACTTTGAAACGCCAAAAGCCAATATGCTTGCGCAGCTGAAGATGGCGGGAAAGCATACCAAGGCAGATTACGAAATCTATGATTATCCCGGTGAATACCCGAGTAAAACCGGAGTGCCGGTAGTGAGTACCGGTGAAACGGTCGCTCGGCACCGGATCGAAGAACTGGCGGCACAGCACGAGACCGTTACCGGTGGTGGTAACGCCCACGGGATATGCGCCGGATATTTGTTTAAATTAACCGGTTGTGAACGTAAGGATCAGAATCGCGAGTATCTGATTGTTGAATCCCAGGTATCTATCAGGCTTGACTCGTATCGGTCAAGTTCTGATGGAAGCTCCTATGATTTCTTTGGCAGTGTCACAGCCATGGATAGTCAGCAGCAGTTTCGGGCACCCCGGGTGACACCGAAGCCTATGGTGCAGGGGCCACAGACCGCCATGATTGTCGGCCCCAAAGGAGAAGAAATCTGGACCGACAAATTTGGTCGAGTGAAACTGCAGTTCCATTGGGATCGCTATGGAAAAGCCGATGAGAACAGCTCTTGCTGGGTTCGCGTGTCACAGATGTGGGCGGGTAAGGCCTGGGGGGCGATGCACCTCCCGCGTATCGGCCATGAGGTAATCGTAGAATTTCTCGAAGGAGACCCTGACAGACCGATAGTCACTGGCCGGGTCTATAACGGTGACAATGGTGTGCCCTATGATCTCCCGGCAAATCAGACGCAAAGCGGAATAAAGAGCCGAAGCACTAAAAGCGGCGATGTTGCGAATTTCAATGAAATTCGTATGGAAGACAAAAAAGGCGAGGAAGAACTCTACATTCATGCGGAAAAAGACATGAATGTTCTCGTTGAAAATAACAAAACTCTAAAGATCGGCTTTGATAAAAAAGACAAAGGCGACTACACCGTTGATGTTAAAAACCATCGGTCGGTGACTATTGATTCCGGAAATGACACCTTGCTGGTGAAAGCAGGGCACCGAAACTCCACCATCAGCACCGGCGACTACAACACGGTTGTCTCCAAGGGCGATAAAAACACCGAGGTGTCAAAGGGCGATCGGAATTCAGTGATAAAGAAAGGTGATCTCAACACGGAGGTGTCTACAGGTGACCATAATACCAAGGTGAAGAAAGGGGATCATGATCTAAAGATAGACCTGGGTGCCAGCAAGATCGAAGCGATGAAATCGATCACCCTGAAGGTCGGTGGAAACAGCATTGTGATAAACCAGCAGGGCATTACGATTAAAGGTCTTCAGGTGAAAATTGATGGCCAGACTACCGCAGAGATGAAAGGTGGTCTGACGGCAAAGGTGGAAGGTGGCCTGGCTGCGGACCTGAAGGGAGGGGCCATGGTGAAGATTCAAGGTGGTATCACTATGATCAACTGATGGACAGCGATATCAGTAGATACAACACAACAAACAGTGTCTCAGGACAATTGGATAATGCAAGTTAAAAAAGTTTCTGTTACCAACGCGAATGAACTAGTCGCGGACATCGGCTTGTCTGAAGAAGCGACCGCGCTGCTGGTAGAAAACATCTCCCCGGGGGATTACCTTCAAAGGCTTATAGACGCCGATCTAATGCCGGACGCCATTCGATTTCTGGCCAGAGCGCTGCCAAAGAGGGAAGGCACCTGGTGGGCATGCCTGAGCGCCCGGTCTACCATCGATGAATCAAGCAAGCCTGAAGAAATAAAAACCCTTGAGCTTGCTGAGCAGTGGGTGTTCAAACCAACCGACGAGCATCGACATGCCGCCCATGATGCGGCCCAGCCGCTTGAAAACGACAGTCCGGTTTACTGGTCTGCGATGGCGACCTTCTGGAGCGGTGGCAGTCTGGCACCACCGGATGTGGCGGCGGTGGAACCCGCAGATCATATCTGTGGTATGGCGGTGGCGGGGGCCGTCACACTGGCGGGACTGAATGAAAATCCCAGTGAGTCAAAAAAAAGCTATGACTTGTTCTTCAAGCAGGGAATTGCCATTGCCAACGGTGACAATGCCAAAGAAGTTACCCTGTAAACAGTAAAGATTTCCGTTAAAGCCACCACAATAAAACCAGGAGGATTCTAATGGGTCAGCCAGCCGCACGTGTTACCGATATGCATGTTTGTCCGATGGTCACCGGGGTAGTCCCTCACGTAGGTGGGCCGATTGTTACCCCCGCAGGCCCTGTGCTAATAGGTAAGTTGCCCGCTGCTACTGCAACCAGTATGTGTGTCTGCGTCGGCCCGCCCGATGTTATTGTAAAAGCTTCTATGACCGTCATGATCTGCAAAAAACCAGCGGCGAGGATGGGTGATCTGACGGCCCATGGTGGAACCATTGTGGGTGGATTCCCGATGGTTTTGATTGGGGGATAGTTCGGCAGATGGTAGTACGGCAGTTGATGGAGAGTGCTCGCGAGGTGCCGAAATTTCCGAGCAGGCCGATGCATTTGGAACTGCATTACAAGGGGGTAACGACTCATTGCGGGGTATTTGAATATCCCGTCAGGCCGTACGTACTTTCCGCATTTTGGTATCCTGCGTCGTGACCGGCAGTAACATTGGACGGATTGGAATTCAGGGCGTCAATGCAAACAGATCCCTTGACTCTGATCGGGGAACCAACGCACTGGCGGATCCGAATTCCCGAGGACCGCAAACTTCGGATACTTCAGATGAGGATCTTAAAGCTGAACTGGCTCTAGATCTAGGGCAGTTGACATTAGATCTAACGGGTATTGTTGACCCGACACCCGTCTCGGATGGAACCAATGCGTTGATTTCGATGGCACGGGGCAGATGGTTTGACGCTGCAATTAGCGTCGTTAGTATTATCCCAATTGTTGGTGATTTCAGTAAGTTTGCAAAGTTTCCTCGCTATCTTGACAGTATCCGTAAAGCAATCAGACTCGCTGGCAGGTCCCCTGAATGGGGCATGACCCTTCGGCCTGTTTTAGCGAAATTAAAAAACTTATTGGATGAGCTTTATGATCTGACCGCGAGTAAGCTTCCAACCCGGCACAAGAACACTCTGAATGAGATGCGTAAGGAGATAGGGTATTATCTTAGCGTAAATTCAACACGTACAACTACCAGAGGCGGAGTTGCACCTGCCTCAACTAGTAGAGCTAGTCGGAGTTCCACAACAAACCAACCAACGTCAAAACCATCTGGTAGCGAAGCTTCAGCCGGTAGCGCTCATAACGATCACCGGGTTGGCGGTGGTGGCAATTCCCCAAAGAGCAGTGCGACTGGCAAAGGCGGTAAAAAGATAAGCGCCAGAAGCAAGTATATGGGTCGGACGCCCGGTAAAAAGTCCAAGACTGGTCTGGAAGTACAAGACCGGATGAGAAAAGAAGGGACCCTCAGGGATGGTTTGGACGGGCCAGAATTTAAATCCAAACAAGACGGGAAATGGTACCCTGTCGAAAAAGCCGATATGTCGCACAAGAAAGACGCTGTTGAGTGGTGGAACGAAACCGGGTACAAGTCTGGTCCGAAATCTAAAGAAGTAAGAGAGTTTATGTTGGATACTGACAATTATTATTTGGAACACTATTCTCATAACCGATCATCAGGAGCTAAGCTCCAGCAAACTTACCGGCCCCCTAAGTAGGTACAATATTATGCTCCCTGAGTTGGATGGCAAAGTAGTTAGTGAAATGTACGAAGTGATGCGTCGTGGCCGCAGTCTGGGCCAAAGCGGTCAGCTTTCTGAGGCTGAGAAACTCTTCAATGAGGCGTGGGACATGATGCCTGAACCGAAGTTAGGTTGGGACAGTAGCCAATTAATGGCAGGTCATTTTGCCAGGCTGTATAGGGATATCGGCAGCTTTCAGGTTGCCGAGAACTTTGTAGCTCATGTGTTTTCGTGTAATCCTGCTAGCGGCGATGGTGATCCGTTTTTTCTAAAGGGAACAGTGCTCTATGAATCTGGTCGGGTGGATGAAGCGAAGCTGGCATTCAAGCAAGCGCTGGATGTTGCAGGTAGGCGGCCTTTTGATGATAACGAAAAGTACCTGGCTCTTGCATTGGATTAATATATAAAGTAACGAGGTGTTAATTGGAGCTGCAAGATTCTGTGCACAGTGAAATAGTTCGCCTGGGGGAACTAGGTGATGCACTCGTAGATGAAAAAAATTATGTTGGTGCGCTAGCACAGTTCTTGGAGGCGCTACGGCTTTTACCGAGCCCTAAACATGATTGGGAAGCCGCCAACTGGCTTTACGCCGGTATCGGGGATGCTCATTTTTTTATGGAGGAATGGACGGATGCACTAAATGCGTTTAGTGAGGCTGCCAGGGATGTTGAGTCTGCAGCTAACCCCTTTCTGCAAATGAGGCTTGGACAATGTCACTACGAAATTGATAAACACAGCAGCAAAGCGCTGGATTATTTGTGTCGTGCTTACATGCTCGATGGGCGAGAGGTCTTCGAGTTGGAGAGACCTTATTATCTGAAACTTGTAAAGGCAAACTTGAAGCTGAGTTAGGCAGATGGTCGTTAATGGGCAGAAGGTGTAAAAGATGAATCTCTTTAGCTCGTATCACCGATAGTGTTTTATTTTTGTGTTTTTCAGGGAGAAAAATTATCTTTAATACGTGTATGTCTGGTATTTACCACAGTAAATTTCTACGCAAGTCGCTAACAGTTGCATTCATTTTCATCCCCCTCTTAAACTCGTGCACAGGAAATCAAGCCATGGCCGGTATCTTTGGAAGTAAAACGCTATTTTCCGCAGTGACCGGTCAGGTTGTGGTAAATGGCGAGGCGGTGGCGGGAGCGGAGGTCGAGCAGAAAGCGCAGGACAGTTCAGGTGATCCTGTAGTCAGAACGACGAAAACCGGACCGGACGGGCGCTTTCAGTTTGATGAAATTACCGTCAGCAAAGGGTTGTTGGGGTTTCTGCCGTCAGAGGTGGTTGTGCAGCAGGAGATAACTATTACCCATGAAGGCAAGGCCGTCACTGGCTGGCAATACACCAAGCGGGATGGTGCTCCAGGCAGCGAGTCTGCGGGCAAAGAATTTTCACTGGTTTGTGACGTATCAAATGAAGCGGATATCACAGATAACTATTATGGGGTATGCCGTCTGCTAGAGAAGTAATCCGTTCTGGCCGCTAACCAGACCAACTAAAACAATTAAGTAATGGAGTATTTAATTTTATGGCTGCAGAGCTTTCGCCTATCAATTCATGTCGTATTGCTGACAGCGCGTACGCAACGCTGAATGCCCCGAATCCTGCCATTGCGGCTGCGCGTAGTCTGGCTGAAGCCGCAGAGTTGTTTGACGTGGCTGCCGGCACTGTTTTCACCGGCACCACCGGCCCGGAAGTCAAGTCAAACTTCGGTTACGTGGCTCACGGCAAAACAGCAGCGCGTCAGGGCGAAGTAGTGGTTGCTGTGCGGGGTACTGTTACGGGCGCTGATTGGCTGACTGATGCGCACATGTCTACGGCGCGAAGTGCCACAGGCTATCCGGTACATTCCGGGTTTAATCAACTGGCCAACGCAATTTTACCTCAGGTTCGAACTGCACTGACTGGTCGCAACCCGAGTATTATTCATGTGGTGGGGCACAGTCTGGGTGGAGCCGCCGCTACACTGATCGCCGATAGCTTAAGAAGTATGGCGGATGTAAAGCTTTATACCTATGGTGCGCCCAGAGCAAGTTATAAGATTCATGTGGATTATCTTACCCAGCGTCTTGGTCGTGACAACATTTTTCGAGCGTATCACGATACCGATCCGGTACCTATGGTGCCGATATTTCCGTATGTACACGCTCCGGCGGGTGGTTCAGGGTATTTAATGCGAGGCTCTGGAGCGGTGATTTCGTTCGGCGCACACTCCCTCAGTCTATATCAGCGCAATGTGACGGATTCCTGGTCCAGTATCCCGACTCTTCAGCACCGTCGTTTCAGTCTCGATACTGTGGACGATGTTCTGCAAATGGCCAGTGCGATCCCCACAGGCTACCTGTCTGCGCAATTGATGCGATTAATTGTCAGGGCGCTTGGGATGATATTGTCGGGTCTGGGAGGTGCGGCAGGCCTGGTGGCGCTGGGTGCGGCTACGGTGCTCGATCAAATCGCCTATGCCATTACTATCGGTTTTGGCGCAATGACCAGCGGTATGGAGCTGATGCAGAGACTGGTTGCGCAAATTATGCGATGGCTGGGAATCGCCGTGTCCGGAACTGTCAATATCACCACCAGCTTTCTACGTTGGTTGCTCAGCAAGATGTTCGCGACAATTGCGCAGATGGCGGCATCAGCCATTCACCGTGTGGTCTGAACGTAAAGAATACCTACCCGGTTGGGTCATGAAGTCGGCCGGTATAAATGGTTTGCATTAGGGGGCGCCACTGTGGCAATTGATATCACGAGTACCGTTGAACGCAGTGGTGCAACCATGATTCAGCTGCTGACTTACTGTGTGTACTCACAGCAGCTTGACCCGATTTTCCAGTTGTTGGTTCGAAACTACCGCCTGCAGCCGAAGGGGCCGAAAGCGGTAGCTTTGTATGAGGATTTCATTGTGCCTCACGCGCCGTTACTGATCACCGCCAGCCGTGTCGAGAAATCCAGCGACTGGCAGTTGAACAGTACAATAGAAAAAATACGTAACGCGGAGCGATTGCTGGGACAGCCGATCAATGATGAGGAAAATGCCCCGGTTCACGTGTCTCATCTACCGGCTAAAAATATTTACGATACGTTGTTGACCGCGGTCGAGAAGAACTCAGTGCAGTTTGCCGCGATTGAATCTGCATATGACCCCGAGCGTACCGCTGTTGAGAATCTGCCCGGCGGTGAACTGACTCCGACACAACGGCAATATAATGAGCGAATCTGGAAACCGGCCCGTCAGCGACTGACAGCGGCTGGCTTTTTTACGATTGCTAATATAGGCGGGTAACCGGCAGGCCATGTGGCGTCTGTAGTGCGGCTGACAACGTAACGTTATGCCGTAGTATTTTGAGCCAGTACAATAAAGCCGTCGACAGGCTCGCCATGTTCAAGGCGAAGAACAGCCTCTGTGACGCTGATATTAATAAAACCGTGCTGCTCGAGAGTTTTCCTTAAGTATGGTTCTGCATGACTGTAGCGACCATGCCAATTGAGTTGATAACCGCTTTGAGAAGCACCGGTAATGAGTTTCTCAGCACTGAAGACAAACCACCCGTCTGGTGTCAGTCGCCTGCTGCAGGCGGCAACGACCGGTTGCAGATCCCCGAAGTAGATCATTGTATCGGCTGTGATGATGATGTGGTAGTGGTCTTTACCGGTTTGTAGAAATCGGGTTAGTTCGGCTTGCGTTAAGGTGTCGTACACGGCCAGCAGTTTTGCGATGCTAAGCATTCCGCCAGACAAATCGACACCATCCAGAACACTGGCGTAGGGGCGAAACAATGGGCCGCACAGCCCGGTACCGCAACCGGCGTCGACAATCCGGCGTGGTCGGTCGACATCTATTATTCCAGCGGCCAGCGCTTCGCGATGCAGCAGCTGAGGTGCTTTGTATTCCAGCGATTGTAGTTTCTCATCGAACCGGGTTGAGAAATCGTCGAATGTTTTGGTGACGTAGGCATCTGTTGCTCTTGGCGGTACATTGTCGCCGGTGATTGAGGCATGCATGTGACTGGCAGCCGCGCTGGCAGGGTCTTGTTCGAGCCACTGATTGACGATTTTCTCTGCTTCGGAAAGCCGGTCAAGCGTGTGTAATGCCGTGATAAGGTTCGGGTAGGTATCGGTCACTGAGGGGTCGCATGCGATCGCCCGGTGGTATGCACGCACAGCGTCCTCGACCAGCCCGTTTGTCTGCAGTGCAATGCCATGAACTCTGTGGGTGTCGGCGTTGCTTTCATCGAGTTGTACGGCGTTTGTCAACGCCTGTAATGCTTCCTCCGGTTGGCCAAGTGCTTTCAATACACCACCGAGTTCGCGGTAAGCGGCGGCATGAGCGGGGTCGATTTCAATGGCTTTTGCATAGGCGGCTTTGGCCTGCGTCCACTGCTGGTTGGTGCAGTATGCATTGCCCAGGTTGTAGTGGACGGTGGCGTTGTCCGGGGTAAGTTTTAATGCCATTTGAAAGCAGGTTAGAGATTCGTCAAATTTACCCTGGGCTTTTAATACGGCGGCCAGATTATTGATGGCGTCTGCATGGTCGGGGGAGGCATGCAGAACCTTTCTGTAGGCGGATTCTGCATCCTGATAGTTTTTTTGCTTAAGGTAGATGTTGCCCAGATTATTGCGAGCATCGGTATAGTTGGGGTCGTACTGCAGCGCCAGTTCAATCAGTTCAATGGCTTCTTTGTGCTTTGCATTCTGGAAAAACAGTATTCCCAGAAAGTGTAAGGCACCGGTATGCGCTGGATTAGCTTCGAGTATTGCATTGTAAATAGAACGCGCTTCTGTCTGGCGGCCCTTGCGGTGCAATTCGATTGCTTTTACCAGAGCGTCATCCAGAGATATAGTTTTCGATTTTCGGTGCCGGTCCTGATTCGCCGGCGATCTCTCTGCGCCCGGTCTGGCGGGAGTGTCTTTCTCAGTCAAGAGATGCCTTTATCAGAGTCTGGTGAGTGGCATTGGTGAGCTTCACGATCTGCTGTTGTGACGGTCCGGTCCGATTGGATATCGGCAAAGTTATAGGCGTTCAGGTATTCAATTTCCGGAGTATACGGTATTGCAGGCCGCCACTGTAGCAAACCAGTATTGCGCCGGTTTTTGCCACTTGCTCGAAAAGTTCAATAGTGCGTTGTTTCTCTGAAGGCCAGGGGTAGGTAAAAAACAGATCCACAGAAAGATAGTCAATCACCTGGGTTCGGTTGTCTTGCGGGTACATACTGGCAACTTTGAAATCGGCTTGAATATCAAAGTGCCTGGCGATGTTTCTGGCTATGTCGACAAGTTCCGGCTCAATCTCGATTCCTGTTGCGTTCATCCCCAACATCGATGCCATCAGGGTGACGTGGCCTATACCGCTTCCCCATTCGCAGAAAATGCCTTGTTTAGCGGTTAAGCATTGTTCGTGTACAGCTCGCAGGAGGTGCCAGGCTATAAGGCCATCAGCTGGCTGGTAGTGCGGTATTCTTGCCTGATCCGGCCGGCGCTCAACAATTGATCGGGCAATTTCTTTGCAGTGATGTGTCAGCGGTAACATGTCGGCCGGTAGTTCGGACGTTTGTAGCTGTAAAGTGATGTCATCCATGGACGTTCGTCGATACAAGTGCCAGTTAGAGTTATCGTCTTTATCCCCAGCGTATTAAATTAGGTAATGTATTTCCGTTCGTCAATTAGCAGTGTTGTGAATTACCTGTAAAAATTCGATGGGTAGTTGTGTGGAAATGTGCTTCAATCGCTACAGGGACAAAATATAGACCACACAGCGGGTGATTCCGATGGCACAATCGAAGGAACCGATTCCCGGTTATAAAATACTGGATAACATTGGCGAAGGCGGATTCGCACGGGTTTATCTGGCGGAGCAAATCACCCTGCAGCGCAACGTGGCGTTGAAGGTGATGTCGCCGAAGCTCAGTGATGACATTGAGTATTGCGAACGTTTCCTGCGTGAGGGCCGAACACTTGCGCGATTAAGCAACCACCCGGACATTGTGACTATTCACGATATCGGCAAGGTCGATCGCTACTACTATATGGCAATGGAATATCTGGAAGGTTCGGATCTCAAGTCACGGATCACCTCAAGTGGGTTTGACGGAGACTGTCTCGCAGTGATCAGGACCGTGGCTGGCGCATTGGCCTATGCGCATCGTGCCGGCGTGGTGCATCGGGATATCAAGCCGGCCAATGTTTTGTTCAGCCAGGCGGGTAATGCGGTACTTTCGGATTTTGGTATAGCGAAATCGCTAAAAGAAACGGATGACACGCTGACTGTGGCCGGCACGCAGATCGGTACCCCCAGTTATATGAGCCCCGAGCAGTGTCGTGGCGAGGCCGATATTGACGGTAGATCAGACCTCTATAGTCTTGGAGTGATGTTTTTTGAAATGCTCAGTGGTCGAAAGCCCTACACCGGGACTGATCACCTGGCTGTCATCATAGCGCACCTCAATAACCCGCTGCCGGAATTACCTGAAACGGTCTCTCAGTATCAGCCCATACTGAATCGCCTTATGGCCAAATCCAGGACCGGGAGATATGACACAGCTGACCAGTTACTAACCGATCTAGCCGCTCTGGAGCAGCAGCCAGGCGAGCCTGTACCAGCCCGTAATGATCGATTTTTCCGTTATGCGACCGTAACGGCAATGCTGGCAGTGGCTGCGGGTTTCTTTCTGGTATCAAATCACATCAATAAGCCGGTCGCAGAAGTGGCATTGACGGCGGTCCCGTCAGCGGGATTGGCAGTAGATGACCACGAGAAAGTTCAACGGTTGCTTGATTCCGGTCAAATGCATGAGATTGTCGGGCGCCATATAGCACCACCGGGGTCCAATGCGCTGGATGCTTATCGGGTCGTGCTTGAGATCGACCCTGCAAACGCGTATGCACGTGACGCTGTTGCCCGCCTGGAAAAGAAGTACGGTAAGCCATAACTTCTATGTCTATGTGCGGAGGCCACTGTGATAGTGGTCGTGTCGCTCAGAACTCCAGTCGGACGCCGCCTTTTAACCAATGCTGGTTAACCCGGTCATTGGCAGCGGTGCCTTCGTAGAATAAAAAGGCACTGCGGCCATTTGGAAACACCGCAGATCCACCGAGTCCGTAGTTTAACACTGATGTGTCTTTTTTATCTCCCTCGATGGAAAAGGCGGTTTGCAGCGGATCAAATGAAAAGGTAGCGGTAACACCGTCCGGGCTTTGCTGGCTTTCCAGTTGCGCTTCGAGCCTGAATTGAGGCACAAAAACGCCTCGTTTGGTGCTGAATGTTCTGGATATCTGTCCACCGAATGCGAGGGTGGTTGAGCGGGTTCTGTGAGCGGCTATCGTTAACACGTGGCCGGTGCCTGGCAGGCTCGTGTCGGAAACTGACTCGTTGAAGTTGTCGATGCTTGCCGAGCTGAAGGACAGTCTGCCATAAGGGCCGAATTGCAAAGCACCTTTGGCAAAAGTCCAGCCAGCACCGAGAGTCAGGCTATAGGTATCGGAGTCGGTATTGCCTCTGGCGTATTGCTCTGCCAGCGATACTTGCAGGCGGCTGTTTGCAACGGGTGTAATTCCCAGATCGATACGTCTTTCTATATCGTACTGATTGCGACCGACTTCCAGTACACCGTCGACATACGCACCGCCGCTATTAAACCAGGTCCCGAAGACAGTTGCGTATGTTCCATCGAGCTTTGACGATCCGCCGCGGTTATCGAAGTCGCCATCGTGGCGTGTGATGCCAAGTGATCCACCAACAACCGTATCGGCACTCAGCCGATAGTCCGCACCGATGGTCAACCCCCGTGTGTTGAAGTCCTGGCCAATCTCGTTAACACTGTCGTTGGCGTCTCCAAAGGATACTGAACCATTGGCAAAGAAGCCCCAGGGACTGGTGAATCCGTCTCCGGCTGATCCACCGGTTAACAGCTGTCCGGTAATGCTGTCGAGAATATATCCAGCCAGATGCTGGTCAGCAATGGTCAGCGACAAGCCGGAAAAATCCAGTGCGCCGGTTCGACCTGATCGTATCGAGTTAATTCTGGATTGCACATTGGTGACCTGGATATCAGCCATATCTATCGCGGCATCGCCGAGAGTGAATATCTCTTCGGGTAGCAGGCGATTATACGCTTGTTTGATTTCTGCGGGTTCTTCGTCCTCTAGATCACACAGTGAGATAAAGTCCTGTGTGGCAGTAGTCGCTGGAATGGTCACGGCGTTGCTATCGATTGCATCGCAGGCGAGATCGATGACACGGGCCAGGTTTTGTTCATTCGATGTCAGTCCGGATGCCCCCCCGAGACCCGCGCGGATCGAGAACAGTATGCTACCGGCGTCACTGAGTACCGTCGGTGTCAGTCCGTTGTCCGGGGCGGCTCGCACACCGATAAGTCCCCTGCGCAGCACCCTGACCGAGATTTCAGTCGAGCCGGCTTCGTCAGCGGTGGTGAGTGCGGTGCTACCGCGGGCCTGGCCTTCGACCAGTATGGTAGCTACCTCTGTGGTGATTGCGGTGGGGTCGGGTATCACCGTCCAGGTAACGCCGACACCGGCAACCGGTGCGAAGTCGCAATCCGGAAGGGCCAGGCCAGCGGCGTCTAGTGCGCCGCAGCTGTCAGGGGTGCTCACCTCAACCACTCTGACGCTCATAGGTCCGATTTCTACAGGAAGGTTAACTGCGGCAACAGATTCCGGGGTGACAGTCTGCAAGGCATAAACAGGTTGTTCAGTGGGGTCGGAAAAGGTGTCATTTTCAGGTATCCGCAATGTCAGGTTGGCGGGCACAGATACTGTCGGTGTTAACGGTGCGTCAAGCAGTCCTTCCGGCCATGTGGATGTAGCACTACCGAATAGAATGCTGAGTGTCTCTTCGCGCTCTGTGATGTTGTCGTTGACTATAGTGATATTGATATATTTGGGGCTGGTATCATTTGGTCCCCATGTCAAGTTGCCGCTATCTGCTTGATAGTCCGTTTGGCTTGCGCTGTCTCCGGGGGCGTGAATAGAATAGGGCAGGCTGACGCGGCTGCTTGAATCACCCATGCGCAATACCGGTATGGCGATACTGCCAGCGCTGTCTTCGTCGTAACTGAGTGGTGTGCCATCGGCCACAACAAGCTGAACTGGACTGACCTGTGTTGTATCGTTAATTGTGACGTCGACCGGTGCACCGAGCAGCAGACGTGAAGGGACCGGTGTTGATAGCACTAGTTGGAATTTTTCAGTCCCCTCTATTGTTGAATCGGCGTTTATCGGCACGGTGATCATACGGGTGCCGGTATCACCGTGCGGCCAGGTCAAAGTGCCTGATACATGGCTGAAGTCGTCGCCGGCAGTAGCGCTTCCGCTTTTTACGGCATAGGTGACTGACGCCGGACCGGAGACGTTGGCTGTGCCGGTTGCTGTTCGTTGTACTTCTGCGGTGAGGGTCGCAGATTCCTCTGTGTTATAGCGGTTTTGGGCAAACTCGATGCGGCCGGCATCACTGGAATCAATAATTTCAATAGTAGCGGTGCGACTGTTGCCAAGGGTTGCTCCCATGCTGACACTACTCAGTTGAACAGAAAATCTCTCCGGGGCTTCAATGGTGTCGTCGTCGATGATTTGAACAGTAATGTCCTTTCGGCGTTCCCCTTCAGCCCATAACAGTATTCCGCTGGACGGGGTTTGTAAGATATAGTCTGTAGATTCCAATGCAGTGCCGTTCTTAACAATGAAGTCGACGGTAGCGATACCGTCGGTAGAACCGGTTCTATTCACCGGAATAGCAACGTGGCGATCCGATTCATGAATGGTGAAGGTGCTACTTTGCATGCTGAACTCACCGGCGTTGGTGCTGTCAACGATGGTAACTGTGGTGTCTCCTCGAACGATCGGAACTTTGATGTCGGGGTTAAAAAGCGAAATTGAAAAAGTCTCATCGCCGATATCAGTATTGTTCTGTACGGTTATATCGAATGACTTTTTATTTTCATGAGCTGCAAACGTCAGTGTTCCGGAATTCGCTATATAATCTGAACCCGCCGTAGCCGTACCGTTGCGAGTACTGTATTGCACGCTTATGGCCTGATCTGTCGGCTCGGCCCGTAACACACTTATTGTCGCCTTTCCCGACGCTTCCGTGGCACTGTAATTTTCCCGGGTAAAGCCGATTTCACCCGGTGGGTCAAGCGGATTACAGGAATCGTTGGTTATCGTCCAGCTCCGTGGCGTAGAGTATGCCACCGGATAGCCATCATCGAGTCGTGCCAGACGAGCACTGACCCGCGCAACAGAGTTGTCGGCGGCAGTGTTCGCTACCATGTAGCGCAAAGTCAGGGAAGGCCAGCTGATATCGGGCGTTTTACTGAACATACCCGGCGGTGCATCTGTGGTCACAAAAAACCGGTAGCGGTCATCTTCATAACCGTTCAGTACTACATTTTGCGCCCAGTTCTCGTAGCTTAAGAGCTCACCGCAGGTGCTGCTCTCTGGGCTAAAGCCCGAATCAAATGATGGTGATGAATATTCTATAGCGGTGACCGGTGAGGTCAGTGCGCAAGCCAAGGCTGCAAATAACGTACAGCTTGTACGATAGAAGGTTTGCATAGAATGTACTCCGTTACATATCTATTGAGCGATCAT
>CALKXD010000311.1 GCA_938003855.1 uncultured Granulosicoccaceae bacterium | reverse complement strand
AGTGACTCCGACATGTTACTGGCCGCATATACGTCTTGGAAGGATTCGTTACCGAAATCAGCTAGTTAGCGAACGCAGCGGTGGCTGATTCCTGGGGTAACTTGTATCGGTCCACGCAACAGAGTGTTTCGTTGCAGTGGCGACACGACAGTTTGCCGGATAATGGAGGTTCATTGCTGTGCGTGGGTAACCGCCGGAGCTATGGTGATGTCTGCGTTAACGACGGTGCCGTCGTTGCAGAAACTGCCGGATTGTCACGGTTCATAACCTTTGATGAAGTAAAGGGCGTGTTGCGATGTGAATCCGGGGTTTCATTGTGGGATATTGCGCAATTGGTGATTCCAAAAGGTTGGTTTCTACCTGTTACACCGGGGACCAGTTTTGTGACTGTGGGTGGCGCTATTGCCAATGATGTCCATGGTAAGAACCATCATGTTGCCGGTAGTTTTGGTTGCTTTGTAACCAGGCTCGGGCTGCTGCGTTCCAACAATAAGCTAGTAGAGTGCAGTGACGACTCCAATGCCGACCTGTTCTCGGCCACTATTGGCGGGCTTGGATTGACCGGGTTGATTACCTGGGCGGAATTTACTCTCAAACGTATCGTGAATCCTCAACTCGACGTAGAGGAAATTCCCTACCACAGCTATGAAGAGTTCCTCAAATTATCCGATGAGTCAGAGTCGACACATGAGTACTGTGTGTCGTGGATTGATTGTCTGGCAAGCGGCGATCAGCGGGGACGCGGGGTATTTTTTCGAGGTAATCATATTCAGCAAAGCGGCGATCTGACAGAGGCGTTGCAGCGCGGTAATATTGCGATACCGGCAATAGTGGGTAAGGGCTTTCCTCTAGTAAACGGATTCAGTTTGCGTGCATTTAATATGCTCTACAGAAGGGCGCATGCCAACCGTAAAAGAGCAGCTGAGCCGTTTGGCAAATACTTCTACCCGCTCGACTCACTGCAGAACTGGAATCGAATCTATGGAAGAAAAGGTTTTTATCAGTTTCAGTGTGTTGTTCCATTCTCCAATGCGGCTGCGATAACCGATCTGCTGGGGCGGATTAGTAAATCAGGCCAGGGTTCTTTTCTCTCGGTGCTAAAAACTATGGGGGACGTCCCATCACGTGGTCTTATGTCATTTTCCCGTCCCGGGGTCACGCTGGCGCTCGATTTTCCGAATCGGGGAGCGAAAACGGTCAGTTTGCTGCATGCGCTTGAAGCTGTGGTATGCGAAGCTGATGGCGCGATTTATCCGGCTAAAGATGCCGTCATGACGACAGAGGGTTTCCGTCAGTTTTTCCCGCGTCTTGATGACTTTCAATCCCACGTTGACCCTGCTTTTTCATCAAGCTTCTGGCGCCGTGTGACCGGCATTGAAACTCAGTAACTGACAACCAGTACCGTCGGGCGACAACACACGATTTAGTGTGCAGGCAATCTTCAATACAGAGCGAAGACAGAGAGAACATGAATACACTGGTAATATTCGGCGCAACCTCGGCCATCGCACAGGCCTATGTTAACCGTGTGGCTAACAGGTATGACAAGACCATTTTGGTTGCGCGCAATGCCGAAGCATTAGAGCAGATCGCGACGCACACGCGTGTGCTGGGCGCAACAACAGTTGAAGTTGTTGTCGCTGACTTATCGAATAGTGAAAATCATCCGTCCCTGTTGGAGAAAACATTTTCCAGTACAGTGGATTGTGCTCTGATCGCGTATGGTGAACTAACTGATCAGCAGCGATGTGCGCAAGATAGCGGGTATGCCCTGCAGCAGATGCAGCTTAATGGCTCCAGCACAATCTCGTTGTCGGCCGGCGTAGCGCGAAAAATGGCTGAACAGAAAAGTGGAACTCTGGCAGTAATCAGCTCGGTCGCCGGTGACAGGGGGCGGCGCAGCAATTACCATTATGGTGCTGCCAAGGGGGCGGTATCAATCTTTTTATCGGGGCTACGTAGCGACATGTCGACGCAGGGCGTGCAGGTTCTGACGATAAAGCCCGGTTTTGTTGACACCCCGATGACCAGAGAGTTTAAAAAAGGATTGCTTTGGGCAAGTGCCGATAAGGTGGCTGAGGATATAGACAATGCTGTAGGCAAGGGGAAATCGGTCCTTTATACCCCATGGTTCTGGCGGTACATTATGCTGGTCATCAAGCTTATCCCCGAATTTATATTCAAGCGCCTACCTCTGTAGCGCTATTTGTCAGGTTATATTCTTTGTGGAAAATTCCGTGAGCAACCGAATTGCTGTCTTTGATCTGGACGGCACCATCTCCGATCGGGATACCTATCTGACATTCCTGTTGCATTGCCTGAAGCGGCACCCAGCTCGAGCCCTAAAGGTTCCATTGTTACCCGGCTATGTGCTGATGTTTAAATCCGGATTGCGAACAAATCACTGGCTGAAAGCAAAATTTCTCAAGGCTATTTGTGGAGGGCTCGACAAAAAAGTCCTTGACGACCTCGCTGGTACTTTCACTGCGGAAACCTTTAAAAACAACATCAAACCGTTGGCGTTGGCCGAATTGGACCGTCTGCGTAGTGAGGGTTATTTGTTGGTGCTGGCGACTGCGAGTTTTGACTTCTATGTCACCAGGTTATTTAGTGAGCTGGGAATGGATAAGCTATTCTGTACAGCTGCCGAGTTTGACCACAATGATCGGCTGACTGGGTCGCTGGCAACAACAAATTGTTTTGGGAAGGAAAAGGCCCGACGAATAAAATCCTGGTTGGCGGAGCAGGGGGCTACCGAGGTGGATCTGGCCTATTCTGACAGCAAGGTCGATCTTCCATTGCTGCTGCTCGCTCGTGATTCAGTAGTTGTTGATCCCAAAACGGCGACCGAAAGGGTCGCCGCTGAGTTTAACTACAAGGTAGTTCGCTGGAAGCAGTAGCTCTATCAAGCTACTTCGTTTTCAAGCTCCTTGTGTTCATCTTTAGCCGCTGTGGCTCCTGCGGGTTTTGCTTTTTTGGCTGGCGTAATCAGGTCCAGCGGGTTCAGTGTTTCTTTGTCGGAGTACCCGTAGTAGTCGTAGAAGCCCTGGTAGTCCAGATCTCCACCGTAAGAGCTTATCTTTCGGATGTTCACCTGTGTGACTACGGCGCCAGCCATATGGATACCTGCTTCTCGCAGTCTTTTGACGCCTCGTGCTGAAACACCCATTTCCGTCGAGTTGGCTTTGACTGCGTAGAGTACTGCATCGGCCATTTGCCCGAGTATCAACGCATCACTGACTGCCTGAACCGGAGCGCTGTCGATCACTATGCGGTCATAGCGTTTTTTCATTTGCTCTATAAGATGTTTAAAGCGCTTGGTAGTTAAGAGCTCCAGCGGACTGTCGGGGATAGAGCCCGCAGGGATAACATCTAGATTATCGATTGCTTTAACTTTGATGCAATTGACAAACTTGGCGTCACCGCTCAGTAGTTGTGCAAGACCGATAGAGTCATCAAAATCAAACGCACGATGAAGGCTGGGGCGACGTAGATCGCACTCGATTAACAGAACTTTTTCCACCTGGGAGAGTGAGTGGGCAAGGTGACTTGCAACAGTGGATTTCCCTTCCCCCGGCAGAGCAGAAGTGACCATAACCACCTTGTGCGGGCTTTCCAGCTCGTCGAGGCAAATACTGGTTCTGATAGTACGGATGCTTTCTTCAAATGATCCGCGATCATCAATCAGCGATCCCGGGACCAATGCTGTCATGCCTTTTTTACGCAGCATTTTCTTTGAAACCAGTGGAATAATACCAAGCATTCGCAATTTCAATTCTTTTTCGACATCCTCGGTGCTTGAAACGGTTGTATTCAGTGATTCAACCAGAAGGGCTGCCGCGATAGCTGCTGCAAGAGAGACCAGCAGTGTTAGCAGTACGATAAGTATTTTTCGCGGTTTTACCGGGCTGATCGGTGCTTCTGCGTATTCTGAAACCTGGGCGTTTGTGGTGCTCATGTTTTCAGCTTCATCCACCTCTCTCATCCGTGTGTAAAGTGTGTCATACATCTTTTGGTTGAGCTCAACTTCGCGTTCCAGGTTCATCAATTCGATTTTTGATCGGCCCACCTGCTGTATTTCCCGCTTTCCTTCATTGAGTGTGGCGCTAAGCGAGGTGACGGTCTGCTGTGCGAGGATGTAGTCTTTTTCAATTGTATCGACGATGTTGTAAATCTGACTATCGAGGTTGGATTGCGAAGTGGACAATCTAGATTGCGCATCAATAACCTTAGGGTGTTTTTGTCCGTAGCGGTTGGAAAGTTCGTTCAGATTGAACTGCGCTTCCTGTACATCTATTTTAAATCGACGAACCATTTCATTTGAATCAATCACCGGTAAGCCCAGCAGAGCGTTTGCGCCTTGCTGGCGAGTCATTTCTACATCATCGAAAATAATTTTTGCCTGCGCCATCCGTCCTTCCGCGTCGAGCAGCTTGCTGGTTACAATGCCAATTTCCTGTTCGGTGAGTTGTCCGACTGTGCCGCGTATGTCGACCAGTCCGTTTTCTTCTTTGTAGGTCAGCAAGCGGTCCTGTGATTCGTCTAGTTTCAGCTTATGCTGAGTCAGTCTCTCGCCAAGCCAGGTGGTTGCTTTTTCGCCCATCTCCATACGGGAGTCCATGTAGCTGAGTATGTAGCTGTCAGCCACTTTATTGGCTATCTGTGCGGCAAGTACGGCGTCACTGGATTCAAAGCTGATACGAACCAGCTTGGTATTTTTAATGGGAGTGATTGACAGCCTTTTCAGAAATCGGTTGACAGCCATTTGCCGCTCGATCGGCTCAGCTTCCAATTGAGGTATGTTGCCTGTCATGGCGGTAGTGACTGTGTCGGGGAGCGCTTCTGGCACTACCGTCTGTCCGCCCAGATTTTTGTCAGCGGGCTTGGAGAGTTCCGGGTGATTGTACAAACCCATTTCCTGCATGACGCGTTTGGCGAGCGTGCGTGACCTTAATACCTCGAATTGAGTCTGGTAATACTCCTTGTTTGTGGTATCGATACCAATTAACTCGTCGAGGTTCATCGGCATGGTTTGCTGTGTTTCGATCAGCAAGGTTGACGTGGCTCGATATACCGGCGTCATGCCGCTAACGATGTATGCGGCGATCCCGGTCAGGAGCGCGGTAGCAAGTAAGATTGGCCAGCGATGCTTGCGCAGAATTTTTGCGTATTCTTTCAGATCAATGAATTCATCTGCGCTGGAAGAATCGCGCTCAGTGCTCATGGGTTCTGAATAATGCTGTTGAGCCTCAGTGGACATTCAATACCTTCCGGTTGTTTTTATTTAGCGGGTTTGTGGGTCGGCTGCGAGTTTCGCGTTCCTGCCATTATTTATAGTTGATGTGTGGTGCTCTGCAGGAACATTAAGCAGTGATAACGTTTCCGGATGTCAGAGATTTGGCGCCCGGATTCTGACTATCGTGAAGTTGTGCTGCAGATCGCGGTTTTGTGTTGTTGCTTTGTGTTTTGCTGCTATCTTTAAAGTGGCAGGCGGTGAGCTTGACCACTTGCTCTCAACCTGATAATCGACGGTAAATGCCACGCTACTTTCTTCTGTTTACCCTGCTGTTCACAATCTCCGGGGCTTCTGCCCAGTCGTTGAGAGTGGGTGTGTGGGAGGGTGCCCATGAACTAGTCACTCAACAGCTGCTGCTGGAGCCTTTTTCGCGTACCAAAGGAATCAAAGTGACTGGGGTGAGCAGTGCCCCGGCATCATTGCCTGGCAACGGTCTCGATGTCGTGCAAATGGAGCTCCGCGACTCGATTGATGCTTGTGATCGGGGCGATATCAGCCTGTTGCCCCTGCAAACTCTCCCTCTTACCTTTGGCCAGGCCCTCGTTGAAGAGTACGTGCCTGATGCGCTGCAACCCTGCAGTATCGGGCAGTTTCTGTGGTCGAGCCTTCCGGTGTATAACAGAAGTAACCGTCACTTCAAACAGGTGCCGACTCTCATCGGTGATTTTTTCAATACAGTCGATTTCCCCGGAAAGCGTGCCATGGTCAAGTCGCCGCGTAATCTGGCAGAGTGGGCGCTGGCAGCGACGGGGGTTGATCGAGCGTCAATTTATCAGGAGCTTGCAAGGGATAGGGCCTGGCTGTTAATCGAGAGCAAGTTATCAGACATCGAGAGCGACATTATCTGGGTAAGGGATGATGCGGAGGCATTGGCACTGCTTGAAAGCGGAGACGCCGCCTTCGCGGTTGTACAAAGTAATAGTGCGTTACGCAAAATGGTCGAGCAAAAGACTGATCTCGGATTGATCTGGGATGCGGCTATTACGCACATCAATGTCTTCGCGATACCTGCAACGACACAGCAGTTCGTTGGTGCCTGGAAATTTCTGCAGTTTGCCACCAGCGCCGAAGTCAGCGGTCAATTCGCTGCGCGATTCGGCTTCGGGTCAGCGCGTTATTCAGCGTTGCCCGCATTCAGTCCGCCGGTTCGGCGTGCGCTGCCAACCTACCAGGCAAATCGGGACAATCAAATTGCGGGTGATTCTGGCTGGTGGCGTGAGTCGGGCGCCAGACTAAATCAACAGTTTGTGCTCTGGCTGACTGAAAGAAACCAATACCGGACCGAGCAGCTTGTGACCGAATGGCGCCCCATGCAGGATATCACTGTCAGCCAGCGTGCTGCTGTCACCAACGAGCACACAGGGACCGGAACCAACTAGGCGCAGTTGCCGGCAGTCAGATAGCCGGTATCAGGAGCATGGAAACAGGACTGACTCGTCGATGTAGGAGAGCAGCAGGCTTTCTACAAAGTTTTGACAATACTGTTCAAGCTCGCTCTGGTACGAAACCATCGCACTATTCTCTGTCAATACACTGGCGAATAATTTTTCTCGTGGGTACAGTTTTACCATTTTTTTGAAAAAACCTTTTGGCAACCTAAAAGGGCCATAGCTGACAGAGTGGATTTTTGCCGCATCAAGATGGCTGAACAAATCGTGCAGCAGTGTTTTGTAGTCTTGTTCGAAACTCTCGCTGTAGATTAGCGGGTCAAGGCGTAGGCCTGTTTTCCAGCCATGATTTTGCAATTTTCGCAGTGACGCTATGCGTTTCGATACGGTGGGAGCTTTGTGCTCCAGTGCTTTTGCCGTGCTGTCCGGGGTAAAGCTGTAGGCAATGACACTGTTGTCGATTGGATCACGTCCCAGCAGATCCCGGATCTGAGTGCTTTTTGTTCTAATCTCAAGGTTGGCCAATGGCTGCTTGGCAAATTCATCGAGCGCAAATTTCATAAAGCCGGTTACGGGTTCCATTGCCAGGCTGTCGCAATCGTAGCCGGAGAAAAACCAGGATGGTTGTTCTGAATCCGCTGCTGTTTTTTTGATGTCCTCAATGAAGTCTTCGTAGTTTATGAAAACCACGTAGTGCGCAGAACGATACATGCCCTGCAGAAAACAGTAGCGGCAATCGTAGAGGCAATTAAGCATGTGGGAAAAATAATAGTTGCGTTCACCGCCTATGCCATAGCCCGCCGGGGTTGCTGTCACACGGTTTTGATGCTTGCGTGCCAGTATCAACGACGGGTTTTTTTTTTGCAGGCGAAAATTCTGTGCGTTACTGTTGAATACGCTGGTGTAGCGATCGCAGTCAATGATGGTGGCGTTAGGGAACTTATCGCAGATTTGCCGGGTTCTCGGGTGCGAGGCAATTTCCCGTTCCACGTAGATGTGCTGGATCATGGTGCATTCTCATAGGGGACGGCCGAGAGTGCTTCGCGCAACCAGGACAGTACTGATGACGTTGACCGCAGTTTTTGCAGTGATTCCGGCAGAGTGGTGAGTTCGCCGATCACCAGTTGGTGGCGTTCCAGCAAGCGCTGTAATTGCCGTTGCTGAGTAACGCTGAATCGCCAGCGGGAGGTGAACTCATGCAGCATCCTATCGATATCGGGTCGAATCAGATCGTCTGCCAGTGTCTGAAGGTGTTCACCGTACTGCTGCAATAGTGGGGTATTGTCATTGATGAGTTCACGGACCAGTGGCTCGGTGATCGCTGAAACCGGGTTGTCGGTATTGTCGGAAACCACTTTGGCACATTGAATTAACTCTGCGCTCGAAAATCGTAACGCAGCAGAAATAAAGCCGCTGGCTTCCATATCATGCAGTGTGTTGTTGTTATAGTCAGTGACCGGTGCATCTGTGGTCAGCAAGGGTTTTGATAGCAATGGTGAGGCTACCTGCACCGGATACCAGATTTTAGCCTGCGCTTGATCTTCTACACTATGGGCGCAAAAAAGCGATCCGAGCGGTTCAGTTCTGGTGCCGGCGATTCCTGCGTTAAGCCAAACCTGGTCCTGATTTGCACCCAGGGCGGCGAGCCATGTTGTTGCCGCCGCACTGTTGCATTTGCCAATACCGCTTACCACCAGATTGCAGCTCGGTGAGCTATAGACAGAAAACGCGGTCGAGTCGGCGCGACGTTTAAGCGACAGTGCTTCGATAAGTGGTTGTGCTTCCGGCATCAACGCCACAACGATATTCAGCATGATTCATGGTTCGCACTGATGGAGCCATACTCGGCTTGAATCGTATTGCAGATATCGATTAGTTCATGGTTGTGGTGCTTGATTGCCCCTTTGCGCAGAATTCGAGTTTTTTGCATAAGCGTGTTGATCGTTTCTGATCGTTGGTGGTCATTGAGCTGTCCATCACGCAACAGATTAGTTAGCGATTGCAGCCGAAATCTGTCCATGCCCCAGTACTTTCTAGACAGCTGATCATCATGCCCTCCGTATTTTATCAGCATTGCCTGTGGCAGAAACAGTACGGGATATACACTGCAGATTCGTAGCCACAGGTCGTAGTCTTCACAGGCAGGGAGTGATTCGTCGAAATCCCCGATACTGTCGAAAATACTACGTCGCAGCAACACTGATGACGGCGATATAACGCAAAGCGGCAGACAATTCAGGAAAATATCGCCACCTTGCTTTGTGTGTTTTTTCATCGCATTGACGCGCACGCCGTTGCGAATCCAGATTTCTTCAGTGTGGCAAAGCACCGACGTCGGATGCGCAGCAATGGTTTTTTCCTGGGCTTCAAGTTTCCCTGGCAACCACTCGTCATCTGAATCGAGCAAGGCGATCCAGTCACCGGTCGCGTTGCGAATGCCCGCGTTGCGTGCGGCGCTGACGCCTGCGTTGCTTTGTGTCAGTATCGTCAGTTGGGTTGGGTAGTGCCTGGATAGCTGGTCAAGGCTGGCGTCCGTTGACCCATCGTCAACCACAATAATCTGGTCAGCCGGCCTCGACTGGGCCAGTACCGATTCTACGGCCCGGCGAAGAAGTGGCCACCGGTTGTAGCTTGGGATAATTACAGAGATGTGCATGGGGTTATCACAAGGTCAGTGCGACGCAGGCTGGTAAATTGGCGTTGTCGGTCTTTAACCGCGGGGCCTTTCATCTGCCAGACTATTTTTAAACGTTGTTTGGTTTACAGACGCCGTAAAGAATGCGGCGTAACAGTGGCTGTGTGCCACAATAGTCCATTGCGTCACGGGGCAGCTTGTCTGACTCTGCAACAGTCACCATATTAGCAGTATTCAACGCGGTCCGGTTCACGCGGGAGTCCGATAAACACGCCGTGCAGGTCACGGTATGGTAATTGACGATTAGCATCGATGAAATTCAAAGACTACTACAAAATTCTCAGCGTCTCCGAGTCGGCGACGCAAGAAGAGATTAAAAAGGCTTATCGAAAAAAAGCCCGCCAGTATCATCCTGACGTAAGCAAAGACCCTGACGCAGAAGCGAAGTTCAAGGAGGTCAACGAGGCCTACGAAGCGTTGAAGGATGACCAGCGACGGGCTGATTATGATCAACTGAAAAGGCAGGGTTACCGGCAAGGTGATGAATTCAGGCGGCCGCCTGAATGGCAGAGCACTGGTAACTTTGATCCGGGTGCATTCGGTGGAGGACAATTCGGCGATTTTTTTGAATCGATCTTCGGGTCCTCCATGGGCGGTGGATTCGGTACCACCAGCGGCCGTGGTCAGGCTGGTAGTGGTCGACGGGGTGGCTATGGGCCGGGTCACGGGGGGCCGGCCAGAGGAAAAGACGTCAGCCTCAGGGTGCCTGTCGATATCAGCACGGCCTTTAGCGGGGGGAAAGCCCGTGTGGCAGTCCCCGCTGGAGATGCCCAGCTTGCAAGAACGCTGAACGTGACGATTCCGGCAGGCGTTGTCGAGGGCAAATTACTTCGCTTGAAAAAACAGGGGCGGCCTGGTGTCGCCGGAGGGGCTCCCGGGGATTTGCTGCTGACTATTCGGCTCAACCCGCACCCGTACTTTGTCGTGGACGGTGCTGATGTCACCGTCGATCTTCCGATAACACCACTTGAGGCGATTGATGGTGTCAAAGTGGCTGTGCCGACACTGGCCGGAGAGGTCACTGTGGCGATTCCGTCCAATACTAAAAGCGGTACCAAAATGCGTCTGCGTGGGCGGGGTCTTGCTGACGGCGGCGATCAGTACGTTGTTGTGCAGATCGCTCTGCCTGAATCAATGAGTCCAAAGGCGCGGGAACTGCTCAGTGATTTTCAGTCCGAGGCGGCGTTCAATCCGCGCGCCTGTTTCGAGACGGCGACCGTGTCGGATTAGCTTAGGCGCTGATCTTTTCCTGTTGTGCCTGGTAGGCCTTGACCATGGCGGTAAATCCGTCCTGAAGCGGTGTAACGTGTGACCATCCCAGTAGGGTTTTTGCACGTTGCGGGTCGCCGATAAAGCACGACACGCTGGAAGCGCGTCGGCCCACGTCGTTTATTGTGCAGCGGGCATTGCTGGCGCTAACTGCCAGTTTTGCCAGGCTGCCGAGGGTCGTTCCTTGCCCTGTCGCGAAATGGATCGGTGGCATTTTTTTCTCACCGTTTTGCAGCTGCTCTACAACCTGCACAATGCCGCGGCTGACGTCGCTGACATGGGTGAAATCCATGCATGTCATTGCATCGTCGACCCGCAAAGGTTTGCCGCAAACAGCCGCCTGTGCGAAGGCTGGAATGACCCGGTCTTTGTAATCGAAAATATCACCATAGACATTGGCGAAGCGCAGAATTGCGACCGTCAAGCCAGCGTCCTGGGCGTTGTGGACTAAATACTCGCCGGTTGCTTTCGAGCGGCCGTACACATTCAGAGGATTGATGGGGGTCGACTCATCAATCGCTACGGCGGACTGATTTCCGTAAACTTCCCGACTGCTGGCTTGAATTACCCAGGGTGTCAGTTCAGCGCTGAGTGCGGTACTTAGCACATTGGCTGTGCCAACAACATTGCTGGACCATGTGCGTGCCGGGTTTTGCTCCGCTTCTGCGACCCGGGAAACCGCCGCGAGGTTAATGATCCCTTCACAGCCCATAGCAGCGGTTGCCAGTTGT
The DNA here is from genome assembly GCA_938003855.1 of uncultured Granulosicoccaceae bacterium. GTDB lineage: Bacteria > Pseudomonadota > Gammaproteobacteria > Granulosicoccales > Granulosicoccaceae. Next base: position 10,332 of record CALKXD010000311.1, on the reverse strand, counting down.
GACGCATCGGCGATATCACAACGGGTACCGGTGCTGACCAGATCGATCTTGACCACCTCATGACCGGTCAGCGCCAGGTCAAGGACCAATCGGCGCCCGATCAACCCTGAGGATCCGGTCACTGCTATTTTTGCCATGCTGCTGTCTCTGCCTCTGCTGTATCAATAAAGGCTAGCAGATCTAAGTTGAAGTGGTGGCCAATCGTTGCCGACAGTCACCGAAGCTGTGGCGCGGTTACTCGGTATCCTTATACTGATCCAGGTTATTCAAATCGATGGTCACACCTGTTCTTGCGATATGTGCCGGGGCGTTGAGTTCGCCGCGCAGCTTTGCTTTAAGTACCTCCATGGTGTCGGCTTCACCGTGTACCAGAAACACCGGCGGCCGTGATTTGAAATTGCCATACCAATCCATCAGGCCTTTTTGATCCGTGTGTGCAGACAGTCCGCCAATGGTGTGTATTTTGGCCTTTACCCGAATGCGTTCGCCCCATAGCCGAATACTTTTAGCGCCCTCGACCAGTTTTCGACCCATCGTGCCGTGAGATTGGTAACCGGTTACGATCAGGTGACAGTTGGAGCGCCAGATGTTGTGCTTGATGTGGTGCTTGATGCGACCGCCGGTCATCATGCCACTGCCAGCAATTATAATAGCGCCGTTTTGAATTTTATTGATCGCCATGGAATCCTGCGAGGAGCGCGAGAATTTAAGGTTGGGCATGCCCATTAAACTGCCTTTGTCTTTCCAGAATTGCGCGGCTTCCTTGTCATAGAGCTTGTGGTGGCGCAGATAGATATCGGTGGCCTCGATTGCCATCGGGCTATCTAGAAAAATCTGCCATTTCTGCAGTCCCCATTTCTCGTAGTTGCGTGCAAACATATACAGAATATTTTGCGTGCGGCCGACAGAAAATGCCGGAATTAACACATTGCCCGGTTTTTTCCTGATGTCGGCAGCGATCTGGTCAATTTCGTCCCAGGTTTCCTGCCAGGGGCGGTGCAGGCGACTGCCGTAAGTACTTTCCATGAGTACCAGATCTGCATCGTCAATCATGGTGAAATCTTTTAATATGGCGGTACCACGGTGACCGAGATCTCCGCTAAACACCACCTTGCGCTGCAGCTTGTCTTCTTTGAGCCAGAGTTCCACAATAGAGGAACCCACGATATGTCCCGCATCTGACAGCCGGATGTCGACCCCTGGCACAATTTCGGTTTTTTGTCCGTAGTCGATACTTTTAAACTGCCCCAGGGCTTTTGCAGCGTCGTCGCGATCGTACAAAGGCTGCAGCGGTTTTTTACCTTTGCGCTGCCGTCGTTTGTTTTCCCACTGAGTATTTTTGTAGTTCAGGTAGGCTGAATCCTTAAGCAAGGTGGTGCAAAGTTCCGCGCTCGCCGTGTGGGTATAAATGGGGCCGGTGAATCCCGATTTAATCAATAACGGTAAGCGACCGCTGTGATCAATGTGGGCATGACTCAGCACGACTGCATCGAGCTTGCTGGCATCGAATGGAAATGGGTCGCGATTGCGAGCTTCGTCTTTGGCACGCCCTTGAATCAGGCCGCAGTCGAGCAATATTTTTTTGCCAGCCACCTGGATCAGATGGCAGGATCCGGTCACTTCCCGGGCCGCCCCGCAACTTTGGATTTCCATACACTGGCTCCGCTGGATTGAAATTTCCTGCAATGGTCCGGGTTGAAACCCGGCGCCGGGCAGAGCGACATGATAGCCTTATTGCAAGCCCAACTACACCATTAGCCATTGTTGAAAACAAATCGCAGGAGGCCAATGTTGCTGGCCCACCGAGGCACGAGTCTGATGGCGCCGGAAAATACCCTGCCGGCATTTGAGTTCGCTGTCCGACACAGCGCGGATGTACTAGAGATCGATGTGCGGTTGAGTCGCGATGGCGAGGTGATCGTCACCCACGATGATTCGCTGGAACGGACTACCGATGGCACCGGAAAGGTAAATGCTCTCGGGTTGCATGAACTCAAGCAACTTGACGCCGGGTATCGCTTCGCGTGTGGCGAACAATTTCCATGGCGTAACAACGGCGTTCAACTACTTACGTTGAGTGAGTTGCTGCTTGCTTTCCCGGATGTAGGCATCAATATCGACATCAAAGACAATGACGCCAGGGCTGTGGTTGCTGTTGCAAGCGCTCTTGAAACCCACGCCGCCAGCGAGCGCTCAGTGGTAGCCAGCTTTCACGATAGCAATCTTCGCTTCTGCCGCCGCCGGTATCCACAGCTTCGTACCAGTGCCGGTATCGCCGACGTAAAGAAGTTCTACTGGAACTACCTGCTAAACCATAGGAAGGAAATTCTCAATCAGTGCACCCTTTTTCAATTACCGATGCGTCATTATTTTTTATCTTTGTCGTCGCAACGGTTTATAAATTTTTTACACAGTGCCGGTGGTGAGGTGAACTACTGGACGATTAACGACTGTCAATCCATGGTACAACTGCTGGAGCGCGGTGCTGACGGAATTGTCACTGACCGGGCAGATCTGGCGGTGGATGTGCTGGCCCAATTCAATTCCAAATCGCATTGAATCAGTTAACTGATAAGCGTTAACATTGTGCGGGTAACAGGGCGGCAGGAATAAGCAGTTAATTCTGTGATTTTAAGTCCTGTGTTGCGGCCTTAATCGGGAAGCGCAGGTTACTGCGACCAGGCAAGTGGAAAGCCATTCGTTGACGAAGTGCAGGTGTGGCCGCACGCGCATCGTGAGTTGATTAAAAGGAAATGTAGCGTATGTCGGTGTTTTACGATCGCGAAGCAGTGGTAGGTGTAATAGGGCTCGGCTATGTAGGCCTGCCGCTTGCCGTGGCGTTTGGTGCAGATTTTCAAACTGTCGGTTTGGATATCGATGAGCATCGCATTGCTGAACTTAAAGACAAGGTTGATCGTACGCTTGAGGTAGATCACTCGGAGATCGAGGCGGCCACACAACTGTCATTCACATCGGCGATAAGCGACCTTGCCGTGTGCAATATCTATATTGTCACTGTCCCGACACCAGTCACCGCCCATAAGCAACCTAATATGCATCCGTTGCGATCTGCCAGTCAGATGATCGCCTCGGTATTGAAAGCAGGTGACATTGTAATTTACGAGTCGACTGTTTATCCCGGGGCGACAGAAGAGGTGTGTGTGCCGATACTGGAGCATCACTCCGGGCTCAAATTCAATGACGGGTTTACCGTAGGTTATAGTCCTGAGCGCATAAATCCCGGTGATAAGCAGCATCGCCTGCAGAACATTAAAAAAGTGACAGCGGGCTCGACGCCCGAAACGGCCGCCATTGTCGACCAGTTGTACGGTGCCATTATCGACGCCGGCACGCATTTGGCCAGTAGCATTAAGGTCGCGGAAGCGGCCAAAGTTATCGAAAATACTCAGCGTGATGTCAACATAGCGTTGGTTAATGAGCTTGCGCTGATCTTCAATAAGCTTGGCATCGACACCCGGGAAGTATTAGCCGCCGCCGGGACTAAGTGGAATTTCCTGCCATTTACACCGGGTTTGGTCGGGGGGCATTGTATCGGTGTCGATCCCTACTATTTGACTCACAAGGCCGACGAAATTGGCTATCACTCCCGGGTTATTTTATCGGGACGGGAGATCAATGATGGCATGGGGAAGTATGTTGCCGAGCAAGTGATCAAGCTGATGACGATGAAGCGTATTCATGTGGTTGGATCACGGATACTAATTCTCGGGTTTACTTTCAAGGAAAATTGCCCCGATCTCCGCAACACCCGAGTAATAGATATTGTCGAAACGCTTGGCGAATACAACGCGGGAGTCGATATTTACGACCCCTGGATCGATGCGGAGCTCGCGGGAAAAGAGTACCAGGCAAACTTTGTAACAACCCTGGTTGACAATCAGTACGATGCCGTCGTGCTGGCCGTGGCGCACCAGGAGTTTCTGGCCGAAGGTATGGGGAATATCGATGCGACAGCAAAAGCGCTCAGTGTCGTCTACGATGTGAAAAGCGTTTTGCCCAAAGACAGGGTAGATGGTCGCTTATAGAACCACAGACGCCACGGTGTGTGACGTCTGATCGTCGGTTTAGTTAGCGATACTGACCTTCGCTGGGACTGTCTACCTGTGGGCGAGCCAGGCCAGCGACAATTTGATCCAGGCTGATGCTGCCGATGACCGAATTGTCCGAATCAACGATATTGGCGGCGCGCGTCTCTGAGCCGGAGGCAAGTTGCAAAGCTTCCTCCAGTACCATATCAGCGGGTATCTCGGGACCTTGCACGGTCTGGCCTGCGTTCATGATTGTCTTCACTTTCAGCACCCGCCCGCGATTGATATCTTTGACGAAATCGAAGATATAGTCATCTGCCGGATGCATAATCAGGTGCTGCGGATCCCCTTGTTGAATCAGTGATCCATCGCGCAGGATGGCGATTTTGTCGCCAATTCTCAAGGCTTCGTCGAGATCATGAGTAATGAAAACTATCGTCTTGTGCAACTCGGTCTGCAGATCCAGCAGGACGTCCTGCATGTCGGTTCTGATCAGAGGATCGAGCGCCGAAAATGCCTCGTCCATCAGCAGAATTTCAGCGTCAGTCGCCAACGCCCGGGCTAGCCCGACCCGCTGCTGCATGCCTCCGGAGAGCTGTGCCGGAAAATGATTCTCGAAGCCGGCCAGGCCAACGCGCTCAAGCCATTTGTGGCTTTGTTTTTTGGCTTTTGGCAGGCGTATGCCCTGAACGGTCAGGCCGTATGCAACGTTTTCAGCAACGGTTCTATGGACATGAAGACCGAACTTTTGAAACACCATGGAGGCCTTGTAGCGCCGAAAATCGATGAGTTGAGATTTACTCATCGCCAGCACATCGTGGCCGTCGACCAGCATGCGGCCGGCGGTCGGTTCAATCAGTCGATTGATATGCCGGATCAGCGTTGATTTGCCAGAGCCGGATAGGCCCATGATGACGGTTATGCATCGGTCCGGGACATCGATGTTGATATCGTTCAGACCCAGTACATGGCCATGTTTCTCGAGCAGGTCCTGCTTTGAAATGCCGTCCTTGACCAAAGGCAGGGCCGACTGCGGGTTAGCACCGAAAATCTTGTAGAGATGATCAATCTGAATTTTGCTGTTAGTCATGGTTGATGCCCTGGCGATGGCGTTGCAAGCGTTGGCCGTAGCTTTGCGAAACACGGTCAAAAATGATAGCGAGCGCCACAATTGCCAACCCGTTCATCAAGCCAAGAGCAAGGTACTGGTTTGAAATAGCTCTGAGCACTGGCACACCGAGACCGGCCACACCGATCATTGAGGCAATCACGACCATCGACAAGGCCATCATGATGGTCTGGTTCACACCGGCAAAAATATTGGGTAGCGCCAGTGGAATCTGAACGCCGAACAGCCTTTGCCGGTAGCTCGCCCCGAATGCATCTGCGGCCTCCAGGGCTTCTTTGTCCACCAGCCGGATGCCTAGATTAGTCAATCGCACAATCGGAGGAATGGCGTAGATGCACACCGAAATCAGCCCTGGTACCTTGCCGATGCCCAGTAGCATAACCACCGGTATCAAATAGACAAAGGCTGGGATGGTTTGCATCACGTCAAGTATCGGGGTGATGATTGATTGCAGGCGGTCGGAACGTGCCATCAAAATCCCCAGCGGTATACCGACAATTACGCAGACACTGGTGGCCACCGAGATAATCGCAAGTGTCGACATAGTGTCCTCCCACATACCGAAGTAGCCGATAAGCAAAAAGGACACAATCACGCCGCCAACGATCCACAGGCTGCGGGCACCCAGCCAGGCAAGCGCTGCCATGATGATGATGATCAGTGGCCAGGGAGTTGCCAGTAATAATTTTTCCAGCCAGACGAGAAAAGTCAGCAGAGGGTGAAAAAGGTTTTCAAGGTCTTCGCCGAAAGCCCGTGAAAAACTTCTGAACCCCGCGTCGATCCCTTTTTTAAGATCTCGCAGTTCTGTGCGACCCATCTCTGGAAATTTGTTTGTCCAGAAATCCATGTTGATACCTGTGTTGGTAGTGCAAAAAAAAACCCGCACGCCCAAGGGCGTGCAGGTTTCCAGAGATGCCTTAACGGCGGGTAGATATCACTGCTTTTAATTCAGTGACGCTTTTACTTTTTCAGCAACATCTGCGGACACCCATGATTCCCAAACGGAACCCTGAGTCAGCAGAAATTCAATAGCAGCATCTTCGCCACCCGCTTGATTGTCGCCCATATAAACGAGCATTCCGTTCATCACGTCGCCCGGGAAAACACGCTTACCGAGGTAATCCATAACTTCGGGGCCTGCGTTTGATTTGAATTTGTCGGTGACAACGGTGTGAACTTCAGATTCAGTCCAGGCGGAGGGCTGTGGGTCTTCGCAGTCCTGCTCTGACTTGGCAATGCAGCCGTCCCAATTCTCAGCACCGGCAAAAGGAACGCCGAAATCAAGTTTGACCATTTTGTGCTTACCAATCATGGCAGTAGGGGACCAGTAGTAACCAAACCAGTTTTCACCACGCTCAACGGCCTTTGTCATTGAACCATCCAGCCCTGCTGCGGAGCCTGGGTCTACCAGTTTCCAACCCTTGGCTTCCATATCGAATGCGCGGAAAAGGTTGGCGTTTGCCAACTGGCAACCCCAGCCCGCCGGGCAGCCAACGAAAGCGCCTTTGCTTGGGTCTTCAACATCGGGGAAGAGTTCAGGATGCTCAAGCACTTCCAGAACTGTTGTGAGCTCAGGGTGCTTGGCGGCAGTTGCCGGTGGTATCCACCAGCCTTCACCAAGACCGGTAATCGGGCTGCCATTGGCTGAATGCAGCGAACCGGCATCAAATGCGGCGTTCAAGGGTTCCCGAACGGCATTAATCCAGAGTTCACCGGCCACATCAGGCTGGCCCTTTTCATTCATAGAGGCGAATGTGGTGGTGGTAGCACCCGGTACAAGTTCCACGTTGCAGGCGTAGCCTTCTTCCAGAATGATCTTGTCCACATTGGCCATCAGTTCGCCGGATGCCCAATTCCACTCGGCGATCTGGATGTCACCACATTCTGCGGCGGCGGCCCCTGAACCCAGGAGTGCGACGACCCCCAGAGTAAATTTACTAAGTCTGTTCATTTTGTTCCTCGAGCTATAGTTAGGTTTAGCGACATAGCTAATGGTTAGAAATCTAACGTGTGAATGCAACGCCACCGCCGTCCGTTGCCATAGCAATCACTTCAACGGAACTATTATACAAAGTGGCTGGATCGATTCACTGCCGAACACGACATGTTTAACGTTGATTTTACGGTGTTGAGTCTTCAAACTACGCGAAAGTATCGAGGAGTCGATTGATTGACACACCCGGCAATGGGCTGATCGTGGGAGAAATTCAGCATTGTGCGGGTCTGGCAGCGGGGTATCGAGAGGTCGGGCGGTAATTTAGTCGAATCAGAAATAAAAAAGGCCGATTAAAACCGGCCTTTTTCAATGTGCGTGAAATGTTACGACGTCTTAGCGCCGTTTAAATAATGCGACAACAAGGGTGAAGAGTACGGATCCGGCTGCGGCAGCCATAGCGTTCATCATCGGATTGTTATCAGTAACGAAGTTGCCATAGGTGACGATCAGTCCCCCGATGAACGCCCCCAGTATACCGAGACACAGGTTGCCGAACCAGCCAAAGCCACCTCTTTTCAATAGCGGTCCCAGTAACAGGCCAAGGACGGCGCCAATAGCGATATAAATCAAAAGCGTAAGAAGAGTTACTGTTGCCATGAGCGGGTCCGGAACACCTGAAGATTATCGATTGTGGAGCACAAAGTGTAGCAGCCAAATGAAAAATGGCAGTGCTTTTACCCGCAGAGTTATAGTTTTTAACCTGCGGCAGGTCTGTGACCGTGTTCGCTGAGCAGGCGATTTTCTGGAAACTGGTGTTCTGGTCCATGCAGAAACCTGTCATTGCTCAACGGTTGGCAAAATTAGCAACCCGATTTGAGTGCCGTATCAGTGCAAGGCAGACTGGCGGCGAGTAGGTCGCCGTCGGCTTACACAGTACAGAGGTTTGCTGCCCGGCAGCAAAAGAGACTGGCCATTATGTCAAATCAAAAACAACAGCGTGAAATCGACAAAGCTTTTGAGCATTTGCACGCTTTTCTCGATAAAGATACACAATGGCGTGAGCGGTTTGATCTATTCGTTAATCGCCACATCGATCGTGTTGCTCTGCAGCGTGCACAGACCCGGGATGCGGTACTCAGCGCTCTGTTTGAAGGACCTTATCGGGATATGGCCTCGAAGTATTTGTACGAGCAATGGGTAACAGGCTGCCGGGGTCATGAAAAGCTTAGCTATCTTGACCGTTACCTGCGACAGTCCGGTTGGCGTGAGGGTGCAGAGGGTCGACGCTTTTTACAAGAGATGAGCCTCACTGATTTGCGCATCTGGGAGGTGACGGATGCCGTTCCCGGCGAATCAATCAGTCTGCGCTTGTACGGCTCCAATGATGCTTCAGTGACAGTTTTGGAGCGTGCCGCCAGTCGCGATATCGCTCGATGGACCTGTCTGGTTTCGCGAGTGGTATCGATGGGCGAGGATCGTCTGCTGACCGGCGGGATGCTGTCATTTGCCCCGACTGATGCTGAACACCTGCAGCAGTTGCGGGATTCTTGTCCAGAGGCAGATGGTGATACCGAGGCTGAGCAATTCTCAACAGCGGCCTTTCAGCTATGGTTGATGCGCAGTTTGCCGGGGTTAGTGACGCCACCGGTGCTACGCAATAGCGATGATGAAAGTATCGCATTTTGCCGTTATAGATTTCCGTTGCAATCGTCGTTAAAAAACGCTCAGGCGCGGTTACGCGATCGGCCGGAATTCCACCAGCAGGGGGATAATCGCTGGTCATGGGAAAGTGTCGAACAGCACGGCCACGCCAGCATTGTGCTTGGAACACTGACGCTGGATAACGGGCAGTTGGTTCTCGAAACACATTCATCAGAGCGCGCCAGGCGGGGTATAGAGCTGTTAAAGAATCTCTATGGTGACAGCCTCGGTCAGGAGATCGGGGTGGTAGAAAACACTGAGTCTCTGATTGCCGCCGCATCTGAAGACAACACGGCGGTCGATCAGGACACGCTGGATGCGACTGATCTGCTGTCCGTGATCAAGAGTCATCTGGATCGGTACTATCGCGGCACCCTCGATAAACCGACGCCCATGCTGGATAACCGTACGCCGAGACAGTGCGCGGCGGATACCACAGCGCACCCTCAAGTGCTAGCCTGGTTAAAAACAATGGAACTGAACGGCGAGCAGTCCGGACAAGCCTACGATATCAGCTGGATGTGGCAGGAACTCGGCCTGGCTAGCTACCGGCAGGTGTAATATGCCGGGACTGTCGGGCGGGTGTTGAGCGAGTCGTGGTGTTGATCAATGTGCGCTTGGTGTGAAGTTTGGCAGGGTCCTGCAACCATCCCGGTGGTCGCTTCTCGCCAGATAATAGATAGTCTGTCGTCAATGCCTGTCTGATTGTGACACTGTCGCACAGGTGCAACGCTGTTGTGCCCAGATAGATCAGCTCCATTAATCTTAGTGCGGCGATTTTATGCGTCTGGCCGGTATGGTTATAGATCCAGTCCGACAGTTGCATAAAGCGATCAAATGCGTTGTCTGCCAGAATCGCACTTGTCGCCGTTGGCAATCGACCGGAGTTACTGATCAGATCCCAATAGCGTGCAAAGCGCTGCAGACGTTGTACGGTCGTATAGCTGAGGTCCCGATTGCTGAGAAGCTGGTACGGAGGTGCCGGGCTATACCGCATGTCAAAATGGCTGGTGTGTCGGGTGATGGAGGTGCCACGAAGGCGCTTCAGAATGCCTACCTGGATTTCCTGTGGATTGAGTGCAACCAGTGTGTTGAACCCGTTGGCAAAGCTCTGCAGTGTTTCACCGGGTAACCCAAAGATCAGGTCGGCATGTATATAGGCGTTGGTGTGCTCGCGAAGCCAGCTGAGATTGGCCATGCTGTTCTGATTGTTCTGCTTTCGGCTTATCGTCTGCTGAACTTCAGGTTCAAACGATTGAATGCCCACTTCAAATTGCAGGCTGCCCTCAGGGAATCGTTGCAGCAGCGTTTTCAGATCTGCCGGAAGCTTGTCCGGTATTACCTCAAAGTGCAGGAATAGATCCTCGCTGCTTCGTTGCAGAAAGAACTCTAAAATGGCGAGGCAGGTTTTAATTTTCAGATTAAAGGTTCGATCAACAAATTTGAATTGTCGAGCACCACGCAGATGCAGTGCATCCATCTGTTGCAGAAACTGATCAACATTGAAAGGCCATGCT
>CALKXD010000310.1 GCA_938003855.1 uncultured Granulosicoccaceae bacterium | reverse complement strand
GGCGGCGATTGCTGCCGGTTCCTCGACTGATGCAGAAGCCGCAGTCAACGAATTGATCGACTATATTGAAAAATTTACCTTGTCAGTGATCGGTTATAGCTCTAGCTAGTGCCCATCCGGAAACAGGGTGTCGCGAGGATCATTCAGGTGCGTGAGATTTTGCCTACCACATGTAGGCGCTTAGTTGTTCTTAAGTAACTGCATGTGGTAGGCAAAAGATTGCGTGCCTGAGTGGTACGCAGTAGCGCTTGTTTCTGGATGGGCACTAATTAGTTCCCATCCAGAGAGCGATCAGGGGTATCTGCTCGCTGCAGTGCCCCGTTTTTGTGTGGAGTAAATGATGGAAAAAATCGCAGCCTGGCTAGTGGCGTTGTGTTTGTTCCAGCACGCCTCCGTTGTGCTGTCTGCCGACCACTACGTCCGCTACGAGACCAAAGGTAAAGTTCGCTACGGAGTTCTGCGCGGCGGTGAAGTGATGGAGCTTCAGGCAGGATTGTTTCCGATGTCGGGTATGACAGGTGGATCAGTCGCACTTGACGATATCCGCCTGTTGCCACCCACAGAGGCCGGTAAGGTGTTTGCGGTTGGGATGAACTTCGCCAGTCATTTGTCCTCAAGCTCCAGAAAGCCACCGCCGGTGTTTGTCAAGCTGCCTTCTTCGCTCACAGCCCATGGTGCCACGATTGTGCTACCGGCGGATGCGCGCAATGTGCACTTTGAAGGGGAGCTGGTATTGGTGATCGGTAAAGTCGCCCGCAACGTATCTCAGGACAAAGCCAGTGACTATATCTTTGGCGTGACAGTCGGTAATGACCTGACAGAGAGAAGCTGGCAGCGGCGGGATCTTCAGTGGATCAGGGCAAAGGCCTCTGATGGTTTTGGCCCGGTGGGTCCATCGATTGCGACCGGCCTTGACTATACCAACCTGTTGCTGACAACAAGGTTGAACAACAACGTCGTGCAGCAGGAAAACACCCGTCACATGATCCATTCGCCCGCCAAAGTGGTCAGCTACCTCAGTGAGTATTTCACCCTCGAGCCGGGCGACCTGATTTTCATGGGCACTCCCGGTCGAACCCAAGCCATGAAACATGGCGATGTTGTGTCCGTGGAAATTGAAGGGGTAGGTTTACTCTCTAATACCATCGAGTCTTCCAATGAGCATTGACCAGTTGACCAGTTGACCAGCTATTTTCATCTCGCGGTGGATACTGGCACTGTCAACGGGGTTCGTCGAGTGCATACACCAGGGGCACCTGGCAGGGCAACGGTATCGGCAGGCGGGGGGTATTGTGAAGAGGCCCAATTGCTTAAAAAAAATTGTGAAGACAGGCAGAGGAAGCCGGGGACGGGGTTACAGACGTATAGAAGTCATCGACCATGGAGACGTCGCGCGCACAATGTTACTAATCACCCTTATTAGTTTAAAAAAGCTCGCTGAATGCCACTAGTAGTAAATGATCAGTTGAAAAAGTTTGTTTCACTGAAGCACTGCTTTGGGCTGTGGTTTTTTAGTCGCGCCGTCGTTGCAAGACAGTGTGTACTAACGCTTGACTGTAATACCAGGGTGGTCGGTCGTAATGGTTGTCTACCAGGGAAACAGGGATGGTTGACTTGGAATGGTTGTGAAGAGATATGTTCAATGTAACCAGGGTTGCTAAAAACCTTATTGTTGTCAGTACGCTATCGACTTTAATGGTGTTCTGGCTTGGCGCGCGTTTTCTGACCGAGGGTTATACTCAACGGGAAAGTGCGGTGCAACTGCGCAATCTGACCACTCCCGAGACCACTCTTTTCAACCTCGCAGATATCGTTGATCAGCAAAGATCAACGGTGAATTCACTGTGGATCGGTTCGCTCAGTGGCGCTGGTGGCATGCAGCAGTTAAGTAACCTGTCAAGGCGGTCAAACTCACTGTTGAACAGGGCAATTAAAGAGATCGAATCCACCCGGACAGGTCTCGCCGCTAACGACCGCAACCAGCGTCGCAACGAGTCGATCGACAGAATCATCGTGAGCTTGAAGGACCGGTTTAAACGGATCAAACTTTCCACGTTTGTCATACGCTCACAGTCATTTGTTGATCCTTCAGAGCGCGACGACCGTATGCGCATGCAGTATTTTGAGGCGTACAGCAAATTGATCCGCGATATTAATAATGTACGGATTAAACTTCATTTTTTACCTGAGGATGATCATCAGAGTATTGCGCTGGCGCACCATATAAAAAACGCAATCTGGACTTTCAGTGAATCGATTAATCAGACCAGCCTGTTACTCGAGAGCTATCTGAACGACGCCAGGTACAACAAGGCTGATTTGCTAAATCAGGAGACGCTTTCTCTGCGGATTTTGCAGCAGCACAATACGGCGGCGCAATCACTCTTTGAACTCACCGATTCGCTTGAGTCCTTCAGTGCCGATGATGCTCTGGTCGAGTTGGCGGACTTGCTGCAAACGGTTTACAGCACAGAATATCGTGCGCTAGTCAGTAGTTTTCTGGATTCAATCCACGGCATGCCGGGTGTCAGGCTCAGTGAAGATCAGTGGCGTCCGGTGTCCGCACGGATTAATGCCGTGATCAAGGCGATGAAAGGGTCGGCGATCCGGCAAACGCTGGTCAGTGCAGAAGAGATCAGAGCCAGGGCGACACGTGCATTGTTGGGAGATATTATATTAGTGCTGTTATGTATCGGCATGGCAGTGGCGTCTTTCATCGTTGCGCGTAAAGTACAACACCAGGCTGATCATGACGACTTAACGCAGATTCCAAACCGGCGCAAGTTCAACCGTAATCTCCATGAACGGTTTAATCAACTTGATCAGTCGGCTGCAGAAAAACTGGTGTTGATCACCATTGATCTCAACGGATTTAAAACCATTAATGACACAATGGGGCATGTCGTCGGGGACGCACTGCTGGTACAGGTGGCCGGTCGCCTGCGAGCGTGTTTGAAGGACGGGACAACCGTGGCGCGTCTCGGCGGCGATGAATTTGCCGTCGTATTTACAACCAGCGACGGTAACGAGCCACTCAAGGTTGCGTCCGACATACAAGGTGTTTTTGAAAGCCCGTTCAAGATCGAAGATGGGCTGATAAAAATCGATGGCAGCATCGGATACAGTAATTGTCCGGACGATGCTGACTCGGTTGAGGGCCTGCAATCTACCTCTGATTTCGCCATGTACTTCGCGAAGCAGGCGGGGGGCGGGAAAATCGAACCCTACGACAGTGAAATGGCTATCCAGTTTGAGCATCGCAGACTGATTGAAACTGAACTTGTCGGTGCCATTGAAAAGAATCAACTTGAATTACACTATCAACCGCAGGTAGATCTGACCAACAATCGGGTAGATAGCGTCGAGGCACTGATTCGCTGGAATCATCCCGTGCGCGGCCTCATTTCACCGGTCGAGTTCATTGAGGTCGCTGAAGAAACCGGCCTGATGCCTGATATCGGAGCATGGGTGATTGAAGAGGCCTGTCGACAGGCCGCGGTGTGGAATCAGCAGAGTGCCGATCCGATCAGAGTGGCTGTCAATGTGTCGGTGCACCAGATAATGCAACCCGACTTTGTAACGCAGGTGTCTCAGGCTCTGAGTCGCCATCACATGGATCCGGCATTTTTTGAAATCGAGATTACCGAGAGTGTCGTCAAAGCAAATATAGACTGGGTCAAGAAGGTTCTTCTGGCTATCCAGGATATGGGAGTCAGAATTGCGCTGGACGATTTTGGAACCGGTTATTCCTCGTTGAGTCAATTGCAGGAACTCCCTCTGGACGCCTTGAAAATAGACCGGTCTTTTATCTCCCGGCTTGACGCCGAGTCAGAGAGTTCACAGGCAGTAATGGCAACGATAGCGTCAATCGCTGAAATCTATGGACTAGAGACGGTTGCCGAGGGCGTCGAATCAGTGAGTCAGTTGGCGGCGGTGGGAAATCTCGATATTAATCTGGTGCAGGGATACTATTACTCTAAACCTGTCGCTGGTGCGGCTGTTATGGGCACCATTGCAACAATAAACGCTGAAGCGCTGGCTGGTCAGAAAGTGGCCTAGTCTAAAGGATGCCGGCGAGCGTCTTTGGTGCGGGCTCGCCTGATGCAGGGGTGAAACACCATAATCGGGTGTGGAGTGCACCAGCGTGTCACCTCGACCGCAGACCTCGCAGGGTTCCAATGACAGCGTATTGAATCTGCCAGTGCGTCCGTGCGCAGGCAGCGTGGCAATGTCCGACTGTCCACCGCGTATCCAGCCGGTGCAGTCCGGGAGCCTCAGGTGTTACGATACGGATCGTCTATAGCCATCCGTAAAATAGCCATGACAACTCCGGTTTATCTCAGTGATGCAGACCTGCAAAACCTTGATATAAGCAATAGGGAAATTATCCAGGCGATTGAACTGGCCATTGTCGGCGCCTACAACGGGCACGTGTCAGCAGCGCCGAAAACAGCAACCCGCACCTCTGACGGACGCTACCTGATGGCGACTCTGGCGGCGTCGGATGACGCGGGCTTTATCGTCGTGAAGTCGGTTATATCCAATCAACGCAATAAAGCCAGAGGACTGCCTGCGGTCAACGGGGGCATGATGTTGCTCGACAGTGAAACAGGGGCGCTGATGGCGGTACTTGATGCCAACTGGGTTACCGCCGTGCGCACTGCCGGATTGTCTGCGGTGGCGGCCAGGCGCCTTGCCGACCCGGCCAGTCGTTCAATAGCGCTGGTCGGAGCCGGTGTGCAGGCAGAAAGCCATCTTCGGGCACTCGCAGAAATGTTCCCGCTAAACGGCGTGTATGCCAGTGGACGCGGTCGTCAGGGTCTTGAGCGGATCGCAATAGTGGCAGAAGAGCTTGGTATGTCATTCGAGCAAACCACACCGGAGCAGGGATTGCGAAAGGCGGATATCGTGGTCAGCAGCGTGTCACTGGATGCGACCTCCAGCCCTTTTGTCGATGCACACTGGTTAAAGTCCGGTGCCTTTGCGGCGATCATTGATCAGGGCGGGCCCTGGCTGGCACCGTCTTACGCTGCTTTCAGGCGGGTATACGTTGACAATGTGGCGCAGGAAAAGGTAATGGAAAAACCACTGGTTGATTCTGACCTGGTCACCGGCGAACTGACTGATCTGGTGGTCGCCGATGTCAGCTACGATCCGGCACTGACCAGTGCGTTTATTTTTCGTGGCATTGCGGTCGGCGACCTGGCCGTCGCGGCTCTGGCGTTTAAGCGTTCAGTGCATTTTAAAGGCTGAGCAGCTACGATGCACGTCGCTTCGATCCGTGCAAAATACATCTGACCGTCGTCCATGCTACCGGGTAACAGGTGCCGCCCGGCTGTGCGAGCGCCAGGCCTGGTAGTCGACTACCTGTCTGGCAATTGAAGTTGCCAGGGTTCCAACCGGGAATTCTTGATCATAAAGGCTGGACAGAAGGTGCTTATCGTTTACCGTCAGTGTTTTTTGAATGACCAGATTGTTGAATGAGTAAAACACAGAGTCTGAGTAATCATTAAACAGGCCCAGTGATTGAGTGATCTCTTCTTGCAGACATGTGTTCTGCATCGCCTCATTGAGCATACTATTTATAAAGACAACGCTTCTTACTATCTCGATGCCCCGCGAAATTCCAGGTGAAAAAAAGCAGTACAGTGTGCCGGACCCCGCGGCAGCATCCCGGAATACCGGTCTCAATGGTAAGCGATCAGCAATACCCGCCATGTCCTGTTGTGTGGATACAATAACCACGAAGTTGGCACACACCGGCGGGGGCTCAACGCTGCAGGCGGACAGGTCATGTGGTGGTGTCTCTGTAATTGCCTTTAAATACGCCGTGGCCGTCGAGTATCGAGGGGCAAGCAACCTGATTGGCAGCCCTGTGTAGAGCGATAACTGTGCAATCAGCGAATTAAGGCGGGATCGAGTCGCTTCAGTGGTTGGTCCGACAATGGCCATGTTGATGGGCGCTGTCCATCTGGGTACCCGAGTGGGCGTCCCGCCAAGGATATGGAGGGTTTCTGCGAAAAACTGATGAGTCACAGCGGCATTGTCAGTACCCGCAAACTCTGCGTAAGCCGGGTTGCCGGTTGAGCACAGCGGAACCGCCAGCAGTAGCAAAGTGCGCAGACACGCCCGGGCCATTGCATACCGCATTGTCAGAGGCATTTTCCGTCACCTTTATAGGGAGCCCACAGTAATCTATCGATATAGTACAGGGTGCCGTCCGTGGCATCGACCTGTTTGGAAATTGTGGCTTCAGGTCCGACTTTGATCGCTTTGGCTGTTTTTAGGAGGTTAAAGCAAATGCCACTGCCCACGGTAATTGAAGCGGATAAAAATGCCTTGTCTTGTAGATCAACGTGGGTGGCGGCAAGATGTGTATTGATGAGGTCGTCCAGTCTTTTACTGTTCTCGGGCTTCGGCAATACAATTTCAAGTAAAAACGCCGACCCTTCTTCGTGAAGTGCCGCGTCGGTGGGTACAAACAAAGTAACCGGTGCCGACTGACCAAAGGTCTTCCAAAGGCCTGATGCCTTGAACGCGGTCAGAAACAATGCTGCATCGGGGTCTGATTCCAGATGGTCTTTTACGCCGACCGCACTGGCCGAGTAAACCAGTGTACTGTTTTGTGCGAAAGTGTCGGTAGTAAAGCACAGGGTCATTGACATAAG
>CALKXD010000309.1 GCA_938003855.1 uncultured Granulosicoccaceae bacterium | reverse complement strand
GATGCGGCGAAGTCAGGACCGGCGAAAGGGCTGGTGTGCGAGCTTGGTAAGATGTTGCCGGAGTATTATCAGCTGCGGGGCTGGACAACCGACGGTCAGCTAACCGACGAGACGCGCAGCAAGTTCGGTCTGCCTGGCTAGTTGTGGGCGCAGCCGGGCGTCTGTTGCTATCGCGCTGATGTTCCGGTTGCATTAACGCGGCTGTCGGTTTAGCGTCTTTCGGTTTACCAGGCATTGTGGGGTGGTACATGGGTACCGCCCCGATTGCTTTATAGGCAGTGAAAAAACGGGCATTTTGCGCAGCTTCGGCAAGGTGGGTCGCAGCGTCTCGATGGGTGGTTATCTCAGTGAGACCCGCAATAGTCGCGCTCACAATTTTCAAGGTTTTTCATTCGTGTTCTGTCACCTGATGCGACAACCGACGACGATTGTAGCGTGAAGATTAATGACAACAGGATACGCAGTGACAACCGATCCCCAGGAACTTGCAACACGTAGCTTACGAGCTGTGCTGGTTTTGGAAGCCTTAGTCAAGGTGGCAGCGCCGGTCAGTGCACAGGAACTGGGACGGATCGTGGGCCTGCCCAAGCAAACCCTGCACAGAATTTTGATCACTCTGACGGATGCCGGTTTCCTGCAGCGTGAAGTCGATCGCATTACCTATGTACCGGGACCCAGATTGCGTCGAATGTCGCCGGGCTTACTGGCATCGGGGCGAGGGCGCGAAGTGCGGCTTGCCATTCTTAACAGCCTGGCCAGTGATCTGGGGGAGACCTGCAATCTGTGTATTCCCGATGATGATGGCATGATCTATCTTGAGCGTGTCGAAACCGACTGGCCGTTGCGTATTCAGCTGCCTATTGGCACCAAAGTGCCTTTTCATTGCACAGCCAGTGGAAAATTACACCTGAGTACTCTGCCAGCAGCGCAGCTTAGCCTGATTCTAAAAGCCGGTCGCTTTGACGGCAGTACCGAAAACACCATGACCAATCCGGCCGAGCTCAAAATGGAAGTGGAACGAATCAAAGCCGCCGGCCACGCAGAGGATAACGGGGAGTTTATTCAGGGTATGGTTGCGGTATCCGTGCCGGTGTTGGATCTCGACAACAACCTGATGGCTTGTCTGGCGGTGCATGGGCCATCTGCTCGTCTGTCGATAGAGGATGCCCGTGGCCATGTTGATCGATTGCGTCAGGCAGCGGCTGATCTATCAGCCGCACTGTGTGACTGGGATTAATTGGTCGCGAGCCGCTGGCTGATAACAGCGCTCGTTTGATGTTCTGGTAATGAAGTAAGCAGACCCCTAGCCAGTAAACTGTGCGCTCCAGCCAATTCGGCCGATCAGCTTGCAGACGCTAAGCGGGTCGACTGATTGGCTCTCGTCTGACCTTTCTAGATTTTGACCATGCATATTCATATTACCGGCATTTGCGGCACCTTTATGGGTGGCATCGCCCAGCTTGCCCGCGGGTTGGGTTATGAAGTGACCGGCTCGGATTCAAACGTCTACCCGCCGATGGATGCTCAGTTAAGAGCAGCGGGTATCGATCTGATGGAAGGCTACAGCGCGGCTAATCTGCAAAAAGCCCCCGATTTACTGATCATTGGCAATGCCATGTCGCGTGGTAATGAAGAAGTCGAGTATGCGTTGGAGCGGGGGCTCAGATATACCTCCGGGGCGCAGTGGTTAAGTGACTACTTTTTACGTGACCGTTGGGTGGTTGCTGTCGCTGGTACCCACGGGAAAACGACCACTTCGAGCATGGTAGCCTGGATACTCGAGTATGCCGGCCTGCAACCGGGCTTTTTAATCGGTGGCGTGCCGGGAAATTTCGGTGTGTCTGCGCGCTCGGGTGAGTTGCCGTTTTTTGTCGTTGAAGCCGATGAGTATGACACCGCTTTTTTCGATAAGCGCTCGAAGTTTGTGCACTATCGACCCCGAACCACGGTACTCAATAATCTGGAATTCGACCACGCCGATATATTTGATGACCTCAGCGCGATTAAGCGCCAGTTCCATCATCTCGTGCGTACTATTCCGGGAAATGGTCTGATTGTCAGCAATGGCGCGGACCAGAATCTTGTCGATGTACTGCGGGCCGGTTTGTGGAGCGATCTGGAAACTTTTACACCGACCGACGCGGAGTCTCGGCCTGGCTACGCCGCTCTGCCGGTTAAAGGTGGCTGGCGCTACGCGGAACGCCCGAACAGTCTCGATACCCCCGATGGGAAGTCACTGCCATTGACACCGGAGTTGCTGGGTACCCATAACATCTCGAATGCAGTTGCGGCGATTGCTGCGGCACGGCACGCCGGGGTGCCTGTCGAGGTTGGCGTACAGGCGATGGCAGAATTCCGCGGAGTGAAAAGGCGCCTGGAGCTGCTTGATACGCTGGCAGGTGTGGCACTCTATGATGATTTTGCTCACCACCCGACAGAGATTCTGGCCACGCTGCGGGCACTGCGGCCAGGTCTGCCCGCCGGTGGCCGTTTGATTGCCCTGGTGGATTTCCGGTCCAACAGTATGGCCTCTGGCACACATATTGATGGCTTGGCGTCCGCGCTGGCTTCTGCCGACCACGCTCTGCTTTACAACGCACGACCAGACACACTCAATCTGGACGGGTTGTGTCAGCGGGCGGAAACAGAGGCCCGGGTGTTCTTCTCTACCGTGGAGATGGTTGAGCACCTGGCAGCGCTGTTGAAGCCGGGCGACGTTGCAGTTTGTATGTCAAATGGGTCATTTGAAGGTATACATGGTCAAATATTGACTATGCTTAGTGCTAACAGTAGCTAATCTGGTTACGAATCCGGCGTCGAAAGACGAAATCTCCCAGGTTTATAGAGAACGAAAGAAGAAATGGGGAAAGAACAAACCTCCACCGCACCACTGGATTTCCAGGTTCCGGCAAAAGTTGGTAAGTACCAGTTACTGGAACGCATTGGCAGCGGAACTTGTGGCATTGTCTATCGTGCCTACGATGCAATTCTGTCGCGTGATATCGCCCTGAAAATCTCTCAGGTCGGCGTCACCGATGAAGAGACAGGGAAAGTTCCCGGTTCGCAGAAAGCGTTTATTACCGAAACATTGTCGGCGGGACGCTTGTGTCACCCGAATATTGTCACCGTCTATGACGCTGGCGTTGATGGTTCCCTCAATTACCTGGCGATGGAGTATGTGGAAGGTGCATCGCTGAAGCGCTATGGTCGTGGTCAGCAGCAGCTCCCTCCCTATCGGGTTGTTAATGTAATCGCTGAAGTCTGTGAGGCGATAGATTTCTCGCACAAGATGGGTATCGTTCATCGCGATATTAAACCGGCTAACATCATGCTCGCGGCTAACGGGTCGGTAAAATTGCTCGACTTCGGTATTGCCGTCAGCACCTCAGCTGAAGAGGGCATTGGCCGTGGTCGGCCGGCACTCGGTACGCCCAACTATATGTCGCCGGAACAAGTTACCGGCAAAGAACTCGGGCCACGCAGTGATATCTATTCCCTTGGTGCGGTGATGTTTGAAATGCTCACCGGCCAGCAGTTGTTCAAAGCAACCAAGGTTAAAGAGTTGTTTCGTGCCGTGCTAAAAGAAAACGCACCGCCGCTGCGATCTTTGCGTCCGGATCTGCCCGTAGAGCTTGAGCGCGTTGTGTCCCGGTGTCTGGCCAAGAATCCACGTTTGCGTTACGCCAGCGGTGCCGAAATGGCAAAAGCACTGCGTGCAGTTGCAGACAAAATGGCGCCGCCTGATTTGCTTACGCCTGAGTTGGAAAGCTGGATGCCGCTGATTCCACAGCTGAAATTTTTTACTGGATTTAATGCCCGCAAGATTGCCCGCTTTACCTCAGTGAGTAACCTGATTCGGTTCAGTTCCGGCACCAACGCTCTTAGTCGCAACACTATCGACAACCATTTGTACGTCATTCTCGAGGGCGTGGCGAGTACCCGTGACGGCAGCGGTCTCAGTGCGGTGCTCGGTCCTGGTGATTGCTTTGGCGAACTGGGTTTTGTGCGTGGCGATAAAAGTGTTACCGATATCGAGGTGATGACAGATATGGTGGCGTTGAAAGTTCTGTCGTCAGATGTTCATGCTCTGCCTGATGCCGATCAACTGGCGCACTATCAGATGATATCCAACAGCATTGCGCAGCGGACATCGAATTCCGATGAGCTCTTGCTGGATCTGGCTTTGTAAATGAAAAGCCGCTGACAAGCGGCTGACTTTATCGACGATCAGAACGCAAACAGGGTGCCTAAGAGCACCCTGTTTTGTTTCACTGACACAAATTAAATTACGCAGCGCGTCTTTTTTCGAGTAGCTTGCGCTCCCAGGCAATTGCGGTAGAGCAGATGACTTCGAGATCATCGTACTGCGGTTTCCAGGTCAGTGTTTTATGGATCTTGTCGACGTTGGCAATGAGTTCCGGCGGGTCGCCGGCACGGCGTGGATGCTCGACGATTTTAATCGCCGCGTTATTCACTTTTTGTATTGTATCGAGCACTTCGCGAACGCTGTAGCCATGGCCGTAACCGCAGTTCAGACGAGTAGACTCTCCGCCTTTACGCAAGTAGTCCAGTGCATGCAGATGCGCTGAGGCAAGATCGGCGACATGTATGTAGTCGCGTACCCCGGTTCCATCGGCGGTCGGGTAGTCGGTGCCGTAGACATAAATTTCCGGACGTGCGCCTACCGCTACCTCTGCGGCTACCTTTACCAGCAGGGTGGCTTTATCAGTCGATTGACCGATCTGTCCATCCGGGTCGCAACCGGCAACATTGAAATAGCGCAGGATCACGTGCTTCATGTCACAGGCTTTGCCTAGATCTTCCAGCATGTATTCGGACATCAGTTTAGACATACCGTACGGGTTGATGGGTGCTGTGGGCGACTCTTCGGTACAGGGGGTGCCATCACCGATGCCGTAAGTGGCTGCCGTTGACGAAAATATAAAATTACTGACGTTGTTGCGTTGGCAGCACTCCAGCAGGCTGCGTGTGCTGGCGGTGTTGTTGTCGTAGTACTTGAGAGGATTCTCCACAGACTCCGGCACAATGGTGTGTGCGGCAAAGTGCAGCACGGTGTCGACGTCGTGGGTTTTCATGATGCGATCAACGAGTTCCTGATCGCCGGTCTTGCCAACGACAAGTTCACCGAACAGTACATTTTCTTCGAAACCGGTGGACAGGTCGTCCAGGACGATTATTTTCTCGCCCTGTTGGCCAAGTTGCTTAACGGTATGGCTGCCTATGTAACCAGCGCCGCCGGTTACCATTATTGCTTTGGACATTTCTTGCCTCGGTAGACTGAAAGAGCGGGCTTGAGACCAGCAGTTTCACCGCTGTGAATAGTGCGCCCGGTTATAGGGATGTTACGGCACACCGGTGCCGGTCTGACACTGCTTTTCGGCAACGTATTGTTACGCTTTGCTCGTGATGCTCATTGCCGCCCCCGGGACGAAGCTGTCCCGGGGGCGAGCATCAGGCAATTAGGCTCTGACGTTTGCCGCGGCTGTCTGCAGTGCGCGCACAGCCATATTGATGGCACCACTGGTGGCCTGAATTTCGGCCGCCTGTTGCCCAACCTGCGCCTGGAATTTCACCAGTTGCATCGTTTGTGACTGCACATTGTTGTAAAAAGACAGATCGATTCCACTGGTTGAGTTCAATCCGCCGATTCCGCTAGTTCCGCTAATTCCATTCATTCCCGGTCACCTTTTTTATTGTAGTATTTATTGGCTTACACGCAGGCAGCACCTTGGCTGAGCAGCGTGACGAGTGCTACATGGTTGGCGACGATATCGGCCGCACGGGAGCAACTCTTTAGATGCATTAACAACAATGGGCTTGCGGTAGCGCATTCCTGCAGCATTGGCCGTTTTACCAGGTGGTACAGGCGAGGTGGAGCCTGCGGGTGATTTTGTTCGGGCAATGGCTGCATCTGGAATACCGGGGGCCTGCACGGCGTTAAGACAACTGCGGCGATTCTGTCGCCCCGATAGGTGCTACCCGGGTTCCGTGATCCGGTGTCACGGGAAAACAAAGGTGAAGGCAGCATGGATCATTCGTTTTGGCACAATGCCTGGGCTCGCACTGACGCTCCAGGTTGGCAGCAGACTTCAGCGAATAAAATGTTGCGAACCTATTGGTCACAGACCGACGCCAGAGCGGGTGAGACCGTGTTTGTTCCCCTGTGTGGGCGTAGTCCGGATCTGACCTGGTTACAGCGTTATGGTCATCATGTGGTGGGTGTCGACCTGAGTTTGTCGGCTATTCAGCGGTTTTGCGATGAGTCTGAGGTTGATTTTTCGGTCAGCACAACGCCGGATTTTACTGTATTCAGCGCCAGCAACGTTACTCTGTACGCGGGAGATTTTTTTGCGATGCAACCGGCACTGCTGGAGCAGGTCTCGCGGGTCTATGATCGTGCGGCGCTGGTTGCCATGCCGCCGGACCTGCGAGTCAGGTATGTCGAGCATTTGCAGCACATTGTGCCTGTGGTTGCCGAGTATCTCACCATCGCGATCAGTTACGATCAAGCTGCCATGCAAGGCCCGCCTTTTTCAGTGCCTGAATCCGAGGTCCGTCAGCACTTTGCAAAAAACTATAAAATTTCACTGCTGCATCGGGAAGAATCCAGTATGCCGCGCCGTGGGCTGGCAACACTTGAAGAATCTGTTTACCGGGTTTTACCCGAAGGACACTCATAAACCTGTTAAAATCAGGAGGTCCATGTCGTGCATGCCTCGCGTCGCAAATCTTTAAGGTAAGCACTCTCAAGTGCTTGAAAAATGGATATTTAGCCTCAGTCTGTAGAGGTCTGGCCAGAGAAGGTAGCTATGCCCGGAAAATTAAAGAAGATGATTGGACTGGTGATCCTTGTGTATGCCATTTGCGGTGTGTCGTGTGTGGGGGTGATCAACACCATACAGGGTGAGGACAAACTGGAGAGTACCCGGTGAGTGAATTACGTCGTGGTGGTGCAAAAAAGGTTGGCGCCGGGCAGACCCGGTTATTACCTCGCTCAAGGGCCTTTTTGTTATTCCTGCTACCAATGCCGATGTTGTTGCTGGCGTGTGTAAATGCGTTTAGCAGTGCGGTCAGCGCGCTTGGTTATGCGGTCGGCTTTGCCGCATCAATGATTGCAGCGACGCTGGTGCGCAAAGGTCTCGATATAGAGTACGAAGCGAACCGTCGTAAGATTGTCCGGCGCAGCAGCTCTATTCCGTACAAATTACTTGGCGCTGCCGTGCTGGGGGCAGGGATATTTGCCGGTGCCAGATTCGGCGCTGAAATCGCGTTTATCAACAGTGTACTGCTCGGACTCGGTGCTGCTATCGGCAGTGTGATGGTATACGGCACAGATCCTTCCCGCAGCGCACCCGACATGCCTGCAATTGGTGTCACCTCAGAAGAAGTGCTGGAAATTCTCAATGAGGCAGACGAAAAAATACTCGCCATTGAGGCGGCGCGCTCGCGGATTCACAATGTTGAGTTAAAAGATCGGTTGAGCAAAATTATCATCGGGGTGCGCGAGATCACGGATATCGTCGAGGACGATCCGCGTGATCTGCGCCGGGCGAGAAAATTTTTAAAGGTGTATCTGGAAGGCGCTCAGCGGGTCACCGAGGGCTATGCAGATACACACAGTTATGGAGATACCGGTGAGTTGGACAGTAATTTTCGCAGTGTTCTGACAACGATTGAAACCGTCATCGGAGAGCAGAAGCAAAAGCTTCTGGAGAATAATCTAACCGAACTCGATGTACAGATAGAGGTGTTGCAGTTGCAGTTGGAGAAAGAGGGTGTATAAACCCGGGCACAGTGCTGCGGCCGCAGCTAATGATTTATTGGGGAGAAATAACTAAATGTCGGATTCTAAAGTCGATACCGTCGATGCATCGCTGACTGAAGGTGTCGAAAAACTCGATGCGATGTTGGCACCGGACCTGAAAAACGAGATGGTCACTCTGGAAACAGCGTCTTCGGATGATCGCGCCAAAATTACCGAGTTAATGAATGAAATTACCTTAAGTGACACTAACAGCATCCTGTTCTATGGCAGCAAGGCGCAGGAGCGTCTGACGACCATAAGTGACAATATGCTGGAGGGTGTTCGCAACAAGGATGTCGGTCCCGCCGGTCAGGATCTCAACAACATGGTGACGGTGTTGCGTGGCTTCGATGTCGGCAGCATGGATCCCACCAAGAAACCAGGCTTCTGGGCTCGTTTGTTTGGACGTGCGCGGCCGGTGGTGCAATTTATACAGGAGTACGAAGGAGTTCGTCGTCAGATAGATACCATCACCGACAACCTGGAAGATCACAAAACCAAGTTGCTCACAGACATTGCCGGGCTGGATCGCCTGTATGATGCCAACCTCGATTACTATCATTCACTTGAGCTGTATATTGCCGCGGGCGAAGAGAAGCTCAGGGCGCTCGATGAAACCCTGTTGCCGGCGATGGCCG
The DNA here is from genome assembly GCA_938003855.1 of uncultured Granulosicoccaceae bacterium. Taxonomy (GTDB): domain Bacteria; phylum Pseudomonadota; class Gammaproteobacteria; order Granulosicoccales; family Granulosicoccaceae. The sequence continues at coordinate 14,668 of CALKXD010000309.1, read as the reverse complement.
ATGAAGCGCAGAGCAGCGACGACGTATTAAAGGCGCAGGAGCTGCGTGACATGCGGTCTGCTCGCGATGACCTGGAGCGCAGAGTTCACGACCTGATGCTTACCCGTCAGGTTGCTATGCAAAGCCTGCCCAGTATTCGTATGGTGCAGGAAAATGACAAAGGCCTGGTATCCAAGATCAGTTCCACCTTGGTGAACACCGTGCCGCTGTGGCGCCAGCAACTGGCACAGGCTGTCACCGTATTCCGCTCCCAGGAGGCCGCCAAGAGCGTAAAGGCTGCGACCGATCTGACCAATGACCTGCTGGAAAAAAATGCCGAGACTCTTCGCACTGCCAATCGCGAAGTTCGCGAGCAGGTCGAGCGTGGTGTATTTGATATTGAAGCCGTTAAGCGCGCCAATGAAAACCTTATTGCCACTATTGAGGAGAGCCTGCAAATTGCCGACGAAGGTAAGCGTAAACGCCGCGATGCAGAGCGCACTCTTGAAGAACTGGAAACCGAATTAAAAACTAAACTCGCGTCGGCCAGTTCTCGACAACCTGACGCCGCGACAGGAGCATAAAATGGGATTATTTGACAAGCTGTTTGGTGAATTCGTTGATGTCATCGAATGGACCGACGACACCAACGACACGATGGTGTATCGCTTCGAACGCTACGGCAATGAGATAAAGTACGGAGCCAAACTGACCGTGCGTGAGGGGCAGGCAGCAGTATTTGTGAATGAGGGCGAAGTGGCCGATGTGCTAAGCCCGGGCATGTATGAACTGGAAACCCGCAACCTGCCTGTACTATCGACAGCATTGAGCTGGGATCATGCGTTCAACAGCCCGTTTAAAGCGGAAGTGTATTTCATCAGCACTCGTCGCTTTGTGGATTTAAAGTGGGGCACCAAAAACCCGCTGATGATGCGTGATGCCGAGTTTGGCGCGGCTCGGGTACGTGCATTCGGAACCTACGCGATCAAAGTATCCGATCCGCTGAAATTCATGCGCGAAATTGTTGGCACTGACGGTAACTTCCGGGTCGACGAAATCAGTAATCAGTTGCGCAATCTGATTACCTCGCGATTTTCCTCGGCGGTTGGCGCCTGCGGCATACCGGTACTGGATATGGCTGCCAACTATGAGCAGCTTGGCGATGTGATCATTGATCGAATTGCGCCCGAATTTGGTGAGTACGGTCTGGAGCTTACCCGCTTGCTGGTAGAAAATATTTCAGTCCCTCCGGCCGTTGAGGAAGCGCTCGACAAACGGACCAGTGCCGGGATGGTGGGCAATCTGGACAAATACATGCAGTACCAGACCGGCCTGGCACTCGAGGCCGGTGCGGAAAACCCCGGTGGCGCAGCCGGCGCCGGAATAGGCATGGGGGCAGGCCTGGCAATGGGCCATCAAATGGCCAACAGTATGCAGCCTGGAGCACCAGCGCAAATTGCTACTGACGTCCCATCGGCAGCGCTGCCACCACCATTGCCGACGGCAAAAAAATACCACCTGGCTGTCGATGGTGAAGCTGTCGGGCCGATTGAAATAGCCAGTCTTGAGGCGCATCTGGCCGACGGGTCGCTGACGCGGGAAACTTTGGTATGGGCTGCGGGCATGGACGACTGGGCGGCCGCCGCTGAACAGCCGGACCTCGCAGAGTTATTTACCCGCCGCACACCGCCGCCGCTGCCGCGCGGCTGATTGGCTGCCAGAGAATCTTTTGAACAAACCGCCGTACGAAAATCTGTTCACTGCGCAGGAGGCTGCCGGGCCGGTGCAGGCACCGGTGGCCGCCAACCAAACGCGTTTCCCGTGCAGTAACTGTGGCGGTATGCTTACCTATGCCGTTGGCACGGATGACCTGGAGTGCAACCATTGCGGGCAGCGCAATGAGATTGAAGTTTCAGACGCTGATATAGAAGAGATTGCCTTACCGAAGGGACTTGAAAAACTAGAGCAGACACGCAGGCTGGGTGCCACCACCAGTGTTTTGAAATGCCCTAACTGTGCGGCACAGTTCGACCTCGATGCGCATTTGCACTCAAGTGATTGTCCTTTTTGTGGTACCTCGGTGGTCACCAGTACCGGTGATATTCATGAGTTCTCACCGCAGGCATTGCTGCCGTTTGCGATCACCGCTGAGGAGGCGGAGGCATCCTATAAAAAGTGGATCGCCGGGCGTTGGTTTGCACCATCGAAGTTAAAAAACTATGCCCGTGAAGAGCATGCGTTGAATGGTATTTATATCCCGTACTGGACTTACGACAGTGATACCGTCACTGCCTATACCGGTCAGCGCGGCGACGTCTACTATGTGCGGCAGAATTATTCTGTCGTAGTAAATGGCCGGCGGACGCGTCGCTCCCGCATGGTGCCAAAAGTTCGATGGACCAATGTCCGCGGCCGTACCGATCGTCACTTCGATGATGTACTGATTGGAGCGACCCGAACCCTGCCGCGTAAAATCACTGATTGGCTGGAACCCTGGGACCTTGAAAATCTGGTGCCCTATACCCGGGACTACCTGAGCGGCTTCCAGAGCGAGGTCTATCAGGTGGCGCTCGATGAAGGATTTGGCCATGCACAGAATGTGATGCAGAAAATGATTCGCCACGATGTCACTCGAGCCATTGGCGGTGATCAGCAGCGTATCAAGCGATTGCATACCGAGCACAGCGACACCACTTTTAAGCACGTGCTGCTGCCATTGTGGACAGCGGCGTTCAGCTTTCGTGGTAAAACCTATCGCTTCGTTGTGAATGGCCGCAACGGCAAAATCCGCGGCGAAAGACCCTACAGCATAATTAAAATCGCGCTCACCGGAATCTGTGTCGCGGCCGTGGTTGGCACAGCAGTGGTGACGATGGATTTTGCTCAAATGGGGGACTACGTGTCTGATCGCCCTATTTTTTATCCGAGTGATCCCTTTGGTGAATTAAGACCCCGGCTACCTGGCAACTGATTTGTCGGCAGTAACAGTTGCACGCCATTTGAGGACTGAGGCGCAATAGCATGCCTGAAATTCCGATACAGGTTAGAATTCGGTTATCCCCCGACTTTCACCTCTGGAGCGTTCACTAAATGGCAGCCTCTGTAACTGTAGTCGATCATCCTTTGATCCAGCACAAACTCACTCTGATGCGTCGCACTGAAGCGTCATCATCAACATTCCGTTCGCTGCTGAAAGAAATTAGTCATTTGCTGGCGTACGAGGTGACCCGTGATCTGCCTGTTGAGGAAGTCGAAATTGAAACGCCGATCACTAAAATGATGGCACCGATGCTGACCGGTAAAAAACTCTGCCTTGTGTCGATCCTGCGGGCGGGAAACGGCTTACTCGAAGGCATTCTCGAGTTGATTCCCTCGGCGCGAGTAGGTCATATTGGTTTGTATCGGCACCCCGAAACGCTCGAGGCGGTTGAGTACTATTACAAGATGCCCTCGGACCTCGATCAGCGGCTGGTTATTGTGGTGGATCCGATGCTGGCAACGGCAAATTCGTCCATTGCTGCGATCACCCGTCTTAAGCAAGGTGGTGCGAAAAACATCCGCTTTTTGTGCCTGCTTGCAGCGCCGGAAGGCATAGAAGCGTTCCATAGCGCACATCCTGATGTGGCCATCTATACCGCAGCAATTGACGATCACCTGAACGATCACAGTTACATCGTGCCGGGTCTCGGTGACGCTGGCGACAGAATCTACGGTACTCGCTAAGCGCCGTTCTGAGACTTTATTGTGGTGTATTTTCCTGTGCAGATGACGATAGTCCGGTTCAGATCAGATGCATTCCGATAACCAAAATGCGTTCGCAGCCGTTGCCAGAGTGTACGGTGCTGGTGGCCTGAAGCGCCTGCATGCGGCACATGTCTGCGTGGTTGGCATCGGTGGTGTCGGCTCCTGGGTTGCGGAAGCGCTGGCACGAAGCGGTGTCGGTGCGATCACGCTGATTGATCATGACGACATCGCGCTGACCAACATCAATCGACAGATACATGCCGATAACACCACTCTGGAGCAATCTAAAGTGAGTGTGATGGCTGAGCGGATAGCGCGTATCAATCCTGAATGCCGTCTCGATGCCATTGACGATATGCTGGTCACTAACAATTTGCCCAACTACGTCGATGATCGCTTTGATTATGTGATCGATGCGATCGATGCGGTAACGTTCAAAGCCTCACTTATCTATCACTGCAAGCGTAGTAAGATTCCAGTGCTTACCATCGGTGGTGCCGGTGGTAGAACTGATCCGACCAAGGTCACGGTGACAGACCTTAATAAAACCTGGAATGATGCGTTGGCCGCCAACGTCAGGCGTCGTCTGCGGCGTGAGTACGGTTGGAGTAGAAATACCGCAAGACGCTTTGGCGTAGAGTGTGTATTTTCCTATCAGCAAGCACGTTTTCCGCAGGCTGACGGCAAGGTGAGTCATCAGAAGCCCGGCGTGTCATCCGTTACGCTGGATTGTGATACCGGCTATGGCTCACTGGTGGCGGTCACTGCGGTGTTTGGCTTTGTGGCTGCCTCGCAGGTGATGAATCGATTGTCCGGATGTCAGTAGCTAAATCTAAAACTGTGATTTTTAAACCGGTTGAACAGAGACTCGATGGCGGTGTTGTGTTGCGTGGCTGGTGCAGCGAACCGCGTCAACGGCCAGTGATCGCATTTTTACACGGAAACGGGTTTTGTGGTGCCGCCTACTTTCCGATGCTCGAAGCCCTTCATGAGCACTTCGATATCATCATGCTGGACATTCCCGGTCATGGCCGCAGCGACGGGATTAATCCCTATGCCGGCTGGAATCAAACCGCAGAGATCATGCATGAGGGGCTGAAAAAATTATCGCCCCGGTATGGCCAGCCGGTGTTTGGCGTCGGCCACAGTCTGGGCGGCGTGCTGACAGCGCTGTCAGCGCATCGGCATCCGCACAGCTACCAGGCACTGTTGCTGCTGGATCCGGTGTTGTTTCCTCGCAGAATGCTGCTGACTATGAAAGTGCTGGCTTGGCTGCGAATGACCGCGTATGTGCATCCGTTTGTTAAACCGACGCTGAAGCGCAGGTATCAGTGGGAAAGCCGACAAGCAGCATTTGATTACCTGCATGATCGCAAGATCTACCGTGGCTGGACTGACTCTGCGCTGCAAAGCTTTATTGACCATGGCCTGCAGGAGAACCAGCAGGGCGGGGTGAGCTTGTGCTGTTCACCGGCATTGGAGGCGCATTATTTTTCGACTCTGCCTGACGGTCTTTGGCGAAGTTTGAATTCACTGACCGGCACAGTACTGTTGCTGATGGGGGAGAGCAGTTATCCATTTTCTCTGCAGGCGGCCCGCAGTGCAGAAAAACAGAATGCAAATATTCAGCTTTCGATGGTGCCTGGCGAGCATTGCTTTATGCAGGTGTCACCGCAGCAGACTGCTGACCGGATCATCAGAGCGCTGGCTGGCGTCGATACAAAACCTTTGTAGCGCGGTTGCTAGAAGCTCTGCGACCGCATGTAGCTGTTGCCCAACTCAGTTGCCTGTGATTGCTGTGCTTCGTCTAGTTTCGATCGGCATATAGAACCTGCTTTTAGTTCATCCGGATAACCGTTAGCCACAGCCACATCCGCCCAGGCGGCGCATTGGACATAGTCTGTCGTTGCGCCGAGGCCATCGTGATAGAGTGTTGCCAGTGTGTACTGGGCGTGTGCGTGACCTTGTCGGGCGGCCATCGTGTACCACTTGATTGCTTCTTCGTAGTCTGTTGGCAGGCGGTCGCCCTCATGGTGCAAAGAGCCCAGCAGGGTTTGCGCTTCGGCATGGCCTAGACTGGCAGCCTTGACGTACCAGGTTTTAGCGCGTTTGAAGTCGCGCTCGACGCCCAGTCCTTCGCTGTACAGGTAGCCCAGTTTTTGTTGTGCGTCCGAGTTGCCATTGACAGCGGCTTCGAGCCACCATTCGCGGGCGTTAAAATAGTCGCGACGGACACCATTGCCGGTAAAGTACAAGGTGCCTAGTTCGTACTGGGCTTCGTTGTTGCTCTGCATAGCGGCGAGTTCGAGCCATAATCTGGCGGCCTCAAGATCCTTCTCTACACGATCCCCTGTGGCGTAGGCGCGGCCTAGTTGCAGTTGTGATGCTGAGTGCCCACGCTCAGCGCGCCAGGTGATAACGCTGACCGGGTCAAGACGTGCCGGTGTCTCATTGTCTGATGATTGCTGTGCCACTGTGTCGAGGCGGATGTCGTCGAGCCTGGTACTGTCTGCCGGGGTGCTGGCGAGCAGCGGATCGATGGCGTCATTGGTGTCTGCAGTGGGCGTGACGCTGGTATCCGCTGACACGGCAGCGGTTGGCACCAGCGTCGGTACTGTTTCCGGTGCAATGTTATGTGATGCACACGCACTGATAGACAGGGCTGCCAGCAGACCAACAGAGCTGCGAACGAGGTCGAATCTGTGCCGCGCCGGTATTGCTTTTGGTGATCCGGTCAAGGTGTCGGTGATCAACGGCAGAGTGCCAAATCGGTTGTATTGCGTATTCATATTGTGCGTCGGTTAGCAGGTCCGTGGATCGATTCTACACCGAATGGCCAGTGTTTAAAGCGCCCTTACCGATTGGTACATCAGGCGCATTTCCGGTTGATTTAGCGATTCAGCAGGTGAGAGCAAGGCTATCGGCATTGCCGGTAAAACTTGCAGGGTGAATCGGTGTTGCAGGGGGCGGTAATCTGGGCTCGCAGAAATGCTTTTACCCGGTGATCGTCCGCTTAGACAATGCCGGTATCGAGGCTGGCGGCCATCAGCGTGCCGAGCTCTTCGCACTGCGGTATAAACGCGTCGCTGAAGCTGCCGTGTAGCAACACCGGCTCGCAGATTGCCTTCCAGCGTAAACCTGTGATGATGCGTTCCACAGCCGTGATGGTTCCTGTGCCATCCAGTCCGGCTCTGACGTACAGTGCGTACGGTGTGCCTTGTTTTATTTCCAGCACCGGGTAATAAACGCGTTCGAAAAAATCTTTCAACGCGCCGCTCATGTAGCCAAAATTCTCAGTCGTTCCAAGGACGATACCGTCGGCATCCATCACGTGATCGACGGTGGCGTCAAATGGCGTCAGCCGGGTCGCGGTAACGGATTCTATATCCGGGTGTCGGGCACCGTGGAGAACCGCGTCGGCGAGCAACCCGGTGTTTGGTGACGGGGTGTTGGCGATTATCAGCAGTTTCTTGTCGGGCATAGTGCAACGCAGTGATGTGTAGTTTTTACTCAGCGGTCTCAGCGGTCTCAGTGGCTGGCTGTTCGGTGGTCTCGGCCGGGTGCTGGTCTGTTATTTTCTCTGCAGGCGCTTCGGTGGATTGGTCTTCGCTTGTCTCCTGCTCAATTGCCGCGACGGGTTTATTGTCGGACTCGTCGTCCTGCAAGCCGCCGAACAATTCGATGACCCGAGGGAACAACGAGGCAAATTCCAGTGCCATCAACGTGAAATTGCCATCAAAAACTGCGAGTGGATCGAGGTCGGCGGTATCAGATCCGTCATCGGGGGCGGTATCGAGAAATTTAATTTTGCTGAAGCCGAATTTATCATCCAGTACAAACGAGACGGTCTCGTTGGACTCGATGGCCATTTTTACGACCTGCTTGCCAGTGGTTGATAAGGCGCGTATTTCGTCGCTGGTGAGGTCCTGCTTGTTGCACTTGACGGTGCCGGCTTCGTTGTCCTCGTCCTGGAGCACACATTCGTCACCCATGTTGAAATCTTTGGGCATTTTCAGGGTGCCTTTCAGCCAGCGGGTAAAGTACGCCGATTGTCCGATCGCTGTTTGCACTGGCTCGATTGGCAACGTACCCATGGCTTCCCGAAGCAGCGTTGTGCATTGATCGATTTTTTTGTCGCTGGCATTGTCGATGACCAGCAGATTCTGCTGGGGCATGATGAGTATTTGCTCATAGGTTGATTTGGTAAATGCCTGCGGGGTTAGCTCCATAACGACGTTGTCGCGGATATCGAGCTTTTCCTTGCCGCGGATTTTCCGGTCGAGTTTTTCCTCGAGGTGCTGGATACGTTCTGCCATATGCTCTGCGATTACACTGGACGGCAGAATTCGCTCTTCACGACGTGCTTTCAGCAACAGAAACCCGCTGCTGACGTGCACCAATTGCTCGCTGTCACCCCCAATTGGTGATACCCAGCCATAGCTGGTGAGCTGGCGGTTGTTGACGTGTCTGAAGATGTGCTCTTGCAGCATTTCTTCGAGTTCCTCAGGTTTTGTTTTGAACTCAATGAGGAACCGAAACAAGTTTGCTGATTTAAACCACATGCGGATTGCTACATTTTGAAACAGGGCCGTCATTGTAACGGATTGTTGTCCGCTGATGCGTACCGGCATGTGTCTAATCTGTTGTGAATCTGTCAGACAGTTCGCGTAATCTTGCCAGTTAAGATTGGATTGCCGCCACCACCGGAGAGCCGCCTATGTCAAAAACTGCGTTGATTACCCATCAGGACTGCGTCAGGCATGAAATGTCTGCCGGTCACCCCGAAAGACCCGCCCGTATCGGTGCCGTTCTGGACGAACTGGTGGCACAGGGGCTGTTTCAGATGCTTGAGCAGATTGAGGCACCTGAAGCAACACGCGATCAGCTGTTGCTGGCGCACCCGGCCACCTATGTTGATGATCTGATGGCCAGATCGCCGTCGCAAGGCAGTGTTCAGCTCGACGCTGATACCTCGATGAATGAGTATTCACTGCGTGCGGCATTGCTGGCAGCGGGCGCCGGTGTTAAGGCCGTGGATCTGGTCGTCGGTGGTTCCTTTGATAACGCCTTTTGTTGCGTGCGGCCACCGGGCCACCATGCAGAACGTGCGGAGGCGATGGGATTCTGCTTTTTCGGTAGTGTGGCGATTGCCGCTTTGCATGCACTGCAGCTGGATGGAATCAGCAAAGTCGCCATTGTTGATTTCGATGTGCATCACGGCAACGGCACAGAAGATATCGTTGGAGATCATTCGCAGATTTTCTTTTGCTCTACGTTTCAGCACCCTCTTTATCCCGGAAAATTCGGCGCCAACGAAGTTGGCCGAAAGATAAATATACCGTTGCCGGGTGGCTCCGGTGGTGATGTGTTTAGACGTGAAATAGAGCGCGATTGCCTGCCTGCTCTGCGTGCGTTTGCTCCGGATCTGATTGTCATTTCAGCGGGTTTTGATGCCCACCGCGATGATATGCTCGGCGGCCTGAGCTTTCTTGAACCGGACTTTGAATGGGTGACGAAAGAGCTCAAGGCGGTCGCCGGTGAATATTGCAATGGCAGGATGGTCTCTATGCTGGAAGGCGGTTACGATCTCGCCGCCCTCGGTCGCAGCGCCGCTGTTCATGTTAAGGCGCTGATGAGCTAGACACTATTATTCCTGCATGGTCACAGGCTTTAGCAATGGTGCTGTCGATGGACCGGGCGGCGAAGCATGAAAACCGCTCTGAGAGTTAAAAATAAATCCCCTGCTGAACACTGTCGGCTACCCGATGCTGTGCGAAGCGGTGCGTCCAAAACGCACCGCCGGCAAGATCAGTCTGCGTTATTAAACTGACTGGCGAATTCTGCGGAAAAGCGCTCCACTTCACTTTCAGGCAAGGCATTGATACCCGCTGCGGCTTTGCGGCCGCCACCGGTATCAAACTTCCGACAGAGTTCGTCTGCGCCCTCGCGGCGGTTAAGCGGCGCTCTGACGCTGACCTGATAGGTGTCATCAGATATAGCGCTGAGCAGTGCATGAGCGCGATCTGGATATTCGCGAGCCAGTTCGTTTCCATACACACCACCGACACGTCGTGACCAGCTGGCCTGCGGGAAGGCAAACATCGCGTGTGTGCTGGCGCTCGACAGAGGCGCTACCGCTCTAGCATTAGTCATATCGCTTTCAAAGCCGCTTTTCAGTTTGGAAAATGCGGTGTTTTCGCTAATGAAGTCAAACGGGTTGGCGTAGGGCAGCAGTATACGGAACAGTTCGTCGGGTGGGAAAAACAGATCATCGACAGTGGCACCATAGCCGTTGTAATTGAGTAGTGTGCCGAGCTCTTCCAGTTGCGATAGCTCGCTATCGGTCAGCTTCAGTGGTTGCGCTGCCGCCGTTGCGGCCTTGTGCAGATTGTCGCCAAACGCGGCGGTTACCGCCCACGCCAGGTAGGCGCCGTTCAGGGTGTTATTGACCAGCAGGCCGGTGCAGATTTCAGCCGATGGATCGATCACCGCGTGAAGGTGGTCGTGAGACGGTATATCGCCGGGGAAATGGTGGTCGAAGTATTGAACCTCTGCGCCGTTGTCCAGTGCGCGGGTTAGTGCTGGCAGATTTTTTTCCATCGAGATATCGAGTATCGTCAGTCGGTCACCGGCCGCGGCGTCGACTTTGGCGACCAGATTGATGTCGCGTTTGACGCCGGTTACCAGTGTGGCTTGACGAGGCTCAGCAAGGCGCAGTTGCAACAATGCGCAGATGCCGTCAGCGTCGCCATTAAAAATATCAAAGTCAGCCATGTGTTTTGTCACTCTCAGAAATAGCGCGCCGTGCGTCGTTGATCAACGCGGGACCGCCATAGATGAAACCCGTGTAAATTTGAACCAGATCCGCTCCGGCCTGCAAATGGGCAACGGCGTCTTCACCGGAGCTAATGCCGCCACAACCAATAATGGGTATCTCACCCTGCAACCGTTGCGCCAGATGGCTGATGGTCTGGCGTGCTCTGAGCGTCAGCGGTTTTCCGCTGAGACCTCCGGCTTCTCCGTGGTGGGGTGACTCCTCGACGCCATCGCGGCTCGACGTTGTGTTGCCGGCGACGATGCCGTCGATTTTCAGCTGTCGCGCTACATCGCAAAAGGTGTTGATGTCTTCTGCCGCCATGTCTGGCGCGACTTTTACCGCAACCGGTACATACCGCCCATGCTGTTGGGTAAGGTCACGCTGCCCGTTTTTGATAGTGGCGAGCAGTTGCTGCAATTGCTCGCCGAGTTGCAGGTTGCGCAGACCGGGGGTGTTCGGCGACGAGATATTCACGGTGATGTAGTCGGCGTAAGGATAGGCGCCCGCCAGGCAGGTCGCGTAATCCTGATCAGCGCGTTCGATCGGGGTGCTGAGGTTTTTGCCGATATTAATGCCGAGCACTCCGCCGAAGCGGCGCACCTTGACCTGCGCCAGCAGATGGTCGAGACCTTTATTGTTAAAGCCCATCCGATTAATAACAGCGCGCTGTTTGGCGAGTCGGAACATACGTGGCTTGTCGTTGCCTGGTTGCGGCAAAGGTGTGATCGAGCCCACCTCAACAAACCCGAATCCCAATTGCCCGAGACTGTTGAAATAGTCGGCATTTTTATCGAGCCCGGCGGCCAGACCTACGGCGTTTGGAAAAGTTATTCCCATCACCTGTCGCGGCGTGTCTATCAGGCGGGTGTCGGCGCATGTTCGAAGGAGTGCGTCGGGTACGTGTTTCAGCGTTGCCAGCGTCAGATCGTGGGACTGTTCCGGCGGCAGACAAAACAACAGTTTTTTTGCGAGAGAGTAGATCAACGGGGTGATGTTCATAGAAAATTGAATCGGCAGTTTACGCCAATTTGATCGGGCAATGGATAACCCATGATTGCAGCTGAATAATTAACTGCCACTGCAATTCTGACGGTCAATTCAGGGTAAACTGCGTGGATGAATGTATACCCTGACAATCTGACTCAGGCACTGAGCAGAAAACTTGCCCCGGTCTATATGATCACCGGCGATGAGCCTCTGCAAATGATGGAGGCGGCAGATGAGATTCGCGCCGCTTGCCGGCAGGCCGGCTTTACCGACAGCGAGCGCTATCAGGTCGATAATGCACGCTCGTTTGACTGGCAGGCACTGACCATGGCGGGTCAGACAATGTCGCTGTTTGGTGATAAAAAGGTTATTAACCTGCACATACCGTCGGGCAAGCCCGGTGTTGAGGGTGCCTCGTCGTTGAAGAGTTGGTGTGAAGCGGTCAATTCGGACACTGTTCTGATTATCACCGGAGGTAAGCCGGAGGGCAGGTTCCAGAATTCTGCGTGGTTTAAAGCCATCGATAAGATCGGTGTGACTATGCAGGTCTGGCCGCTGTCTGCGCAAAAGACCGGTCAGTGGATTCAATCCCGTTTGAAGGCTGCTGGTATCGGTGCTGACGCGGCGGCCGTGGAGCTGCTGACAGAACGGGTAGAGGGCAACCTGCTGGCGGCGCGTCAGGAGATAGAAAAACTGGCCATCCTCTACACCGGCCAATCGGTAGGTGCTCGTGAAGTGCTGGCCAGTGTGACAGACAGTTCGCGCTACACTATCCTCGATCTCATCGAGGCCGCCCTTGGTAGTGACACACCGCGCGCGGTAAAAGTGCTTGAGGGTTTGAAGGCGGCTGGTGATGCGCCGGTATTAATCTGCTGGCATTTATCCAGCGAGGTGCGCAAAATAGTGGCGGTGCAATCGCGAATCGACAAAGGCGAAAACCCCGGTCAGGCGATGTTTAAATCGGGGATATGGAAAAACCGTCAGCCGTTGGTAACACGGGTACTTCGTGACCGGCCCAGAGTCTTCTGGTTGCGCGCGTCAGCTGACTGCAGTTACCTTGACCGGTTATCGAAGGGCATGGCCAGTGGCGATTTGTGGGCGGAGACCGGTGCCTTTGTCACCCGCCTCAGTGGTACCCGCTGGCCGTTGCTGCGCGCAGCGGATATCGCCTGATACCTGCTAGCCGGGTGGTAAGCAATGCGTTACGTCCAGACTGTTACTTTGGAACATAGAGAATGAATACCAACGTTGATATCGACACCGGGATCTCTGCTTATATGCAGCAGATGGGTGAGGCTGCCCGACAAGCCAGCCGCCACATTGCCCGTGCTGACAGTGCGACAAAAGCCCATGCCTTGATGAGTATTGCCGGTTCTATCCGCCAGTCCAAAGCAACGCTGATCGAGCAGAATCGTCTGGATATGGAAGCGGGTCGAGCGGCATCATTGGATGCGGCACTGCTGGATCGGCTGGAGTTGACCGATGCACGCGTAGATGCGATGGCGGCGGGTATTGAACAGATTGCCCATCTGCCTGATCCGGTCGGAGAGATTACCGATCTCAAATACCGGCCCTCCGGGCTGCAGATCGGCAAAATGCGGGTGCCGCTCGGGGTGATCGGAATAATCTATGAGTCACGGCCGAATGTCACAGCGGATGCCGCGGCGATCTGTCTCAAGGCTGGCAATGCGGCAATCCTGCGGGGTGGCTCTGAAGCGCTGCACTCGAATCAGGCGATAGCCCGTTGCATTGCCCGTGGTCTGGCGGAGGCTCAGTTACCGCCGCAAGTGGTGCAGGTGGTGGATACGACTGATCGTCAGGCGGTACTGGCCCTTATTCAGATGAATGAGTCTGTCGACGTCATTATCCCGCGTGGCGGCAAGAGCCTGGTCGAACGTATCAGCAATGATGCGCGAGTTCCGGTGATCAAGCATCTGGAAGGGTTGTGCCATGTTTATGTCGACACCGACGCTGATCCGCAAAAAGCCATCGAAGTCGCGTATAACGCAAAAACCTATCGCTATGGAATTTGCGGTGCGATGGAAACCTTGCTGGTGGCAAGAGAGTCCGCGATAGATGTACTGCCGGAATTGGCACGACACTACGCGAAAAAGGGGGTCGAACTCCGAGGCTGTGAAAAAACCCGCCGCTTGATTCCTGATGCGATTGCCGCTACCGAGGCTGATTGGGCAACGGAATATCTGGCACCGGTGTTATCGATACGGGTGGTGGATGGCATCGACGAGGCAATCGCCCACATTGAAAAATATGGCTCTCAGCACACCGATGCCATAGTCACTGAAAATCTGGCTAGATCGCGGCAGTTTCTGCGTGAAGTTGATTCAAGCTCGGTAATGGTTAATGCGGCGACGTGTTTCGCTGATGGATTTGAGTACGGTCTGGGGGCGGAGATCGGTATCAGTACCGACCGCCTGCATGTCAGAGGCCCGGTTGGAGTAGAAGGTTTAACCACGCAGAAGTTCATCGTTTATGGCGATGGCACAACGCGTTAAAGTATCGGGCAGGCGGCAGCGGACGGACAGATTGAATCAGCGCGCGAAAAAAATAGGCGTCTATGGCGGATCGTTTGATCCGATTCATCATGGTCACCTGCGCACCGCGCTGGAGGTCATGCAAGCCTGCCAGCTTGACGAGCTTCGCTTTGTGCCGTCGGGGAATCCGCCGCATCGCGCAAAGGCGAGGGTCGATGCCGTGCATCGCAAGGCGATGCTTGAACTCGCCGTGGCTGAAGCCCGGGGAATGGTCATTGACACCCGCGAGCTGGAACGGGACCAACCCTCTTACACGATTGACACGCTGGAGATGATACAGGCGGAAGTGCCGGGTGCTTCACTGACGCTGATCATCGGGATGGATCAGTTCAGTGCTTTCGATACCTGGCATCGCTGGCAGGAACTTCTGCAGCGGGTCGATCTGGCCGTGATGGAGCGTCCCGGTGAGGTGCTATCCAGCAGTGCTCGTGAGCTGCTGAATGGTTCGCTGGCGCAGCGAATCACTGTGTTGAAGGTCACTCAACTGGAAATTTCTTCGAGTAGAATACGCAGTGATCTGCAACAGGGAATGGAAATACGGTTTCTTGTCCCCTATGCTGTGCGCAATTACATCAGAGAAAATCGGCTC
>CALKXD010000308.1 GCA_938003855.1 uncultured Granulosicoccaceae bacterium | reverse complement strand
ATTTGCTTAAACGCAGCAATGTTACATCCTGTCCATGCCTATTCTAAAGGATTATCAGCGGGTAAGTGATAAAGAAAGGTGAAATGATAATGTTCGATGTTGACTGCCCACTGAATACATCCGGTTTGGCGATGCTACTGACTGCAAACTGCTGATCGACGGCACCGTTTTATGTTGTGATCCGAGGGAGCGGCTGCGGCAGTCATCCGCTGGTCAGCAGCGCTTTTCGCCGCTGCACAGGTCCGCCTGAAAACGGCTCGGTAGCTGACCTTTGAGCAGGTGCCGTGACGGTCGGGTTGAGCCGTGCAGCGGATTGTGACCGGAGCAGGTGTCGATGAGCCACCTGTTGGTTGCAGAGGTTTTTCACGCAGGCCAGCGGACACAATGCGGCGACACGGTTGTTCGCGCGGGGCCTACTGAGGGCTGCTGCTGTTGGTTTTTACAGTGCTGCTAACCGTTAGCCCTCCGATGGTTTTTCGGCGCTAACGGGACAACTCGACAGAGGCTGCAGCCATCTCCCGGCATCCGCGTTGACACACGTGTGACGGGAGACAGGCTGTTGTAAAGACTATTATTGATAAACGCGTAGCGGCCTTGAGAGCACTAACGGCTAGTTTTTCAGGTACTCATCCATGGAGTCATCCATAGCCTTGGACCATTCGGTGTGGTGCTTTGGTGACTGTGATTTCGTCATCAGGGATTTATACGCGTTGTTGCGAAATCCCATGATGTTGTCGTGCTTGTGATGCTCCCATTCCATGAAGGTCTGGTTGACGCCTTCGACGTCGAAGCTCGGGTAGTCAGTCTGATCAATAAGCTCCTGGACATAGTCGCCCTGGAACCAGATCATGTCTTCGTCAGTTTCTAGGGTCGCCTCGCGTTTCAGCCATTTGTCGCTGTGGGTTTTCATGCCGTCTGCATCGGGTAGGGTGATTTTCCCCATGATTACATCGCGTGCCCACCAGGCTTGCGCATCAAACATGTTAAATGTGTAGAACTGATCCTGCATGCCCATGTACATAACTTTGGGGTTGGGTTCGAAGGCGACTCCCTGGTAGAGATCGGGGGTCCACATTCGGTTTGTTGCAGACAGGCGAATGTCATCGTCCATAAACGGAAAGTGATGCAGGTAGCCGGTGCACAGGATAATCGCATCGATATCCTTGCTGGTGCCGTCCTTAAAATGACAGGTCTTACCGACGATTTTTGTCAGCAGCGGTTTGGTTTCCCAGTTGTCCGGCCAGTGAAAACCCATCGGGTTGGTGCGGTAGCAGGCCGTCATGGTTTTTGCGCCGTACTTCCAGCACTGCGAGCCGATGTCTTCAGCGGAGTAACTGGCGCCGACGACCATGACATCTTTACCTTTAAACTCAAGCGCGTCACGGAAATCGTGCGCGTGCAGTACGCGGCCTTCAAAGCGATCCATGCCCTCGAAGAAGGGTACGTTAGGTGTCGAGAAATGACCGTTTGCGACGATCACATGATCGAATGTTTCTTTAACCCTTTTGTCGTTGACCAGGTCGTGTGCAATGACGGTAAAGTTGTCAGCGTCCTGATGGTACTCGACGTGCCTGACCGGATGCCGGAAACGCACCCAGTCGCGCACACCGGCTTTTTCGACCCGGCCCTTGATGTAGTCGGCGAGTACTTCGCGCGGGGGGTAACTGGCGATTGGCTTGCCAAAGTGCTCGTCAAACGAGTAGTCGGCAAATTCTAGACATTCTTTGGGGCCGTTTGACCACAGATAGCGATACATTGATCCATGGACGGGTTCGCCATACTCGTCGAGGCCGGTACGCCATGTGTAGTTCCACAAGCCGCCCCAGTCTTCCTGCTTTTCGAAGCAGACTACTTCCGGTATGTTTTCGCCGTTCTGTTTAGCGGACTGGAACGCTCTTAATGCAGCAGTCCCGCACGGACCTGCTCCGATAATGGCTACTCGTTTAGACATTGGTTTTTTCCTGCCTCTGCGGCCGTGTTTCTGGTCAACGGTTGAAATTGATGAGTGGAAAGAACCGACTCACAGTAATCTCAAACATGAGTCGATGTTATCACGGTGTTTTTAATATTCCCAAATTGCGGGGGAGTGGAGCGACGGGTTGCCTGCGCCGAAACCTGTGTGGCTGGATCTTGTCTGTGGTTAGCGGCGGGCGCACGAAGGAAGCCATTGTGCGGCAACACTGTCGTTGTTTTTCAGCCATCGTGCGGCTGCTTCATCGTGGCTCAATCCATCGACGTCGACCAGCGCTGCGGTTTTCTCTAGCATGCTGCTGCTGAAGTTCATGTTGGCGATTAGCTGGTAGGCGCAGGGGTAGGTGTCTTCAAAGCCAGCCCACAACCCCTTTTTCAGATAGCTGCTGACAACGCCACCGCAATCGTTGGTCATCAGCGGATTGACGCCCCACTCGGGATCTGATGCACAGCGGTTTTCTGCGTCCCGTCGTGGAAACTCAATAAACTTTCCGGGGTAGGTCGCGCCAACCCAGCTAGGTGCCCAGTTAAATAATACAATCGGTTGCCGCTCCGCCACAGCGGCGGTCAGTGAGGCAAACAGTGAGTCGATGGAATCGGCGTTGACGATAGTTACATTGAGCCCCAGTGCTTTGATGCGTTCCGGGTCTTCGGGGTGCCACTCGGCCGGGCCGGCTAGGTATCGCGCATTCGGTGCGGTTTCTGCAGTCGCCAGTCGGGCGGAGCAGCTATTTAATGCCTTGTAGTCCGGCAGCCCGGGACAGATTTCCTCGACGTAGTCCGGATACCACCAGTCCTCGCGGGTGGTCGCATCGTGGCTGCCGGCGTCGACCATGAGGCCTGCGTCGATTTGCTTGGTGAAGCTGGCGTGCATGGATGCCTCCCATATCTCCATCTGCAGGTGAGCGTCGCCCTCTCCTATGGCTTCAAACTGGCTTTGTGTGTCCATCTCGAGCAGTTCGGTGGCGTAACCTGCGGACTCGAGTAGCTGGCTGGCGATACGGGAGATGACTCGTTGGCTTGACCAATTGTTGTCAATAATGATGATCGGAGCAGGGGATTCTGGAATCGCCGCGTCAGCCGGTGCTGCAAGCCCCAAACATAGAGTAAGAGACAGCAATCGAGGAGAGAGTGCGTTATCGAGCATAATGTACTTCGCTTGTTACAAGCCTGATCAAAGTGTGTATGGTAAGGGTGTTTCAAATCGAGCAGTATTGCATTAATCGACGCTGGTCCCAACGCTTTTGCCAGCGGATATTGGTGCAATTTTGTGCCTGGCCGGCTGGCTTGCGGTATGGCCCGGGTGGATTGCCAATCGCGGCTTGAATCTGCCTTAATACCCTGTGACCGTCGCTGGCAGTCCAGCCAGGCTTGTCCGATGGTTTTTTTAATGATTGCCCGTGCTCTGTGAGCGGCGGCCCGGAGGTTACATAATAAATGGCATTGTCTGATATTTGGCTGTCCATCCAGCTACGGCTGTATCAGTCAAAGGTGTGTATCGACGCGCAGCAAAAAACAATAGGTTACAGTGGGTGTGGTGTTACGAATACCGGCTCATTGCAACGGTCGTAGATAATCCCCGCAGCCTCGATGGTCGCTGCGTATCGGTACACTATTGGTACATAAACAACGCTAATGAAATTGTTTTGCCTGTTTTGTGTCTAAAAGCGACAATAAAGGTGCGTTTCAATAGTACTTTTCGCCATCCTGAATTGTACAATTAGATGTGGCTTTCGCCAGCGCGCACTACCACGAGGGTAGTGTGTTTTTAATCCTCAGGGGGAATGATGAAACTACGAACACCTAATTCAATCCGTGCACTAGTTGTGGCCGGCTGCGTGTCCCTATTATCAGTGACCGGCGTTGCCAAGGCCGCTGACAGTACTGCACCAATCGTTATTCCAATCCATAACTGGTCTAGCCAGGTTGTTATGGCATACGTTATTGGTGGCATGTTCGAGAGCATGGGCAGCAATGTTGAATACGTCCCTGCGGACTCGCAGGCAGTGTACGAATCTATCCGAAATGGCGACGTCACCATTTCCCATGAAGTCTGGCAGTCAACTTTCGGCAAATCTTTTTACAACGCCATGGCTAAAGGCGGTGTTATAGACGCTGGTACTCACTCGGCAACCACTCTAGAAGAAATGGGTGTACCAAACTGGGTCATCGAGCAGGACCTGTGTCCCGGACTGCCTAACTGGGAAGCCTTGAAAGACTGTTCAGAAAACTTCACTACCGCTGATTCCGGTGGCAAAGGGCGTTGGCTGGAAGGTCCGCAAAGCTGGCACGGTGATCTTATGCCTGAACGACTCGAAGCGTTGGGTCTTGCCGATAAGTGGACAGTGAAATTTGCCGGTGGCGCCGATGCGCTTTGGACTGAACTGGCATCCGCAAAGAAAGAAGGCCGCGGAACCATCGTCTTTAACTGGACACCTAACTTTACTGATGCCGATGGCTTCACCTTCATCGAGTTCCCTCCCTATACCGACGGTTGCCGCAAGGCCGACGGTGGTGACGGCAAGTGCGGTTCTCCAAAAGGCTGGTTGAAAAAAGCAGCGAACTACAAGTTCCCTAAAACTCACCCTGCAGCCTACACGGCTTTCACCAAGCTCGACTTCTCCACTACCCAGATCGGTCAGATGGCAGCGTTGGTTGATACCGACAAGCTTGATCACAAAGACGCTGCGGCCAAGTGGCTGAAGGACAACGAAGCTGTCTGGATGCCCTGGACCAAGTAGGAGTTGCGACGCGTGATGACGCTGACAAGCTCTCTTGTGTGGCGTCAGTATTGACGTACAGACCCCCTGGCACGTTATCGAGTCAGGGGGTTTTATTTATGTGCAGTGTCATTACCGGTGTACGCTTGTATTTTAAAACCCAGAACTGAGTTAACAGAACATCTATGCCTTCAGCAGCTTCTACATCCAGTGATCCGGTTATCCGTTGTGATAGCGTTTATAAAATCTTCGGAGACAATGCCGCCCGCCTGATGCAGGATTCCGGCGGTGTTGTAGAGGCAGGCAAATTTCAGGAAGCCGGCTGTATTGTCGGGGTTAACAACGCTTCATTTGAAGTGTATCCGGGTGAGTTGCTGATTATTATGGGCTTGTCAGGGTCGGGCAAATCCACACTGTTGCGCTGTATTTCGCGGTTGACCAATGCTACCGCCGGAAAAATCTACATCGAGGGTGAGGATATTCTCTCGATGAGCAACAAGCAGTTGATTCAACTGCGCCGTAGCAAGATGGGTATGGTGTTTCAGAGTTTTGCCTTGCTGCCACACAAAACCGTACTTGAAAACATTGCGTTTCCGTTACAGGTCAAAGGGATCAGCACGCGGGAAAGCATTCAACGTGCCTCGGAGATGATCGAGCTGGTCAGTCTGTCCGGTCGCGAGAATTATTTCCCCCGCCAGCTGTCGGGCGGTCAACAGCAGCGAGTCGGTATTGCACGTTCACTCGCGATTGAGCCGGACATCTGGTTTCTTGATGAGCCTTTCTCAGCGCTGGACCCGTTGATCCGCAAAGAAATGCAAGATGAATTCCTGCGCCTGCAAGGCGTGCTGAGTAAGACCATACTATTTGTCACCCACGATTTTGACGAAGCGCTGCGGCTGGCCGACCGGATAGCGATCATGAAAGACGGTGTTATCGAACAACTCGATACCCCGGCCAACATTGTGTTGAACCCTGCGACAGAATATGTCCGCAAGTTCACCGAAGAGGTGCCCCGTGAGAAAGTTCTAAAAATAGAGTCGGTCATGGATCCGGTGAATCCAGCGGACCGCGTCAGTGACTTTCAGGTGTCCAAAGATGCCATCATAGAAACCGTCGCCGAAGCCGTGTTAACTGCGGGTTATCCTGTCCCGGTGGTTGATTCCAGCGGAGAGATTGTCGGCACTGTGCACGCCGCTAAAGTGGTCAAAATGCTGTTTGGCAACCGATCCGGGCATTCATCATGATCGATCTGCTGCGGGAGAAAAAATACCTGCAGTTTCTGCTGCTGATTGTTGTTTTTATATTGATGTGCATGCTCATCGCCCCGTCCGACGGTAACTGGCTATGGCGCTTGCCACCGCTGCTCAAGCAGGTCCCGATTATTATCAATAACTCTGTCGACTTCCTGATGTTTGAGTGGTGGTTGGTTGATGTCTATGACCCCGATATCGAAGAGTTCGAGAAGAAACCGATGCTGCGGGAAATAACCCGGTCTGTTTCAGGTTTCGTTTTGTTTTTGATCGAGTTTGTACGTGAAATTCTGCTGGGTGGCGTCAAGACTATCGTGACCTTCACCAGTTGGGACTGGGCAACTGAAAATCCCTGGGCGCGATGGCCTGGACTGCCGTGGACCGTGGTGGCGGGCGGCGCAGCCATTCTGGGTTATGCACTGAGCGGTATTGGGCTGGCTCTTTTTGCCGGCGGGTCTCTGGTTTACATCGCAGTATTCGGACAATGGGAGCCTTCAATGCAGACCTTGTCGTTTGTACTGATTGCGGCCCCGGTCGCTATTGCCATAGGGCTGCTGCTCGGGGTGTGGGGTTATAGAAGTAAAACTGTCGAGACAATTCTCAACCCCCTGCTGAATGTTGCGCAGATTATGCCGCACTTCTCGTACCTGATACCGGTGATGGTGTTCTTTGGTATCGGAGATCACGCAGGCGCAATCGCAACTATTATATTTGCTACGCCACCGATGGTCCGGTTAACCATGCTCGGGTTGAAAAAAGTCCCACCCGAGGTAACTGAAGCCGGATTGATGAGCGGGTGTGGTAGCTCGCAACTGTTGTGGAAAGTACTTATACCGACCGCGCGACGCGATATCCTGATCGGGGTAAATCAAGTCATTATGCAATGCCTGGCAATGGTGGTTATCGCGTCACTGATTGGTGCCAAGGGCCTGGGCAACGATCTACTTATTGCATTAAATCGACTGCGTATCGGTCTGGCACTGGAGATAGGCGTCTGCATTGTACTGATCGCCATTGTCCTCGATCGCCTGTCATTGGCATGGGCCAACAAGCAGACGGATTATTTTGCCGATCAGTCCTTCAAGCAGCGACACAAATTCTCACTGCTGTTTTTTGTCGTTTTTATTGTCGGTA
>CALKXD010000307.1 GCA_938003855.1 uncultured Granulosicoccaceae bacterium | reverse complement strand
GGTTGTGGCGTATTTTCAGGACGATACAATCCAAATATAAGATCGGATACAAGGGCTGCAGTGGCTCGCTTTGCCACTGCTTAATCTGATCGGTGACCCGCTCTGTCACTCGTGAGATCAACGATTTGGAGATACTGATATCGTAGAGTTCTTCTATTGCTGCCGCGATATCACGTGTGCTCTGGCCCCTTGTCATAAAGAAACAGGATCTTCTCATCAATCCCTTTGACCCGGCTCTGGCGTTTCTCAACCGCCTTGGGCCCGAATGTGCCGTTTCGATCACGAGGGGCTTCGATCTCCAGATCAACTAGCTACGCAGAAGAATTTTCCCATTGCGCCCTTCTCTATTCGCATGCTCCAGCGCCGCTGCAATGTCAGTCAACGGGTATTCGGCCTCAACCGGCACATGAAGTTTTTCAGCGATAAACTGTTGCGCGACGTTGCTGTACATATCGACCACTTGTTGGCGATTGGCCGTCTGGAAGAAACCCACCAGCCAGAAACCATGCAACGATATACCACGCACGATGGTGTGGGTAGGTGTTAACTGACAGGGGTCGCCGGATAGAAAGCCGTAATTCACGACTGTCGCCCCGTTGCTCAGGGTATCGGCCATACGCAACATGGCATCGCCTGCTACCGCATCGATACCCAGTTTGACGGCGGCATCTGCACCTATTTTACTGCGTACTGTTGCGGCCAGGTTTTCATCATCGACGACAACCACATCAGCACCCAGTGCTTCAAGCTCGGGTATCAGTTCGGCGCGTCTGACCACATTGATGCTGTTAAGGCCGCGAGCTTTGCAGCCCTGAATAACATGGCGGCCGACTGCCGAGTTGGCGGCGTTCTGGATTATCCAGTCACCGGGTTTTAGCGTAACGTAATTTTCCAGCATCAGGTACGCTGACGGCGGGTTGGCTTTTAATTGCGCAGCGTCGGTCCAGTCCAGTTCGGCGGGTAATTTCACAAATTGATTGCACTCTCCGCTAACCTCTTCCGACCAATTGGCACGCCCCAGGCTCAACACCCGGTCACCCACCTGGTATTCGTCGACGTTGTCGCCGATAGCGGTAACCTCGCCTGCCCCTTCGATGCCGACAAAAGCGGGTAACGCATCAGGGCCCGGATAGCGATCTTCAAAGATCAACAGGTCTGCCGGGTTAATCGCACTGGCTCGTATAGCCACATTGATATGGCCTGCGGCAGGTGCTGGTAACGGGTCTACGTCGATGCATTCACAGGTTGTTTCGGGTTTGCCGTAGCGTACTAACTGAATTCGTTTCATGGGTGGCCTTGCGTATTCTTAGATTGAATCAGAGTGAAAGATCTGGAAATAAACAGGGGCCCCGGCGACTTCGCCATCACTGACCTCCAACCAGCGACCTGCAGTATAACCGATTGCGTAAATAGGTTGGCTTGCGTCTGTGATGGCCGCTTGAATCGCTGGTAACCAATGGCGTAGTACCACTGTGCTTAGCGACCATTATCTCTGGCCGCCACACGGGGGTGTCTGCCCGGCCCACACCGCGGACACGGGATATCCTTGTGGAATTGTTGGCGGGCGCGCAAATCATTGGTATGGTTGACCTGTCGGCTGGCACCGCTCAAAGGTAGCCGGCAAATAATCGACCCGGGGGAAACAGGCACAATGGAACCAAACACGGTTCGGCGGCTGCTCGCCAATGCATGGCACATACTCTGTGCGAAACAGCGTCACAGCCTCGGGCGCATGCCCTCGAGTGACCACCAGGCATTTCCGGTCTGCAAATACCCGTTCAGCTTGCTCTGCACCGAGCCAACGCCCCTCACCATTCTGCGCCAAGCAAGTTGTCTTGGCTTTTCAAGCCTGATGCATCTTTATAAAGGAAGCCTGCCAAATGAGTTTGAACACCCGTTTTACGCGTAGCAAATTAGCCCACGCCATTATCGGCGCTGGCGTTGGAATTCTGGTTGCCGGCACAGCCGTGGCTGATCCGGTAACCGTTGTATCCTGGGGTGGCAGCTATGGAGCCGCGCAGGATGCGGCCTTGTTTACCGATGCCTCCAAAAACAGCGGTATCGAGATTATTCGCGAATCCGGTGCGAGTATGTCGAAAACCTGCCTGCAGGTGGAGTCAAACTCGGTGACCTGGGACCTTGTTGTGACCGGCTCCGGTGGTGCTGCCAATGCTGCCGCCAAAGGTTGCCTGGAGAAGATTGACTATGGCGTTGTTGATGTCTCTGACTTCTACCCGAACCTGTATACCGACTATTGTGTCGGCTCTGATGTTTTTGCCACAGTGATGGCATGGAACACAGAGAAATACGGTGAACCCGGTAGCGACGGCGCACCGCAGAGTTGGGCCGATTTTTTTGATGTCGAAAAATTCCCCGGCACCCGGGCCTACCGGGCCAACAACGTTGACGGCGCACTGGAGCCTGCACTGATGGCAGATGGTGTACCGGCGGAAGAAGTCTACCAGGTACTCTCCACCCGCGAGGGCATGGAGCGGGCGATCAACAAGATTCGGGAATTAAAGCCGCACATTGCCGTATTCTGGGGATCAGGTGCGCAGCAGGCTCAGCTAATGAAAGATGCTGAAGTCGACATGACCACCGGTTGGAATGGCCGCTTCGACAACGCCAAAAAAGACGGAGCGACTGTGGGCTATACACTGAAGCAGGCGTTGCTCGACTACGATTGCTTTGCGATGCCAAAAGGCGCGCCGAATAAAGACGTTGCGATGAAGTTTCTGGCCGAGGTGTCCAAGGCAGAGTACCAGGCAAACCTGCCTTTTCACATTACCTATGGACCCACCAATAAAAAGGCCTATGAGATTACTACCGCACCAAAGGAGCTTATAGAGTCACTGCCATCGCATCCGTCTAATGTGCCGATGATGCTGCCGGTTCAGTTGGCCTGGTATGCTGAACATCGCGAAGAAGCGCTGGAGCTTTACATGGAACTGATGAGCGAGTAACGCTTCGGTTTCTGTTTGAGTTATTTCTCCCGCCCGCTCTGTGGGCGGGAGAATTACCCTGGCAGGCTGGAACAGCCACTACGCAGCGCGAGTGTTGTCCGGGTCCCCTGTTGTCAGCGTGATGTAACCACAGTACGGCACACAAGTATTATGTCATCGGATAATGCACTCCCTATACATATCGGCGGGCTTACCAAAAAGTATGGTGATCTCTACGCACTGGATTCCGTTGATCTCGACATAAAAAGTGGCGAGTTCCTGACCCTGCTGGGTCCGTCTGGTTCTGGTAAAACCACATTGTTGATGGCGATTGCCGGATTTAACCGCCCGGACTCAGGCAGTATCCGTTTTGATAATCAGGAGATGATACTGACGCCTCCGCATCGCAGGGAGGTGGGCATGGTGTTTCAGAGTTACGCCCTTTTTCCACACATGAGCGTCGCTGAGAATATCGCGTTCCCGCTTAAACTGCGCAAAGTCAGCGCGGCCGAGACGAATCAGCGCGTTGAAGAGGCACTGCACACTGTTCAGCTTGACGGCCTGGGGTCACGCAATATTGACCAGCTTTCCGGCGGGCAGCGTCAGCGTGTGGCGCTGGCGCGTGCGTTTGTGTTTAGACCGCGAATCCTCCTGATGGATGAGCCCCTGTCGGCGCTGGATAAAAAACTCCGCGAGCGGATGCAAATCGAGCTCAAGCAATTGCACCGTCAGCTCGGTGTCACTACTGTTTATGTCACACACGATCAGCGCGAAGCACTGACGATGTCTGATCGGATTGCCGTGATCAACCA
The DNA here is from genome assembly GCA_938003855.1 of uncultured Granulosicoccaceae bacterium. GTDB lineage: Bacteria > Pseudomonadota > Gammaproteobacteria > Granulosicoccales > Granulosicoccaceae. The sequence continues at coordinate 10,151 of CALKXD010000307.1, read as the reverse complement.
CGGTCGACTGGCGCAGGTTGATACCCCCACTAGCATCTATAACCGACCGGCTAATGCTTTTGTCGCAGACTTTATCGGTGAATCCACCATGCTGCCACTGGAACATCGGCCCGATCATCAACTGACTTTCGGTGACCAGTTTGTCGCGACTGTACCGGATGACAACCCCGACAGCCAGTGGCTGCTGGTAATACGCCCTGAGCGGCTGCTTGTTGCTGATGATAGTCAGGGCAATACTGCTGCCGCTATAACTTTCGGGGGCATCGTAAAGGAAGCGGTCTTTCAGGGAGACTCGGCCTTTGTGCTGATTGCCATTGACAATGCCGATGACATCGCCGTGCGGTTCAGCACCGGGTCTGCCTCTGCAATGGCAAACCTGCAGGCGGGTGACGCAATAGCGGTAGGTCTGCTCAAGGACGATATTATTATTATACCGCGAGAGGCCGGTTAATGGCTGCTGCAAAGCCCGGCGCTATGCAAAACGCCAACGCGTTAAAGCGTCAGCAAAGCCGTGAGCAGTGGTCATTGTTAAGCCTGGCATTGCCGGCGCTGCTGGTGATTGTGCTGGTGATTCTGATACCGGTGGGCTGGCTGTTCTATTTATCGTTCCTTGGCGGTGAAGGACAATTCTCGCTTGAGCATTATCAAAAAATGCTCAAATACAAGTCCTACGCCCGTACATTTATAACCACTTTCCAGGTCAGTATCCTGACCACTGGAATCTGTATCCTGATTGGCTACCCGCTGGCGTATTTTCTGGCGCAGCTGCCAAATCGAATTGCCGGTTTTTTTATGCTGACGGTGTTGTTGCCGTTCTGGACGTCGTTGCTGGTACGCACCTATGCGTGGCTGGTATTGCTGCAACGCAAGGGCATTTTGAATGACTTTGCGATTCAGATCGGGTTATGGGATTCACCGATCAAACTGGTCCACAACATGACCGGCACATTAATCGGCATGGCGCACATCATGTTGCCGTTTCTGGTGTTGCCGCTGTACAACGCAATGAAAAAAATAGACCGTGATCTGATGCAGGCCGCATCTAATCTGGGGGCGACGCCAAGCCGCGCCTTCTGGCAGATATATTTTCCGCTGTCCATGCCCGGCATGGTAGCGGGGTCACTGATTGTCTTTGTGTTGTGCCTGGGCTTTTACGTGACACCGGCAGTATTGGGTGGTGGTCGCGTCATTATGGTTGCCACCCAGATTACCGCCATCCTTGAAAATCAGTTTGACTGGGGTGCAGCCAGTGCACTTGGCGTGGTGCTGCTTATCGCAACGGTACTGGTGCTGGTAGTCGCCTCGCGCGTTTTCAAACTGGACGCTGCACTGTTTGGCAAGGGGTCCTGACATGAGATGGTGGAACAAGCCAGCGTCTGACACCCAGATAACCCACGGTAAGCGGCTGTGGCTGTACATCGTGGCGACGATCATCATGCTGCTGCTGGTGATCCCTACGTTTATTGTGATTCCGATGTCGTTCTCAAATTCGCAGTACCTGGAGTTTCCACCGGAGGTCTGGTCGACGCGCTGGTACGAGGAATACTTCGGATCAGCAAAGTGGATGCGGGCAACGGTGGTGTCGCTGAAGATCGGCGTGTTGACTATGCTGGTGGCAACGCCACTGGGCACCATGGCCGCCTATGCGCTTTTTGTATCGGGCCATCGCGCAGCACGGGCTGTGTTTGTGCTGTTGATAACGCCGATGATTGTGCCGGTGATTCTGATTGCCATCGGCACGTTTTACGCCTATGGCCGGATGGGGCTTAACAACACAATTACCGGCCTGGTACTGGCGCACACCGCGCTGGCCACCCCATTGGTAATGATTGTGATTACCGCAGCGCTGCGCTCGTATGATCTAAACCAGGAACGTGTTGCCCGCAGTCTTGGCGCGACGCGCTTGCAGGCTTTCTTTGCTATTACACTGCCGCAGATCAGGTTTTCTGTAATTACCTGTGCATTGCTGTCTTTTCTGACCTCATTTGATGAAGTTATTGTGGCGATATTTGTCTCGGGTGGCACAACAGCAACACTGACTAAGCACATGTTCAGCGCACTGCGGGATTTCATCGACCCGACTATCGCTGCTATCTCGACAATTATGGTGCTGGTATCTACGGTGCTTCTGCTGATTACGCAACGTATTGGCGCTAACGGCAAGACCGAACGGTAGTTTCAAAACGTTAGTATTGGGTACAGCCAGCGATACCGGGGGTGTCAGACCCGGTAGTTGATTATTATGAACAGGGTGAAAATACCGATATATAAAAAGGTAAAACTGCCCTCCTCGACAGCCGGTGAGACAATAGAATGGTTATCAGTCAATCGGGTGTACCACCGCGTGCTGAGTAACTCAGCCTGTCCACATTTTTTTAAACCAGACGCTGGTAGCATCGGTGCTCGTGCCCCCAAGTGCCAAATCCGACGATGAACTGCAATAGGAATACGACTTTTTATGTAGATACATAGTGCGATGCTCATAGTCAAAGGAGCAACACATGCTGACTTACCAGGAAGGGAACCCGGTAGAATATCTTGCCGGCACGGCGATGCAGGCACCCATCGAGCAATTGGCAAAAGATATAGCAGATTGGCACGGCGACTCAACGGACGAACATTTTTGCCAAAAAGGTCAGCCAGTGCAAAGCGAGACTCGGCTACATGCTAAAGCCCAAACGCCTGAATAACTGCTTTGGAGGCGTCTACAAGTTTAATAACCGGGTGATTGGGGTAGTGCAGATGGACACAGTGTCTTCAATCGAAAATATCGTAACCCACCCGGCGTTTTACGCTTGCGGTGGTGCGCTTATAGAGTTTGCCGTCCGAATCCCGGTGCTCAATGGAGGACAGGGATTTATTTCTCTGTACGCTGCGAGCCAGGAGGCCGCGCTTGCCTATTCGAAGCCGGGCTTTCTGAGAGAAAAACACAAACAGTCTGAAGGACCGGGTATGATGCTGCTGAAGCCAAAAGGTAACGACACCTGGTCGCCGGTTCCCTATCAGTCGTCGGCCGGTCCGGTCACCACCTACAGCATCAAAAATATATTTGAATACGTCTTTTGCGATCTCTTTAAATACTGGCTGACTACCAGCCTGTGGCAGGAAGCAGGATAACTTGGACATCAGGGCAACCTGCAAGATAAAACAGCCAGCAAATGAGGAACAATGCACCCGGGTAGTCTGTGAGCTATACAACTATGACGTCAACACCTTTGTGTCTGCATCGCTGCCCACCGCACGGTGAGTACCTCCCCGCCCTATTGGTTGCCTTAACAAGGTTTTATCAGGCAGGCGCATCCCAGAACCAACCGCCTTTGCGGAGGCAATCATGGGTTTGCTGCTCTGCCGAATTGGCTGCTGCCTGATTAGTCTTCGGTGCATCTAAAACCAGATTGAGGCAGATAAGGAAGTCGCGGCTGTAGTACTTCTCCATTGGAGTTTCATAGTCCCGCTTGTACAGATTATTGTACCAACGGCCGTCGCCGTTGGTGGTTGCACAGCCAAATAATAGAAGCACTATCGACATGACCAGACTTGATCGCATTGTGTATCCCGCATCGAGACTGACTCGCCACACAAACGCCGGAGCAGCGCTTGCTGCTAGTGCTGCTTTAACTGCATTCACCGGTGTGACCTGTGGATATGATCATTATTTAAAATGTAGAAGTGCCCCTGTGTAGTCACCCGCCTGCGGAGCCACAACTTTCTCGATTAGGCACCAATCAGCCCTACAATACCAGCGTTATTTCGAATTGATAATTTATCGCCACCGAGACCGGAAGACATAAGGCAGCAAAGCAGTCAGCACGGACGTCTTCGGGGCGCACCTTAATGCGCCGCAAGCCGACGGATATCGTTTGGATCTGTTGCTCGTTATGACGGTAACAGGCATACCGTTATGGAGATCGGGCAATGCAGGCTATTCGGGGGCAGCAAGTTGCTTTATTCGGCGTCCGAGACCTGAAGCGGCTTGTCGGTATTTCCATACTCGCCTGACCCGGAGCCATTGCTGACTTCTTCTTCCAGCTCTGTAAACAATGTGGCGGTGACCTGCAGGTGGGCATCGAGTGTGGTGGGTGCCCTGAACAGCAACGCCGGTGGCTGGCTGGACTGATGCACATTGACCCACCCGGACCAGTTGTGGTGTTCCTCCTGCAGCAACGGGCTGATCAGCATATAGGCCACTGGCAGAGAGGCCAGCACACCACTTATGGCGGCTTTTTTACCGGCAGACAGGTTCGTTGACAGCGTAAACGTGACATACGCAAAAATCGCTATCAATGCGATAAACACACCGGTTTCGATGATTGCACCGATGTGTTCCGAGTTTAAATTGAAGCTTACTATGTCGACGCCATAACTGAATAACGTTGCAATGGCAAAAAGGCCACATAGAAACGCCCAATGGGAGACAAAATTGGTTTCGCCACGAAACAACTTGCCGAGTATTCCCGCCAGCAGGCTCCAGCCGAATATTGACACACCCAGACCGATATAGGCACTGGCGATATTTTCGCCGGTGGCTTGCTGCGGGGTCAGGAAATAGAGTGACAACAACATGGCCAGGCATGCGGCGACCGTAGTAAACGAGGCGCCGCTGAAGGAGTTGAGCTTGCGCAGAAGTTTATGACCGGGACTGCGTTTGAGCGGTGGTGGGACACGGCTTTCCGTATCAACAAGCTCGATGGAGGTGTCACCGATTTTTAACGTCGCATCAGTCGGCAACATTATCTTGTTGCCGAGCCTTTTACCATTAACGCGTGTACCGTTTTGTGAGGCCAGATCCTCGATGCAGAGGCGTTTCTGCTCATCCAGATAAATTCTGGCATGCGCAGAATCTACATAGGGATCGTCGATGACGATATCACTGGACCAGCCTCGTCCTACTATCGCACTCTGGTGCGGTGCAACTGAAAACTTCTGGACCTGCTTCTGACCACGCTGATTTACTACCGCCACCAGATTCACAATGAGCGCTCCACAAAGTGCTTGTTCATTGCCTGTATCTGATCCGGCTCCAGCGCGGACAATGCCAGAAAGGCTTCGAACACCTGCTCATCAGCGTGTTCCTGCACAAGGAGCAGAGAATCGTACAGGCCTGGCAGTGTTTTGTAGGCACGTACGCAAGTGGTGATCCGCTGGTAACCGCCTTCAGTGGTTTTGCCGGTCTGGATGAAATCCCGCTGGCAGCGATAGTTAGTAGAGTGCTTATAGGCCGAGCTATTACTGGCCGACATATAGGATCTGGCAGAGCGCGCAAACTGGCTGCGGTTGAGCTTTATTGGCTTCAGATCACTGAATGAAAACTTGATCTGTCCGGCGTCCAGATCGTGGCCAAGGTAGACGTCGTCGCCGGTTTTGCAGGTTTTCGCGACCCGTGCGACAACGCGTTCGTCGTCGGACTCATTGGTGTCGCCCCAGCATTGGAAGTCTTTGCGGATTTCACCAAACAGCTGACGATCTGTGAAATCTTCCTGTGCCCACCCGGTGTTGATAAGCTCTTCTATACGCGGGCGTTGCCATTGCTTGATTTGATCAGCGATTTCCGACGGGTAGTCATCGCTTTGCAGTTGTCTGTCTCGAGCGAGTAAGTCACGCACTTTGTTGGACGGCACCAGAAAGCTCAACTGGCTTCCGGCGGTGGCCACGTTAACGCCGATCAACTCGCCTGCGCTGTTTAACGATGGCCCTCCGCTCATGCCGGCGTTCAGACTACCGGAGAACAACACACGGTCTTCGTAACTGTGTTCAACAAAACCGTTGGTCGGCCCCGGCACCATAATGACGCCCCAGTCCCCCGGATTACCCAGCGCGTAGGCAACCTCGCCTTTTTCAAGTGGCTTGTCGGAGATACGGAAATAGTTGTCTTCGGGTTCCGGGTACTGCAACACGGCCAGATCACTGATCACATCAAAGTCGAGTAACTCCAGTGTGCCGAGTTCCCCGCCATGCGTCATATACTTGATTTCATACTCGTCAGGGGCGTTTACATAGGCTGAGATCACATGATAATTGGTGACCAGCAAGCCACTCGCAGTGGCCAGGAAACCAGAGCCTATCGATGACTTGCCACCGGCATCCGGTGAGACCACTCGAATCTGCACAATGCGCTCATAGTCATCGGAGAAGTCGACGTCCGAATCGTTCGTTGAGGCAAACAATTGCAATGCACACAGTAGCAGCGACGATGCGATGAGTGCGGAAAACCGTTTACACAACATGGGTTGAACCTTCCCGGCGGTTGTTATTATTGTTCAACCGAGTGAGCGCAAGGCGGGGTCAACTCATCGGTTAATCGACTGATCGTATGCTATTAAGGTAGCGTCAGGCGTACCGTCGGGTTTAGCAGGCAGCCGGAATATCGATACCGGGTAGGCATTAATTGGCCTGTGGGACTCAGGTGACCCCCTACTAAATACAGACGCGCCGGTGATTTATGACAGCCACACCGGGTTACACGGCATCTTTGGCAACGGTGGTGAGTGGATGCCCTTTAGCAGTAATGCAACAACGTTGTACCGCTGCTAATCGGTGGTCATCTGGCTGATCATTCAGCGCAGCCCCTACCCGCCTGTCACTGCCTGTTGCCGCCCTGTGCGCTAAGGTTGTCAGGTTCACGAGCGGGTTTCTGAGCGTGCATGGTTGCCTGCTTTCCTGACCGTTACAGATCAGTGGCTATGCAGATTTGACAGGCGCAAATTTAGCCGCCTTGATGTAAGAATGCACAGGGGCTGGCGCGTATCATGGGCAAAAACAGCCCAACACCGGAGCCACAACAATGAGCAGCACACTGGATAGCGCGATAGATATACTCGCCAGGCTGGTCAGCTTTGACAGCATCTCTGGCAGACCTACCGACGAAATTGTCGGATACGTCAGTGACTACCTGGCCGACCACGGTATAGAGGCAATTTTAAGCTTCGACGACGATGGGCAACGCGCCAACCTGTTTGCCACCATTGGGCCAGAGCTTGATGGCGGCGTCGTCCTGAATGGACACACTGACGTAGTGCCGGTCGAAGGACAAAACTGGAGCTCTGATCCCTTCACTCTTACGCGGCGGGAAAACCGCCTGCACGGGCGAGGCTCTGTGGACATGAAAGGCTTTCTGGCCTGTGTGCTGGCATCGGTACCATTGTTTAAATCAATTGGTTTAAAAAAGCCCATCCACATTGCGTTTTCCTACGACGAAGAGATTGGCGGTTATGGCATGCCGGTGCTGCTCGACAGCATGGCCGGGTTACCGATCAGACCGGCCATCGTTATAGTGGGCGAGCCCACTGAAATGCAGTTGATCACCGGCCATAAAGGTGGTTTTGAGATGCGCACCGAAATCAGTGGCTATGAGGTGCACTCGTGCAACCCGACCAAAGGTGTTAATGCGATAACCTATGCAGTCAGGCTGATAGCAAAAATAGAGCAGATCGCTGCCCGCCTGGCGTCTAATCCGTATCCGGGTTCACCTTATGATCCACCCTATTGCACAATCAATGTAGGCACCATCGAAGGTGGTGCGGCACGCAATGCTACCGCCGGCTGGTGCAATTTCAACTGGGAGTTCCGCCCCATGCCGGGCGAAGATGGCAGAAAGTTAATTGCAGAAATCACCGACTATGCAGCCAATGAACTGATTCCTGAAATGCAACAGATCAGCCCTATGGCGGGCATAAAAATAATCACCGAAGCACCGGTACCGGCACTTGACGACAGCAATGCCGCCGACGCCGCTGCTTTTGTCAGCCAGATTACCGGACTCAATAGCCGTGATGTCGTATCGTTTGGCACAGATGCCGGTTACTTTAGCGACAACGGATTGTCGACGGCGGTGTTCGGTCCGGGAAGCATCAGTCGTGCACACCAGCCCGATGAATACATCAAAGTCGAAGAACTTAGTGAGGGACTTGATTTTCTAGCCAAGGTGGCAAAACGCCTGGCCACCGGTTGAGCACGGGCAACAACGGTCCAAAACACTCAATGCAAAGTCCCGCCGATTTACCACTATGTTGCTGGTAAGCATTCTGCCAGAGCTGTTTGTTACCTTGGTCCGTAACGTACCCGCCTGTTGGTAAAGGCTACTTTGCCCAGCGTTCAAACGATTTAGCCGTCTCTGGTATATCGTGAAATGCCTGAGCATCCGCAGTTTGTATAGCAATGGCGGGGACCCCGTATTGACCCGGGTCATCCATGCTGCCGACTTTGACAAACAGGCCGGTCGGCAGGTTTGGTGAACGGGTTGTCAGGTGCGTACCACAGTTGCCGCAGAATTCCCGCGTTCGGGGAAGCTCCAGGCCGTCACGGGTGAAACTGGCGGGTTGACCTTTGGTGTATCGAAAGCCGTCTTTCGGCATGCCGATAATGACATTGGGGTGGCCACCTGTCAGGTACTGGCATTCGCGGCAGTGGCATTGCGCTTTGATCAAAGGCTCACCTTCTGCGATGTAGCGAATTTCGCCACAGTAACATCCACCTTCAAAATTCATAAGTTGGTCTCCGATAGCCAGGCCAGGTTGATTCAGGCGCTATTGCTCCTGCCAAAGGCACCGGCAATACGCTCGTAGAATATCTCAGCCGCCACAAACCCGGTAATCGCAACAATAGCAGCAAGCTGGGTACCGGTGATGGGCTCGGATAAAAGAAAATACGCAAGGATAAGAGCTATCACGGGTTTTAGGAAAAACAGGTAATTTCCACGGCCGATGTCCGGCACATTGGACAGGCCCCAGAACCACAATAAAAATCCAATGCAGGTATTCCAGATGCCCAATGCGAGAATAGAACCGATTTGTACTGCGGGCCGGTCAGTCAGTGACAATGGATTAACCCAGTTGCCCCACATGATCCCCACCAGCAGCCATAGCGCAACAAAGCCCATTACAAAGGTATAGGTCGTCATGCGGATAGCACCGTACTTCTGCATGTAGGGTTTGACCAGCACCAGATACACGGCACCGATAATGGCACAGCAAAGCGCCATCAACACACCCCGAAAGGTGTTGCTGTCGCCACCGAGTTGGCCGAGGTAGCCATCGGTTAACAGCAACATACACCCCAGAAACGCACCGATACCACTGACAAGTTTAGCCGATGTGATTTTTGTCCCCTCGATTATCCGTGCAACGAAGACTACGCCGATAGGCATTATCGTTACCATGGTTGCGACTTGTACGGCAGAGGCAAAGTCGAGTGACCAATGAAAGATAAACTGTGCGAGTGCCATGCCGAATAAAGACAACAGAACAATTGGCCAGAAATCCTGCCGCAGCGGCGTTAGCAATTGCCGTGTCTCACGGGACAACATTGCAACAATCAACAATGCTGTGCCACCGAGCATGAATCGCCAGACAGAGGTTTCTACACCCGGTAACCCGGAGAGTTTGGAGAAAAATTCACTGGAGGCATGACTGCATACGCCAAAGAAGGCCGCCGTGTAGGCCAGCCAGACTGGTGGGGTTTTCTTCATAGGTTCTGCATTGCTACAGCAACTGCGACCAGAACAATTTACTACTGTTTTGTCAGCGGTACAACCAGGTGGTTGAGATCGGCAGTGGCTTTAAGGCAGGCGTCACTCCTGACCCGTGAGCTCACGGCCGAACACCTCGACTGACTACCGCGTAGAGGGATCAGTGACTGTGCAAACGATTATGATTAGAACAACGGCCTCTGGTCAGACCATCTGCGACTCGTCAGAACATCTGCCAGCGGGCGGAACGACGGCCTGTGGTTAGTAAAGCGGCCACGGTGTCGCTTTGGATAACACACTGTCAGCGCTGCTTTGACCTCTATCTAATGGTAGCAGCACTTTGCCGATAGCAACCAACGCGTAACATTACCCGGTCTGTTACGAGTCAGTTGCCATAGCGCAGATTACAGACAAACGATATAGCCGGCAGGCCCGCCCGGGTCAGTTTCTGATAATTTCCGACGTTGTCAGGATCGCGAGTCCGGTGCTGTCGCGCTGGCACAACACCCGTGTATTTTCACCGAGCGCTGACTTTATCAGGTTTTCTATCTCTGCTTCTGATCGCTCTATGAGTACCCAGTCACCAAGGTATTCCATTTGAATACGGAACGGATTGCCAATGGCTATGTTAGTTAAAAATAGTTTACCCTGCGCGGTAAGCTTTCTGCTCATCTGCCGTAACAGCGAA
>CALKXD010000306.1 GCA_938003855.1 uncultured Granulosicoccaceae bacterium | reverse complement strand
AATCAAGCAAAAACAAAGAGTTATTGGATTCTATCGGTAATCGAATTCTGCTACTAGACGGCGCGATGGGTACCATGATTCAGCAGCATGAGCTGGAAGAGGCCGATTACCGGGGGGCTGAGTTTGCTGACTACCCGTCCGATCTGCGTGGAAATAACGACCTTCTTTCTCTGACGCAGCCAGACATAATCGCCGGGATTCACCGGGAATACCTGGCCGCCGGTGCAGATATCATTGAAACCAACACCTTCAACGCGACGCGCATAGCGATGGCGGATTATCAGATGGAGGATCTGGTGCCGCGAATTAATCGGGAGTCTGCACGACTGGCGCGTAGCGCTGCGGATGATTACAGCACGCCGGACAAGCCTCGCTATGTCGCCGGTGTGCTTGGGCCGACTAATCGCACGGCATCGCTGTCACCCGATGTGAATGACCCGGCTTTTCGCAACGTGACGTTTGATCAGTTGGTCGAAAACTATCGCGAATCAGCAGTGGCGTTGTTGGAGGTGGGGGCGGATATTCTGATGATCGAAACCATTTTCGACACACTGAATGCCAAGGCCGCGATTTTTGCGCTTAAGCAACTGTCCTTTGATACCGGACAGGAAGTTCCCATTATGATCTCCGGTACCATCACCGATGCATCAGGTCGTACACTCAGCGGGCAGACAACCGAGGCGTTCTGGAACTCTGTCAGCCACGCCGAGCCACTGTCGGTTGGACTCAATTGTGCGCTTGGGCCGGCTGAATTACGCCAGTACGTAGCCGAGTTGTCGCGCATTGCGGATGTCGCGGTGTCAGCGCACCCGAATGCCGGACTGCCTAACGCGTTTGGTGAATACGACGAAACCCCCGAGCAAATGGCGAAGCATATCGTCGAGTGGGCTGACTCCGGTTTTGTCAATATTATCGGGGGCTGTTGTGGTACTACTCCAGCGCATATCAAGGCGTTTGCTGATGCCTTGGCGCAACACGCACCGCGTAAGCCTCCGCAGATTGATATTGCCTGCCGTCTGTCCGGCCTTGAACCCTGCACGATTGATTCGGACAGCTTGTTTGTGAACGTGGGTGAGCGCACCAACGTCACCGGTTCTGCGGTTTTTAAGCGATTGATCGTCGAGGGGGATTACGACTCTGCATTGAAGGTAGCTCGTCAGCAGGTGGAAAACGGCGCGCAGATCATCGATATCAACATGGATGAAGGTCTGCTTGATTCAAAAGAGGCGATGATCCGCTTTGTAAACCTGATTGCCGGTGAGCCCGACATCGCCTGTGTGCCGTTGATGATCGACAGCTCCAAGTGGGAGGTGATCGAGGCTGGCCTTAAGTGCGCGCAGGGTAAATGCGTGGTGAATTCAATCAGTATGAAAGAAGGCGAGGAAGAATTCATTCGTCACGCGCGACTATGCATGCAGTACGGTGCCGCTGTCGTCATAATGGCCTTTGATGAACAGGGCCAGGCTGACAGTACCGAGAGCAAAGTGCGGATCTGTACGCGTGCCTATCGGCTACTGGTAGATGAGGTAGGCTTTCAGCCGCAGGATATTATTTTTGATCCAAATATCTTTGCAGTGGCCACCGGTATCGAGGAGCACAACAGCTACGGCGAGGCGTTTATCGAAGCTACCCGCGAAATTGCAGCGACGCTGCCGCATGCGATGGTCAGTGGTGGTGTGTCTAATGTGTCTTTTTCGTTTCGGGGCAATAATCCGGTGCGCGAAGCCATACACAGTGTTTTTCTGTATCACGCGATCCGCGCCGGCATGCGCATGGGTATTGTTAACGCAGGCCAGTTGGCCATTTATGAAGATATTCCGGCTGACCTTCGTGAGCGCGTAGAAGATGTTGTGCTTAACCGACGCGATGATGCGACTGACAGGTTGCTTGAAATTGCCGAGGATTATCGTGGTGACGGTGCAGTGGCCGAAGCGCAAACACAAGAGTGGAGGTCTCTGCCGGTGGTAGAGCGGCTGGCGCATTCATTGGTCAAGGGTATCGCTGACCACATAGACGAGGATACCGAAGAAGCGCGGTTACTGTTTGATCGCCCGCTACAGGTGATCGAGGGGCCGTTAATGGACGGCATGAACATCGTCGGCGATCTATTTGGCGAGGGTAAGATGTTCCTGCCGCAAGTGGTGAAGTCGGCGCGCGTTATGAAAAAAGCGGTCGCCTGGCTGCTGCCGTTTATGGATGCAGAGAAGGTCGGGCAGAAAGCCAAAAGCAATGGCCGGATATTGATGGCAACCGTGAAAGGCGATGTGCATGATATCGGCAAGAACATTGTCGGTGTTGTGCTGCAGTGCAACGGCTATGAAGTCATTGATCTAGGTGTGATGGTGCCGGCAGAAAAAATTATAGAAACGGCACGTGCGGAAAAAGTCGACATCATCGGCCTGTCGGGTTTGATCACGCCATCACTCGAAGAGATGGCGCATTTCGCCAGGGAGATGCAACGCCAGAACTTCAGTCTGCCACTTCTGATTGGCGGTGCGACCACGTCGAAAATGCACACAGCGGTAAAAATAGCACCTCATTATCAGCAACCCGTGGTCTATGTGGCTGATGCATCACGCAGTGTTGGTGTGACCGGTAAGCTATTAAGTGATGAGCACAAATCGGGGTTTATCGAAGAACTTGACGCCGATTATGCCAAGGTCAGGGAACGGTTTGACAACAAAAAGAAGGAGCGACTGCTTCTGCCGTTGGAAAAAGCACGTACCAATGCCTTTAAAACCGACTGGCAGGCGAACCCGCCGGCGGTGCCCGATAAACCGGGCATTCACGTCATTGAGGATATGCCGTTTGAAAAACTTGTCGACTATATAGATTGGACGCCGTTTTTCCATACCTGGCAATTGCGCGCACGTTATCCGCGTATTCTTGACGATGAAAAACTAGGCGAACAAGCGCGATTGTTGTTTGCAGATGCTCAAAAAATGATTCAGCGTTTTATTGACTCCCCGGAGATCACGGCACGTGGTGTGTTTGGATTTTTTCCGGCCAACACCGTCAATGGCGAAGACATTGATATTTTCTCCAATGATGACCCTTCAAATCTTTTAGTGACGCTGCCGGGACTGCGTCAGCAATCACCCATGCCAGCTGGCAAACCCAATACCGCGCTGGCTGATTTTATTGCCCCCGCTGATTCCGGTGTTAAAGACTATATCGGTTGTTTTGCGGTATCCGCAGGGCTGGGTCTGGAGAAGCTGGTAGCCGAGTTTGATGATGCACAGGATGTCTACAACAGTATTATGGCTAAGGCGATTGGCGATCGTTTCGCCGAAGCGTTTGCCGAGTATTTGCACCGCAAAGTGCGTCGTGACTATTGGGGCTATGTGCCGGAAGAGTGTCTAAGTCATGAGGACATAGTCAGTGAGAAGTATCGTGGTATCCGGCCGGCCAGCGGCTATCCGGCTTGCCCGGATCACACACAAAAGCCGGCACTATGGTCGCTTCTGAATGTGGAGGAACACACCAATATATCACTGACAGAATCGTTGGCTATGTGGCCGGCATCATCGGTCAGCGGATGGTATTTTTCTCATCCGGAGGCCCGGTATTTTGGTGTTGGTAAACTGGGCCGTGATCAGATAGTGGACTACGCTGCGCGGCGTAATATACAACTGGAGGTTGCAGAAAAGTGGCTGGCCTCAAACCTGGCCTATGAGCCAGAAGACTACGCTGTGAAAAAACAAGTCGCCTGATGAATTTAGTCTGTTCGCAAGGTCACGCCTGGTAACACTGTAGATGTGACGGTGATGCCCTGACATCACCTGGCGTCCGGTACGGGCGTCGGGTGGCGGATCGGCATAGTTGGTTGCTTGGGCAATTAAATTCTGACTCAACTGGCGTGAAGCCTGCAACAAATCCCCGGAGAAGTGGCAGACGCAATGACAAGTTTATTGCGTTGTGTTGTAGAAGTTAACGTTGCCTGCGCCGTGATATCACACCGTTGATGTCAGGTGTTTTGCGGGCAGCGGGATCGAGTGCGATACTGATTGCAACTTCGGCGTTTCAGAGCAAACTGAGTTTGCATTAGCGGGTCGCGTTTGAGTTGCAGTTGTGGAACAACCACGGTCTGTTACGCGGTCAGTTTGGGTCAATTTACAAGTGTGACAATTGTGGCAATGGATTGCTGTCAACGTTAAGCGCTACGAGGGATCGAATTGAAGCAAATAGATGTAACGGGAATCCGATCATGGATAACGATTCCCAAAGTGAAGGTCGAAGGACCCAAAGCGATTGGAACAGTATGTACCTTTTGTTCTGAGCAGGTCGTGTTTACAACTCAGGGTCACTATTTTGATCAGCCACGCAGTGTGGTGTCATGCACAGGCAGCTGTCCGTCGTGCAAAAATCTTACGCACTTCTGGGTCACCGAGCTGAAGATCGATAGACCGCGTGACTCATCAATGCAGCTTTATATGCGCCCAGTTCCCGATGTGTTTCTCGATGTTACAACGTTCGACACAGATGTGCCGGAACCGCTGCGTCGGGCATTCACCTCTGCGGTAGATGCCTGTAACTCTGGAAATAATACCGCTACTGCCGTGTTGTGCCGGCGTACTCTGGAGGTTATTTTTACCCATCTGCTTCCGGAAGATAAACGAAATTTAGGCCTGGCAGATTCTATACTGGAAGTAGAAAAGCATGCTGATATGTCAGAGCCGCTTGGCAAGCTTGCGGTGGCGATCAAATCCGACAGTAAACTCGGGGCATTGTTTGAACTAGAGCAAGAGCCGGATCATGCCACATCGCGCTCGATGGTAAAGTTACTTGAGTATCTGGTGTTGTACCTTTACCTGTTGCCGGGCGATATACTGAAGCTTGAGCAGATCCTCAGCTCCGGAGAAAGCGGTGTTGCCGACAGCGGCGACTAACGGAACCGGGTAGCTGAGCTGCAATCGTATCCACTGTCGCAGGACCCTGGCGCCTGCGCAATTACTCTTTAGCCTGATCGTCTGAGGTCCACTTGTCTGGCAGATAAGTTTCAGTGTCCTGCGATGTACTTCATCCCGCGATAACCCGACGATATTAACGCCGGTTTACACAGAGTAGGCTGACCTACAGCCATCCAGACGCGGGCGCACCTTGTGCCTGCCCCTGCAGTTCCTTGTGTTTCACTAACACAGGGATTGCCCAGGGCGTTTAAGACAACGCCCTGGACGCCACTCAAGACACCGCTCGCCAAACTCCAATCTGCCCCCTGAAACTTTCGCCCGACCGGTCAGAAGCTGTTTCTGACAGCCGGATTCGAGGCTGAAGTGTGATGAATCCCCTTAAGTTGCCTCATATCCAGTCCGGCGTTCACGGTGCGGTCACTGCCAGAGTACCGTCAGTTCATTTGGTAAATGAGAGTATTTGCGCCGTGGCAGAAGATGCCTACATACCGCAAACTCTAAATTGAACAGGACGACTATTGTGAAAAAAATACTTCAGGAAATGGCATCGATCAGGGCGATTGCGCTGGGGTTATCTGTGCTCGCGCTGGCCGCCTGTGATGGTGCGACGGTAGCGAACGTTGTTCCCGACAGTGACGGGGCATCGGGCGATGCCGACACTCCTGCGACCGAAAATATTGTCCAGACAGCCGTGGCGGCGGGCAGTTTTACCACACTGGTAGCGGCGTTGCAGGCTACCGGACTCGATGCAACTCTGGCCGATGAGTCAAAAACCTACACGGTATTTGCGCCAACGGATGCGGCATTTACCGCGCTAGGGAGCGATGCCATTGACGCGCTGTTGGCTGACACTGCCAGACTCAGTGATATTCTGCTGTATCACGTCATAAGCGACAATGCGGTGGATGCGCAAACAGCGATCAGCCTGGCTGGTGGCACTGTCGACGCGGCAAACGGTGACGCGCTGGCGCTTGAGTTGCAGGACGGTGATCTGTTCATCAATGAGTCGCGGGTTTCCGCCACAGACATCGCGGCGTCTAATGGGATAATTCACGTGATCGATGCGGTATTGATACCGCCGGCAGATGGTGGCAGCGGAGATACGGCAGAACCAGCTGCTTTGTCGAATATCGTGGATACTGCGGTTGCGGCCGGCTTCAACACGCTGGCGGCTGCACTGCAAACCACCGGGCTCGATGCGGTACTGGCTGATGCTGATCAGAGTTTCACCGTCTTTGCACCAACGGATGCCGCCTTTGCCAAGCTGGGAGAAGACACCATAAACGCACTATTAGGCGACCCCGATACCTTGAAAAACATACTGCTGTACCACGTTGTTGCGGGCTCAGCGGTTGATGCCAGTACCGCATTGAGTTTGGCGGGTACCAAGATCACTGCGGCAAACGACGATGAATTTGCCCTTAGCATCAACGACGCTAATCTGTTTGTTAATCTGTCTCAGGTGACCGCCACAGATGTGACCGCATCGAACGGCATCATTCACGTCATTGATACCGTGTTGCTGCCCCCTGCGATTGTTGAAACGCATGGCAGTGTTGTCGATCTGGCGGTTGCGGATGGCCGATTCACGACGCTGGTGGCAGCGCTCCAGGCAACCGGTCTCGACGCCGTGCTTGCTGATCACAAAACCGTCTACACCGTGTTTGCACCGACAGATGATGCGTTTGACAAGCTCGGGGCTGACACCATAACGGCTCTGTTGGGTGATTTACCGACATTGACAAACATCCTGCTGACCCATGTGATATCGAATGCCGAGGTAGACGAAGTAACCGCACTGTCGCTCACTGGCAACAGCGCGGACACGGCCAGTGGTGAGTCGGTGGCGTTGTCGATCCGTGACGGGGCGCTGTTTGTTAATGAGTCACGGGTAACCCAGACCAACATCAAATCAGAGAACGGAATCATCCATGTAGTCGATACCGTCATTCAGTGAGTGAGAAACCAGCGCGGCAGAAGGTCTGCCGCGTTGACCATGAGTCTGACGTTGCACTTTAGCCATCGCGTTTGACTGCAGCGGCCGCAATAGGCGTCAAGTAAATAGAAATTGTCAGCGCGATGGCGCATTTTCTCTGGACCGCACGCAGCGATAAAAGATAACTGCAAGAAACGAAACAAAAAACGGCGTCAGATACGCCGTTTTTTTGTTGTTAGGTCTCGCAGTTATTATGCTATTTGCGCGCTGCATGGCAACTGAGGCGGGAATCTCGGGAGTAATAAAAAGCTTGGCATGGAACTGCTATTGTTTGTGTTTTTCAGCGATACCAGAGAGTCATGGCCAGGATAAAACTGCAGCTTGATGGACGCGGCCGATCATGGAGCTGATACAACTTCACCGTGCGAGTCAATTAGTATCGCGTGCGATTCTTACTACCGGCCTGCTGGAAGCCGTCAACCGCTACCGGCGTTTGCTGGCAGCGAACGACAGCGAAGCGAGCGCTGCGCAGGCGCAGCTGGTCGAGGCCAGCACTCGTTACGTTGAGCAGGCGTCTGCTTTTAACGGTCACCAGCAGGCCGTTGCTGACAAACTGAATCTCACGCCGCTTGGGACTCTGACTTACTGGTCTGCACTTACTTCGTCATCGGCTACGTCTGTACAGAGACAGGCGAAGCTGACATCGATAGCTCGTCGGCTGATGGTCGTCAGCGGTCCATTGACCAGCGTGTTTGGGCTGGTTGATGACACCGACAGTCGACCGGCGATTGATCCACACTCAACGGTCAGCCTTTATTTATACGATGACCGGCTGTCTGCCGCGGACCCGGACCGGGTGTCGCGCACCGTTGACGGCCTGGATATGATTTACGAAGGCTGTGCCTTGCTGGCAGATGTTCCCACCAATGGTCTTCAGCTACTGTCCATTGATGGAGAGCCGCATCGCCGATTAGTCTTTACCGGACACATTGAAGCGGCCACGGCGACACGTCGTATTGTGCGCTCACTAAATGAGCGCTACACGCAGGATGATCTGCTCGCTGGTAAGCCCGTCGATGCCATCTGTGAAAGCCTGCCATTTTTGCAGTCCATCAATGACCTCTACCGTGCCGATGCCTTGTCAGGTGAATTTGCTGGCAAAGTTCATCACGCAACGCTGGCCGGGGCTATCATGCTGGCTGAGGCAGGGGCGCAACTGGCTGCCGATGAAAACATCTCTGCAGAGGCTGAAGTTGAGGCGAGTCCGGCCATTGATAATACCTTGGCCCGCCAAAGCGGTATCGCCAGCACGTCGTCAACGGCTGCGGTTGCTCAATACAGTGACCAAGACAGTGCCATCGAGCAGTTTATCGAGCAGCTGAACAAGCCAGAGCGATAACGGGCAGCCGTACGTTTGGTTTACGGGAAGGTCGCCCCGTCATTAGCGCCATGATCAGTGCGTAGATCAAAAAAAGCCTGCCGGGCGCGAACCTTTTCAATGATTGTCATGCCATTGGCGTTGGCGTCAACTTCCAGCGCCTCGCAGCTGCCGGGTGGTGGCCGGTCTGGCGGGTTATCGGCGCTGTGGATGGCGTCTTCAATTTCAGCGGCGGCATCGATCGCTATCTGGCCATGCATTTGTTCATGTGCGAGAAGCTTTTCTATGTAGCGCTGCCAGGCCTTGGCAAGGCGGGGATTGCGCTCACGCTCAGAGCCTTGCCAGCGTGGCAGGCGGTAATCTATCTCGACAGTTATATCAACGCGTGTGATAACGCAGGTTTCGCCGACTTGCTGATAGTTGTATTGCCACTTGATGTTCCAGTCGGTCATCGCATCGAAGCGGCTGCTGCCGGTAGCCAGGTGCCGATTGGCATCGATTGAGTCCCGCAATTCGGCAGCGCTTTGGCCGGAGATATCATAGTAGTGATAGGTCTCATCCAGCTGTATATCGGCGTGGGCAGGATTA
This sequence comes from uncultured Granulosicoccaceae bacterium, assembly GCA_938003855.1. Lineage (GTDB taxonomy): Bacteria > Pseudomonadota > Gammaproteobacteria > Granulosicoccales > Granulosicoccaceae. The sequence goes on along the minus strand of CALKXD010000306.1, from coordinate 19,835 downwards.
CCTGGCAGCATCAGACCGGCAATCAGAGAGCAGGCTGATCGATGGTGGCATAATGTTCGGCGGAGCCGGGCATAGCGCTGATATTTTGCAGGCAATGGACTCATACGTATTCCGGAGCTGATTAACCGGTTGGGCTTAGTTAAACGGTGTTTTGCGGTGGTGGGCCAGGCAAGTGTGTGTTGACTTTTACCAGCGGTGTGTCCTGCCAGTTGCACCGGCGAGGTGAGGCCGAAGTGGTAGCATAAGAGATTATGTCTCGCACGTGTTTTAAGTCAAAGGTATTTTCATGATCGACGACAGCTTTGATCTGCAACAACTGGTATCACAATTCTCGGACAGGGCGTTACCCCCGGTGGCGAGCTGGAATCCGTCGGTGCAGCGCGAAATCGACATGCGCATTGATCACGCCGGTGCCTGGTATTACAACGGCAGTGAGATAAAACGTCAGCGCATGGTTGCTCTGTTCTCAACAATCCTGCGTCGTGACGGCGAGCGGTATTTTCTGGTTACCCCGCAAGAGAAGCTTGCTATCTCTGTAGAGGACGTACCTTTCAAGGCCCTGTTGATGGATGTCAGTGGCGCTGCAGAGCAGCAGCAGCTTACCTTTACTGACAACGTTGGCAGTCAGTTCACGGCTGGCACCGGGCACCGGTTGTGGATCGAAGAACAAGGCGAGCAGGCTGCCCCCTACGTAATGGTCAGGGATCGTCTGCCCGCCCGCCTTTCACGGCCAGTGTACTATCAGCTTGCCGAACTGGTTTGCGAGAATAACGGGCTGACCGGGGTCTGGAGCGGGGGCGTGTTTTTTTCACTGCAAGGGGAGTAGTCCTGGCACCGACCGGAGTGATTACCGGCGCAGTCGTTGATTTTCATCGGAGATCTTGACCTTCCAGTGACTGGAAGCCATATAAGTTATAAGATCTCAGTCGCGGCAGTCGATCGTTATGTCCACACTCGCTTCAATCGCAAACATAAGCTGGCAGTGCCAGCACACCTGGAAACAGGCATCTGTCAACACACTGTGGTGCTTGCTGGGGTGCTCCATTGGTGACATGGGCACCATACTGTTTTTCCAGTTATCCGGCATACCCTGGCCCACTGCAGCGATTATGGTGCTGGCGATCATCAACGGGCTGATCACCTCGATACTGCTGGAAACCTGGATATTGTCGCGTCAGATGGAATTTCGTTCGGCGTTTAAGACGGCCTGCGGCATGTCGCTGATTTCTATGATCGCGATGGAATCGGCGATGAATATAGTCGACGTGCTGATGACCGGTGGTGCCATGCTCACCTGGTGGGTAGTACCAATTATGTTGTTGGCGGGTTTTCTAGCGCCGCTGCCATACAACTACTGGCGTCTGAAAGCCTTGGGCAAAGCGTGTCACTAACGTGTGCGACGTCGTGATTGAAACCACCGATTTATACGGACGGAAGAGCAGTTGAATATTATCGGCAAGGTGGCAAAGCAAACAGGGTTATCGACAAAAACAATTCGCTACTACGAAGAAATCGGCCTGGTGAAGCCGGAGCGGAGTGATAACGGTTATCGCTGCTACTCGGCGTTAGATGTTCGGCGACTGCAGTTTTTACAGCGCTCAAGAGTACTTGGGTTCAGCATTGATGAATGTCGGCAGCTTTTGTCTTTGTACGAAGATAAAGACCGTGCCAGCGCGGATGTCAAAGCCATTGCCACAGAGAAAATTGACGCAATCGATCGCAAAATAGCTGAGCTTGAATCATTGCGTGAGAGCCTGGCGGTGCTTGTCACCGAGTGCTCCGGCGATGCGCGTCCGGACTGTCCGATCATCGACAAACTGGCTCAGTCCGATTTATCTGCTTAGTCTGTAACTTCTCTGCCGCTGCACGCTTGTAACCGCACACCCGGTCGAGGTGGCATGCCAGGATGGCCGGAATTGCAACCGGGATGAAAACCGGAGGCACACAAGTGCGAGTCGGTCACAGTCGGATAAAGTATTTCAGGCGGGTGCCGCTCAGTCTTATCGAGACGGGTCGTGTGTGCATGCTCTTTGCTGCATGGTTCAGCGAATATGGGTACCGGACGAGAGATTAAACATTGATTTACAGCGAAACCAGTCGGGATTCCGAAGAATTGAATGTTTTGGCTGCCCGGTTCGAAATGACAGAATTTGAACTGTTTGCTCTGGCTTTTTATGACGGACACGGCTATCCGGCGGAAGAGGTCATTTTGCAGGATATGTTTATGGAGTTTCTGCATAACGGCATGGCCCCTCAGTGGCTTCGGTCGTACGTCAAGCGACGCATCGTCAGTAATGAGATGCCAGCAGAAAGCCTAAAAAAATCGGCACTGTTTACCACCGGGGCTCGCTCGGCCATTGTTAAATGGCGCCCGGCGGTCAGTATTTTCTCTTTTACCCTGATCGGCCCGATCAGCAGTTCTGAATACAGCTCGATCAGCGATTCTCCCGACGGCTAGAGTTGCCGGTGAGCTGCAGATCAGATTGCCCGTCGCGGTAATTTCTGCCCCTGAACCTTTCCCCGTTGTACGCGTTGAAGCAAGCGCCAGCTCACGCCTGTCGGCAGCCTTGCTGCTGATGTGTGAGCGAAAAGTGCCGCACAGGCCTGCGGCAGCAGGTCAATTTCAGGTATGATTCCGGCTTTTTGTACGCTGCGGACCAGCAGGGTACAGACAGTGAGGGTGAGAGCCATGCCGAAAGCAAGCGAATTGAAAAAAGGTCAGGTCGTCGAGATCGATGGTGAGCCCTGGTCGGTAAAGCAGCTGGAGGCCAAAAGCCCATCTTCGCGAGGGGCCTCAACGCTTTATAAAGTGCGTTTTTTCCATGTGAAGACAAAGCAAAAGCGCGATGAATCGTTCAAAGGGGAAGACTTCCTGCGCGATGCCGACTGTCAGCGTCTTGCAGTGCAGTACTCGTATCGCGACGGTGATACCTTCAACTTCATGAATATGGATGACTACTCGCAGTACGCGCTCAATGCGGAGGATCTCGAAGAGCAGACCGACTATCTGACAGAAGGCATGGAAGGCATCTACGCACTGCTGCTAGACGGTCAGATAGCCGGTATAGAATTACCGCAGTTTGTTGAAATGGAAATTGTCGAAACTGATCCCGCGATCAAGGGCGCAAGTGCAACCGGTCGAACGAAATCGGCGACCACAGCGACCGGTCTGATCCTGCAAGTACCTGAATACCTGGAAGCCGGTGAAAAGATTAAAGTAACCTCGGCCACCGGTAAATTCTCAGCACGGGTGAGCTAGCGCTGGTCCGGTCGCGGGCACTGTAGCGGCCGGTTAGCGTCTGTTATGACGCCTCGAAGTCCGGGGCGGCTGCTATTCAGTCGGTACAGGATTGGCCAGATTTTCCACCACTTCCACATTGGCCAGCTTCAGTAATCCGGCCGGTGGCATGAGAATCTTCGATGAGCGATTACCGCCACCAATAATGATCTGCTCGCAGTCCATTACCCTGCTGTCAATCCACAGTGGCAACGTCGCCGGTAGTGCAATGGGGGTCACGCCACCCAGTTCCATACCGGTCAGCTCTTTGGTGATCTCAGGATTGGCGAAGGACAGTTTTTTCACCCCCAGCTTTTTCCTTACGGTTTTGTTGACGTCGAGCCGGCAGGTAGCCAGGACCAGGCAGCAGGCGTAGGTCGGTTCCCCTTTCTTTGAGCCTACCACCAGCGCATTGGCCGATTGATCCGGTGAGTAGCCATACTGTGCACAGAAATCGGCGGTATCAGCGAGTGTCGGATCGCAGTCGATGGCGCGGTACTCAATTGTCAGCCTCTCGAGTATGTCCAGAACCTGGGGTTGTAACGGTGATGTCATACGGAGTCCTGTCGTCGCTGTGTTTTTGTCCGCGCAGTGTAGCGTGATTGCCGGTCTGACTGTAGACACCGCCGCCGCACGGTTAAAGGGTTGGCGGGTAGTGCCGCCTGTTACCTGCAGAGTTTAAAATCAATGAAGGTAATAGATATGAAACAAAAACAACTGCTTGCAGTCATTCTTGGTGTATCCCTGCTGGGCGCAGGGGGTTGTACAGCGATCGCGGTTGTTGATGCTGCGGCAAGTACTGCCATCGGTGCCGGTAAGCTGGCCGTGAAAGGAACGACAGCGGCTGTCGGGGCGGTCATACCTGATGGTGATGACGAGAAAAAGAAGAAGTAACCACCGCGACCGCGATGGCGGTCTCGGTCAGCCACCTGCAGGGTCAGGTATCCGCCATTGTGGTCGGGCAGGGTGTCCTTACAGATGCAGGGTCGCACAGCCTGACTGCGTTGAATATTGCCTGACGGTTGCGGTCGGAATACAAACTGTAGGGCTGCAATAGCTAGTGCCTATCCAGAAACAGGGTGTCGCGAGGATCATTCACGTGCGTGAGATTTTGCCTACCACAGGTAGGCGCTTAGTTGTTCTTAAGTAACTACCTGTGGTCGGCAAAAGATTGCGTGCCTGAGTGGTACGCAGTAGCGCTTGTTTCTGGATGGGCGCTAGCCCGTGCCTGCGGCGACACGCGGGCGGATCTCAGTAGTTAAATTCACTCCAGACCGGGCAATGGTCAGAGGGTTTTTCCATGCCGCGGATGTCGTAGTCCATCCCGCTGTCAATAAGTACATCGGTGAGCGGTTTGGTGGTCAGCAGGTGATCGATGCGCAAGCCGCTTTTGGGCTCGCGTTCGAAGCCGCGTGTGCGGTAATCAAACCAGCTCAGGTAATCGGTGGAATCGGGGTACTTTACCCGGTAAGTATCATCAAGGCCAAAGGCCTGCAAGGTGGCCAGCCATTCTCTTTCTTCGGGGAGAAAACTTACGTGTCCGCTGCGAAGCCACGCCTTTTTGCGGTCCGCACTAAGGCCGATATCTTCGTCGACAGGGGAGATATTGAAATCGCCAATAACCGCAATAGCATCGGTGTTTTTATAATCTGAGTTAAGGTGTGCGGTAAGTGTGGCGTAGAATTTTTCCTTGTCTGGAAATTTAGTCGGGTGATCACGCTTTTCGCCGTTTGGAAAATAACCGTTAATGACGGTTATGGCGTTGCCCTGTTTTGTTTCAAATGTGCCGGTGATCAAACGCCGCTGTGAATCTTCGGTATCGCCCGGCAGGCCCTTTATCACTGATTTAAAGGGCAGTCGCGATAACATCGCAACCCCGTAGTGTGTTTTTTGTCCGTGGAATTCGACGTGGTAGCCCATGTCGCAGACCTGTTCCAGCGGGAAATCAATATCAGGGACTTTGGTCTCTTGCAGCCCGATGATGTCTGGCTCGTGTTTTTCTATCAACGCTTCGAGTTGATGGAATCTGAGTCGCAGACTGTTGACGTTAAAAGAAATAATTTTCATAGTGTTGAGATCCCGCTATAGAGTCTATGCGTGCGGTATGCCTTGATCATGCAATTCCAAAAACCCGAACCAGATCCAGCACACAACGCAATTGTGATATAGCCCGTAGTGTTTCTTCAAGTCGCGTTCGCAATCCGTCCAGTTCATCGGCGCGCACAGATTTGTTGCGCTTTGACAATTGCTCCAGTCGTTCCAGCTCGCGACCCAGAGCAAGCTGTGCATTAGTGGATGCTTTTACCTTGAGCTCGTCGACCGCCGAATTAGCGATCTGTTCGGCCTCGGTCAGCTGTTTTTGAAGTTGCGGGCGCTTGACGGAAATCAGTTGCTTGGCCAGCGGCTTTTTGATGGCGTGAAACGCTTCGTCGAGATCTTCGTGGGAGAATGTTTCCGTCAGGTTCTCACAGGTTTCGCTAAGTACCACGCGCAGTAATTCGCCGTCGAGATATTGCTCTACCGCCAGAGACTTAGGGGCCGGGCAGTCAAAGACGTAGTGCGCTTCCAGTAGCACGCTGCCGCGCTGGAGTGATTCATTCTGCATGGCTCCAACCAGTACCTGGCCAAATCCTCCTGAGATGATCTGGTCCATCGCGGTCTGTACCAGCGGGTGCTCCCAGGACAAAAACTCCACATCTTCACGGGCCAGTGCCACGTGGCGTCTGTAGGTGATGGTGGCACCGTCTTCCGGCAGCCCCGGAAACTCACTGACGGCCAGGTGCTCACCCGGGGTGATAATGTAGGAATGCGCGGACTGGTCTTCGATTTCGACGCCAAGGTTGTCGAGTGCCTGATCCATATATTTTTTTAGCGTGTTGTCGGTGTCGTAGTAAACGATCTCTTCGATCAGTGGCGTCGATACTGAGTCACGGTGTGAGCTTAGCTCGAGCAGTCGGTCGCGGCCTTGTTCTATTTTTTCACGATGTTTCAGTGCAAGCGCAGAGGCATCGTCAATCAGTGAGTTTATGTCGTCGCACTTGCCGGCTAAGGCTTGATCAAAGCGCTGCTGGAGTTCATTGCGGACAATCTGCCCGACCTGACAGGTTTGCTCAAACGCGTTCAATCCGTCGTGATACCAGCGCTGCAGAAATTCGTCGCGGCTGCCGGACAGGTAAGGTAGCAGGATATTGATGGTATGCGTCTGACCGATGCGGTCGAGTCTGCCGATGCGTTGCTCAAGCAGATCGGCGTTATCGGGCAGGTCGATCAGAACCATATGGTGCAGGAACTGGAAGTTGCGACCTTCGCTGCCGATCTCTGAGCACAGTAATATCTGGCTGCCGGATTCATCGTCGGCAAAGTACTCGGCAGCACGGTCGCGCTCGACTATCGACATGTCTTCGTGAAACACGGCTGCATGTATGCCAAAGCCGGTGCGAAGTTGCTCGCTGAGTTTTTCGACTTGGTCGATCGAACCGCAGATCAACAGCAGTTTGCTTGGCGCCAGTTCGGTAATTTTTTCACCCAGCCAGTCACTGATCTTGCCTGACTTCAGCAGGTAGGGTTCGGCAATTCTCTGCGGAAAACCACTGACTGCACTGCGGGTGTTGCGAAACATCACCCGGCCGGTACCGTGATGATCGATCAGTGCATTAACTGTGCTGATGTGATCGGAGGTATCAACGTCCAGTGTGTCAAGTTTGGCTTGCTGGTGCTCCGTGAGGTTTGTCTCTTTTAACAGCGCACTGGCTAGATCGGCCAACTCACGGAAGCCGGATTCTTCATCGCGAAACTGATCGAGCGATGGAAAGCGGTGCGGATCGAGTAACTGCAGGCGTGCAAAGTGACCGCTGTTGCCGAGTTGCTCAGGCGTTGCCGTTAACAGCAGTAGCGATGGAATGGCCGCGGCGAGTTGTGCAACGCAGTCATAGTTTGAATGGCTGTCCGTGCTGTTGTCACCGTTGTGAATATCGGACACCACGTGGTGTGCCTCGTCGACAATCAGGGTGTCCCAGCCTGCCTGCACAGCGTGTTCCTGGATTTTCGGGTCAGACAATAAAAACGGCAATGTGGTCAGAACCAGTTGTCGGTCGAGGAACGGGTTGCCTTCGGTCGCTGAATCAAGTGATTCGGCGTAGATCATTTCATCGACAATACTGAAGCGCAGGTTGAAGCGACGTCGCATCTCAACCAGCCACTGGTGCAGCAGCGCCTCTGGCACAATCACCAGTACCCGGCTGATCGCGCCGTGCATCAGTTGCCGGTGCAGAATCAGCCCGGCCTCGATGGTTTTTCCCAGGCCGACTTCGTCGGACAGCAACACCCGCGGTCGCATGCGGCTGGAGACTTCACTGGCGATGTAGAGCTGGTGCGGGATGAGTTCGGCACGTGCACCACACAGCCCAAACACCGGTGAGCGTACCAGCTGCTGTTGCATCTCGCGGGTTTGCAGGCGAATGTGATAGCGGCGTTCGCGGTCGAACTGTCCGTTAAGCAGCTTATCGGATGGCCGGTTAAACTGAGTGAAGTTATCGAGTTGGGTTTCGCTGAGGGTGGTGTCAGCGCCATCCTCGGCGGTGCCGTAATAAACCACCAGGCCGTCGACATCTTCAATCGCAGTGACGATGATCTCGCGCTTGTCAGCACTTTTTATGCGGTCCCCCACGCCGAAAATGACGCGTGTCAGCGGCGCTGTCTCTGCGGAGTAGGTTCGAATTTCACCACTGGCCATGTAGACGATGGTGATGAGTCGGTGTTCGGTTTTTAGAATTGTGCCGAGGCCGAGATCGGTCTCGGCGTCGCTGATCCAGCGTTGTCCGGGGGTGAAAGTAGGCATTAATTCCGATGTATAGTGTTGTGCATTGCGAAGGTGGCGGGGAGAAAAATAACGCCAGGCGAAGCAGGCTAATTCTAATCGCTTGTGAAGGTGCTTTCCATGCTTTTACTGACAGGCAGACGTCCCGGGTGCCTGAAGCACGCGACTTATTGGTCGAAGTATGTAAAAGAGGCGTAAATACTATGGCGGTGCTGCCTTCATGTTAATACGCTTACCTGCTGTTTGAGCGTTGTACCGCGGAGCGTCTGCCTGTAATTTTGTGAGACTCAACTCCCGCTTAATAAACCCGTGGCAAAACACTCGATTAACGGCAACATCACGCATGGAGATGTAATGTCACATATACTACTGGCCGATGACGACGAAGTGCTCTCAGATCTGCTGGCAGAGTACCTTCGATCACAGTCCATTCAGGTAACGCAGGTGATGGATGGTCAAAGTGCTGTCGAAGCACTGCCGGGCCAGCACATCGACCTGGTTATCCTTGATGTCATGATGCCGCGCATGGATGGCTTTGAAGCACTGCGAGTGATCCGCCAACAGAGTCAGGTGCCGGTGTTGATGCTGACAGCACGCGGTGAGGATGTCGACCGCATTGTGGGACTGGAGATGGGCGCGGACGACTATCTGCCCAAGCCTTGTAATCCACGTGAGTTGCTGGCCCGGATACGTGCGATCCTGCGCCGGGTCGAGCCTGTCGGCAACGATGAATCCGATCAAATGATTGAAGTGGGTGATCTGGTGATGAATTTGGCTGACCGCTCGGTGAGCCAGGCGGGCAATGCGATCACCCTGACCATGGCGGAGTTCAACATGCTGGCCGCGCTGCTGAAAAAGAGCGGTAGCATTGTTACCAAAGAAGAACTCACCGAAAAAGGCCTGGCGCGCAAGCTCGAACTATTCGACCGCAGTGTCGATATGCACATCAGCAACCTGCGAAAAAAACTCGGCCAGGCCGCAACCGGCGGGCAGCGAATAAAGACAATACGAGGGATCGGGTATATGTATGCGGTGGATCAAGGTGCAGAAACCGGGGCCGTTTAAGTGCATCGTCTGTTCTGGAAAATATTTCTGCTGATCTGGTCAGTGAACGCCAGCGTCTTCGTGCTTGGGTACTTCCTGCCGCCATTGTTGCAAAATGAGGATGGTCGACCGCACTTCCCGATCGAAGAGTTGGCTGAAGCGGCAGTCGGCGCGCACGCCAACGGCACTCTGGAAGCGTTCTACGCTGAGACCAGAAGAAAGCATCGTGCGACCGTCTATCTACTGACTCAAAACGACAGGTTATTGCCGAGTGGCTATGCTGTCAAAAGCAGAATTCCCCACGTAACGGAGTATCCCTCGCAGTCAAGCCATCGCTTTCGCTCCAAAGTAGTGCACGTTCGCGCGATGGAGATTGATAACGATGCCGGAGTGACTTTTAGATTTATTGTGCGCATGATGCCGCCTAAGGGCGGGGGGGCCAAGGGGCCGCAACGCTATCTGCTGCCAATACTGTTGATTGCCATCGCAGTGACCAGCTTGCTGGTAGCGGCTTACATCACACAGCCATTGCGCAAACTTCAAATGTTTGTGCGTCGCTTCGCCAGTGGCGAGCGCAAGGCGCGTGTCAGTGAGGTGATTGCCGCCAGGCGGGATGTCGTCGGGGAGTTGGGTCACGAGTTTAATATTATGGCAGAGCGTCTCGATGCGACGCTCGAATCACAACGTAATCTGTTGCGTGATATCTCACACGAATTGCGCACCCCGCTGGCCCGAATGCAGGTTGCGGTGACGTTGGCTGAAGACAACTCCAGCGGAGCGCAGCCACAGTTGGCGCGTCTCCACACCGAAATCGAACGGCTGGACAAATTAATCGGTCAGGTATTGACGTTAGCACGGCTTGAAAGTGGCGCTAACACACTGCATCTGCAACCCGTCCCGGTGGTTTCGATGTTGAGAGACATAGCCGCGGATGCCGAGTTCGAATACAGCGCGCAGGGAAAGTCCGTAACGATTTCCTGCAGTGCAGAAATTGAAGAGATTCAGATTACTGCTGATCGCGAGCAACTGACAAGTGCCAGCGAAAACATCATCCGCAATGCCATGCGCTATACGGCGGAGAATTCGTCGGTTGATGTCAGGATTACCCGTACTGGTGGGTCACTGACGGTGTCGGTCCGCGATTCGGGGCCGGGAGTCCCTGAAGAGTCGCTGCCGAAGCTGTTTGATGCTTTTTTCCGCGCAGACGGCGCACGTACAGAAAGTAGCAATGGCACTAATGGGGGGCACGGCGTCGGGTTGGCGATTACGCGAGGAATAATTCTCTCGCACCAGGGAGCGATAGAAGCCAGTAACCATCCAACAGGTGGGCTTGAAATCGTTGTGAGTTTGCCACTGCATGAGTGATCAGACCCCGGCCTGGTCGCCGTCTGAGTCGCGTGGTGAGCTTTCAACCAGCTGCCTGTTGTATTGAGGGCAGGCGGCTGGAGTTTTTCGGGTGTTGCGTCAGCCGGACCGAAATCCGGCGTGCAGCGTTAATTGTCACCGTCACGGTTAGCCGGCCGAGTGCAGTTACTTTGTTGTGAAAGTAGTTTGTACTGTCTCTCGTAACAGTTTTTTCTGTACCTTGCCCATGGTATTGCGCGGGAGCTCTTCGACGATCCGGTAGACTTTGGGTTGCTTGAATTTTGCCAGGGCGTCTGACACCACCTGACGAATTGACTCAACGTCGATACTGTTGCCTGGCTTGGCTACCAGCAGCGCCACCACACCTTCGCCAAAATCCGGGTGTGGCGCTCCGACCACGGCGGACTCGAGGACGTCTGCCTGTTCGTCCAGCAGTAACTCGATCTCTTTAGGGTAGATATTGAACCCTCCGGAAATGATCAGATCTTTGTCGCGCCCGACAATCTGTATATAGCCGTCCTGGTCGACGGTAGCGAGGTCACCGGTGATAAAAAAACCATCGGCTTTTAATTCTTCGGCGGTTTTCTCCGGCATTCTCCAGTAACCCGAAAATACATTTGGACCGCGCACCTGCAGCATGCCGATCTCACCGGGGGCGAGCTCGTCGCCGGTGTCAGGATCACAGACTTTTGCCTCAATCCCCGGCAGTGGAAAGCCGACCGTCCCGGCCCTGCGGTCGCCATCATACGGGTTGGATGTATTCATGTTGGTTTCGGTCATGCCGTAACGCTCGAGGATACGGTGACCGGTACGCTGTTCAAATGCTTCGTGCGTCTCTGCCAGTAATGGTGCACTGCCAGAGACAAAAAGCCGCATATGCTGCACGGTGTCGCGATTCAGTCCGGGGTCGTCAAGCAAGCGGGTATAGAACGTGGGAACCCCCATCATGACGGTGGCCTGTGGCAGCTGCTGCAGAACCGTATCGGTCTTAAAGGCTGGAAGATAGATCATTGAAGCACCAGCCAGCAGCACGGTATTACAGGCAACAAAAAGACCGTGGGTGTGATAAATCGGCAACGCATGCAGCAAGGTATCGTCGTTGGTAAATTTCCAGTAACTGACCAGCGTCAGTGCATTGGAGAGCAGATTGTCGTGCGTGAGCATTGCGCCTTTTGAGCGTCCGGTGGTCCCGGAGGTGTACAAAATGGCAGCGATATCATCGGCTGATCGGGACACGGTTGCGTACTGCGTGGCTTGAGTCCGGGCCAGTTCACTGACGGATCCGCTGCCATCAGCATTGAGTGTCTGCAGTGAGCACCCGGTGTTGGCCACCACCGATTGCAACGCCGCTTCTGCCTGAGCATCACAGAGCAGCACGGCGGGCTCTGCATCACCCACAAAGTAGGCTACTTCGCGGGCGGTGTAGGCGGTATTCAGCGGCAGAAAAACAGCACCAGCCTGCACGCACCCGGCATAGACGGCAAGCGCGTTCACTGACTTATGGACCTGTACGGCGACACGGTCGCCGGGCTTCACACCAAGCTGCGTAAGAGCACCGGCATATTGTGCAGCCAGTTGCATGAAGCCCGCGTAGCTCAACGCTTGCTCACCGTCTGCGTCCGGCGTTGTCAGAAAATTATTTTCATTGGACGCCTGGGGTGCAAACAGGGCGTCATACAGCGCATTTGCCATGGAGATCTTCAACGTGTGGTCAAGAGTGGATTGTAAACCAATTCGCCAGCAGGCGGTTTACCGGCTGCTGCCGTGGGCCTGGTGATAACACCGGTTGGTGATTGCAGTGGCTGGCGGAATGATGACTACAATTTCCACAGTGGTGCTTTGTTACCGGTGCCGTTAGGTGTAACTGGTTTTCTGGTGGATTCGATACAACGTTAAGTGTATTGCGTAGTGCTGCGGTCTGAAGCGTAAGACTGCTGAATGGCCGCCCGCGAAACCCTGCAGCGCCCACCAGCGCCCACCAGCGCCCACCAGCGCCGATAAAAGATTCCGGACATCCGGTTGAAGCTCACTCTGTTATTACCAGCTTCGTCGGGACCATTGACTGCCCGTGCAAACGATGCTTGTGCGTATTGCAGCGCGCACGCCAGAGAGGATCGTTAGTCGATCAGCACCGTAAACTGCAGGCTACCGTGGCTGCCTGCGCTGAGTTCGTGGCCGATACGCCATTGCAACTGACCGCTGTATCCGGCGTTGTTCTGGCCGCTGGCGGGTATTTCGACGGTGCAACCGCTGAGTGACACCGGACACCTCAGTGGCTGGTTCAGGCGCGTGTATGCGGGAGTACTGTCGTTAATGTAGACGTCAGTCACCGGGCCTGCGCCGAGCACCTGAAAGCCAATGTTGTATTGCAACACATCACCGGGTAATCCCAGGTTGGCGGTAGCCGCTGGCGTGTCGCGGCTGATGTTCTGCACTGATTTCGTCAGGTCGAGCCGACTTGCCTCACCGAGGATAATTCTGACGGTATCTATGACAGTCGTGCGCTCGGTGACTCCATGGCCGGTGGCCGCATCGTCGCTCAGTTGCAGGTCGGCGTGGATAGGTAGGACCAGGTCGATGTCTGTGCTGAGCAAATCGGGGGTATTGATCGATAGCAACAGGCACAGGCTGGCTGCAGAATCGGCGGTGACGCTGATGCTGTTCACTTCAAGGTCGGTGGCGTCGAGTGTGGCATCGCAGTTGTGGTCGTGAAATATGGTGATCTGCAGACCCGGCAGAGGTGTCGTGGCAAGTGCGTCACTAAGATCAAACTCAAGCCGGCCTGCGGTGGTGATCTGGTACTGATGGGCGATCAGCAGCGACTGGGCAGGCGTGGCTGTGACCTGGGTATTTTCCTGCAACTGTGGTCGTTGCACCAGACCGAAGTCCAGACCCTGATAACTGCTTATCGATGAGGCGGGTGTAAAGCTCAACTGCGTGTCTGTGGGTTGTGGCGGAACAGCACCCGTGTCGCCAGCGGCGATTGATACAGGAATCCAATGATTGGGGACCTCCACTGCGACGGTAAGCGGTGCAGAAGCGTTGAAGTTTGTATAGAGGTCATAGCTGCCTGCAGTGTCTGATTTGGCACTGGTAATCAATGTTCCGGTGGCGGCATCGGTGAGTCGCACTGTCACCTCTGGCAAACCGGCTTCGGTGCCATCGACTGATCCATTGTGTGCAATGCCGCCCCCGATACCATTATCGGTAAACACGGTACCGCTGATTTTACTGCCAGCGATTTCTGCGTACACCGTATTGGTTAATTGCGCACCATCGCAGTTGTCAGTGTCTAGCCGGCTATCGCAAAACATCGCCACCGCAAAGTTCTGTACCGTAGAGCCAGCAATGTTATTGCTGACGTTAACGAGAAATTCAAAGGTGATCTGGCTCCCCGGCAACAAGGCAAGCGTCGAGATATAGCGCAGCTTGCCATTATTAATCAGGGAGTCAGATGCGGCAGCGCCGTCGATGCGCAAGCTGCCGGGTTGATAGGTAGTCTGCACCGGTAGCTGATCAGTGAGCCATAGATAGCGCGCTGTGGCAGCAGTGTTTTGCACCGTGATCAGATAACGAATTTCTTCGCCGAAATAGACCGGGGGCGCCGTCCCTGCGCGATCATTAGCGACCACTTGAGACTTGATGGCCGTAAAGCCCGATAATTGTCCGTCCGCGCAGGTATTGCCGGCGACGCCGCTGGCTGGAACCACCAGCAGGCAGTTACTGGTGACGGTGCTGCTGAGTGACTCGGTCCAGATGCCCAGTTCACCCTGATCACTGCCGCCTGCCGGGTTGCCATCGTCTTTTAACAGGGTGGCGATGGTAAATTCCAGGGTGCCACCGCTGCCGTCGGCATTGGTGTTGATGATGCTGCAGTCTGTGATACCGTCACCGTTCAAATCACCGGCATTGCCATTGCTGCATGTCACACCGACGGGCAACGCAGTGGCAAGGCCGGTATAGCGCAGTGAAGCGGGCAGGTGGTCAATGACACTGACATTCAGTGCGTCTGTTCCCGATGCGTTGAAGTAGCCCAGTGTCCAGTTGATCTGGCCGGGGAAGTCGAGTGCACCCCCGGCGGACTTTGTTGCACCCAGTACAATAGAACCATCGACGGTGGTGGTCACCAAAGCGGTTTCCGAGCTGCTGATGTTGCTGGTGCCACCGAACAGATCGGTTACACCGATCAAGGCTTTGTTATGGATCGACTTGCCAGACAGAGACAGGTTGTCGGGTATGCCCATGTCGAGTGCGAGGTTGATGGTTTGCCCGATCATTAGCGGCGGTGCGGTTGGCGCACGCCTGAAGCGCAGGCATTGCGTGTCGGACGCCAGTGCGGCACTCTCACTTTGAAAGCCGCTGCGACTACTGGCGATCAATGATACGGGGATCCATGTGGTGTTTAGCGGGTCACTGTGACAGGTACTGGCGACGCTGGTTTCCAGCACCGCCTGGCCGGGCGGCAGGTCGATGTAAACACTGCCGTATAGCGGCGTAAACTCACTGCCGTTAACACCGGTTCGGGGCAGTCGATCAACCAGATAATAGCCGTATAGTGGTGTGTTGCCTTTGTTGGCAACGCTGATTCCGTAGCTGAAAGTGGCATTGATCGGCCATCCCGACGGACCGCTTTTGGTGGCGGTAGCGGATGGCGTCTCGAGCACCGTGATCGGGGTAATCGCCTGGTAGTTTCCCGCATTCCAGCGCGATGTATTCACGGCATTGTCGGCGCCGGTCGCACTGAGATCGTTGCGGCGTATTTGTGCCTGAAAATCCAGCACGGTACCTGCGGCTGTGGTGGCTTTCACCGGGACATTCAGCTTGAAGCGATAGCTTTGCGTGTAGTTGTCCTGAGCCGTGTTGTTGCCAAGCTGGTATCCCCAGCCGTTTGGCAACTGACACCGCGGCGGTACCTCCCAATAGGCTATCGGGTGGGCGGTACCCGGCGCACGGAACTGGATGTCGTTCAGCTGGCAGGATTGCCCGGGTATGTTCTGGTTGGCGGCAGGCAGATTCAACCCACTGGTGAGTACCTCGCCGGTTATGTTATCCAGATCTATATTGTCTGCAATGTTAGACAGATCGAATGACCATTTGCCATCAACATACTGCGATGCCGCATTGCTGTTGTGCGGATTCAAAATAACGCTGGCTACTCCTCCGGCCTGAACATTCTGCTGTTCAGCCCAGCTATAAACACGCGGGAAAGATTTTGATTCCACATAGGTCCGGTAGCCGTTCATGCTGACGCACTGGCGTGCGTGCGGTGTTTGAATCTGCTGGTAGGTAAAGGTGGTGCCAGTAACCGTTAATTGTGTGCCATCAGCTGGCGCGGCGCAGCCGAAACTGCCGTCACACACGCGCCACACGGCCTGCGTGCGCAGTAGTCCGTAGTCACTGGCGCCCGAGGACGTATTGTCATTTGTCTTCACCACCAGCAATCGTGTAGATGGCCCCAGTACCGCCCTGTCGTTGGTGTCATCAGCTGATGTCCCGGTGTAGCTGTCAAACGGGCCGCTCCAGCTTTGCTCCACCGGGTACCAACCGGGGGCCGGATTTTCCAGTGCCGGATCAAAGTTGTTATTGAACGCTGCATCGGTGGGTAGCGGTGCGGTGCCGAGTGGATCTTTAAAAAAAACGATACTGGAATCTGTATCCTCTTTTCTGCGAGTCCGGTAGCCGTGAAAGGTCACCGATGGTGGCACGTCTATTATCGCATAGCTTTTATCAAGCACGATTGTGTGCGTTCTATAGCTGGAATCACCATAGGGCGACCAGGTCGATATATACTCACCGGGCCGCACGCTGCCGTTGTTGATATAGTATTCGGGCCATGCCGGCCACGGTGCATAGTCGTTGCTGACCAGCAAGCCCGATTGCGCCCGATGCAGGTGGTTGTAGCCGCTGCGACAGGCCTCGAAAACCACGTTATGAGTCAGCGTGCTGGTGCTGCTCATGGCAGGCGAGTCTGCTGTGCCGGTTGCACGCATGCGCACTCGTGTACCGTCGGCGCATGTGGCCGGAGCGTCCGAGTAAACGCGAACCCTTGCGTTGCTGCTATCGTTTACGTACGAGGCGCGAAAGAAGGTCACCGTCAGTGCGTTGGTATCCATTGGCGCGCCCACGGCAGGTTTGCTGATTTTAGCCGGCCAGCCATAGCGTATATGCTGAGTAGCACTGCGAAATGTCGGTACACAAGTGCTGCTGGCTGGTGCTTGTACCACAACTTCTATATTTTCATAATCAGAGGGGTGGCTGTTCTGATCAGCGCTGTTGCGTACGTAGAAGTTATCGTAAATATTCTCGACGCCAGGGGCTATATTACCGATGGGTGACCACTGCCGCAGATACGCCGATGCGTCACTTGCAACGCTTACGGCCGGGCTCTGACTACTGACGGATTGCAGATTGTTGAACGCGCCATCGGCAGAGTGTTCACCAAAATCCAGGGTCGCTGCTATCGCCACCGTTTTTCCGTCAATATACCCCTTTGGAATATGCAGATTGATCGCTATAGATCCTGAATAGCCATCGGGCAGATTCTGTAGTTGCCAGCGGATAACACCATCGGTCATGCCGTTTGTTACCGGTTGTTGGGCGGGTTGCGACAAACCGCTCAGATCAGGGGGCTCGCCAGAGGTGCCATTACCGGCGCTGACGAGCTCAAGCGGTCGGTAGCGCTTGCATTCACTGGCTGGTTGTCCAGCGACTGTATCCGAGTTGGTGTCGTAGCAGACCGTGGCATCAGTGGCCAGTCCGACGCCGGCGATACCGGCGTCGGGTGTGCCATTTATAGCGTTCAGGTCAATGTGCAGTACCGGGTTGGCTGTTGTCGCGCTGACTGAGGTCAGTCCTAGTGTGAATGTGATGTCGGAGTTAGATCTGGCCGCCGTGGTTGACGGGCTGATCATCAATTGGGTCACGCCGCTGGCGGTGCCAAGTACCCGCCAGTTCGATATAGCTGCCGTGCGTAAACCCCCGTTGCCCTGATAGGTTACCTGCCATCGCAAACGAATCTTCACTGTACTGGCGGGTATGTTCGACGATAGATCAAAGGCATTGGTGCCGACGACGGGATTAACTGTCAGGTAGTCTATCGTGCCGTCGCAGGATTCCACATGCAGGCTGTTGGTCTGCACAAGGTCTAGATTGTCGATCACTACCTCGGCGAACGACCATCCGTCGAACGCCCCGTTAACCGGGGGAGGCAGGCTGAAGCAACTTGATACCAGCGTGTTGGTTTTGTTTTTTGCAACCTGCGATCCGCCAAGATTTGCGAAGCCCGTGGTGCTGGCATCGATGCCGTTGTTGTCGTTGAAGTTATCGTCATAGCGGTAGGCGTCGTTGACGATGGCGGCGTGTACCGTGCCTAAAAGGCTGAGCAGACAGCAGGCGAGCATAACTGGCAGCGCTTGCCTTAAACGAAAGCAGGCTGCTGTATGGGCTATTCCTTGCCAGACTCGAAGCAACACAAGAGTCACTCAATCATTGCTATGAATGCCAGTGATCCCGCCATATATGTGCCATGGCAGTGTGTACCGGTTCAAGGAGTGTAGCTTGCTCTGGCAATCCAGAGCGCTTCTGCCTGCGATGCAACACTGTGTTGCCACTAGCCACTAGTCATTAGCCATGCGTCTGCGGTTAGTCAGGCTGGATAAAGGCTGGGCCACCACCATGATCGTTTCGACGGGCAATTAGAATGAGGCATAACATGGAAACGATGAGACAGAAAAATACAGGCATTAGCTGCTCCTTTTATTTTTTTTATAGTGTGGTGTAGCGATGTTCCGGTTGACACCCCGGGGTCGTCCAGGGTCTGAGTGTGGTTTTTCCTGCGCGTGTCGCTTAATAAAGCGTGGCAAAGTATTTCATAACTGAAACTAATCGTACAGTAATATTTACACTTGTTGAGTGGATTTTTTCAGCGATCGGTTTCGGTCATACGGCGGAGGTGTGAGGCTCCGTATGTTGCCCATTACGGTGTCGGTTAGTTAACAGTTGGTGTCTTCAATAGGTATATGAAACAACAAGATACCTATTTCAATTCAATTAAGGCTCAAGCGTAACGGTTGCACTGACGTTAACCTGAGAAGACGCTGTTTTCACGCACACTGCGCGTAATCGAGCATCAACAAATAGTGCCTGGCTACCGGGATTGCACCGAGTCTGTAGAGGACATGGGCATTCAAAACGACCGACCAACGACAACCAAAGTAGACGACAACATGCATGCACGACTGACCGTCAATGAACGGCAAAAAATTGAAAAAGAAATTGGTACACTTGTTTCGAGCTTGAGTGAAGCGGTGAGCTGTGGTGATCAGCGCATCAAAGATCTCGAAAAGCAACTCGAGCAGGCCCAGAAGCAGCTTTCTGATGCGGCGTCCGATGCCGCTGCGTCTGCCAGTCAGAAAGCCGACCTCGAAAAGCAGATTGCTGCTATCAAAGATGAGTTGGCTAAGAGTAATGCCGAAGCAGCGGTTCTGAAGCTCGAAATCAAAACGATGACCAAAGATGCGGACGCCCTGCAGAAGCAGATGGGCGCCGGCTCGGCAGAAAACCAGAAATTGCGTGACCGCATTGATGCGGCGATCCGCGAGCGTGATCAGGCGCGTGGTGAGTGTGCCGATAGCGCCAAAGACAACGAGGCTCTGCGGGCCACGCTGGGCGAGTTCGAATCTACCGACGCGCTGCTGCGTGAGCGTATTATCGAGCTTGAGCAGCTTCTGGTCGTTGAGCGACGCAAGACAGGTCAGGAGTTGATGTCCAGAATTCTTGAGCTGGAAGCAATGTTGTCTGTCGAGCGCCAGCGTGTGGCAGAAATGCCAGAGATTTCTGAAATCAGCAAGATCGACACAAAAGTGAAGGCTGCAAATAATAAGTCTGTGACTAAAAGCAAGCAGACTCTTGCCAAGAAGATGGGTTAGTAACAGCCCGCTGTAAACAGATCGCGGTTGTTGGAATACAGCAGCAGTCCATTTGGGCTGCTGTTGTTCGTTGTGGGCTGGTATTTTTTGTAACGGCCAGGTTGCGCACTACAAATACCGGTGTGTTCAGTGCAGCTTGTTGAATGACGCGATGTCGTTTAATGGCAAAATATTGCCGACTATTTGATTTATTACATAATAGTTACAAGGTGTTTCTGTTAGCTCTATTGCAGCGTTGACGCAACATTTGTGCGTCAAAAAGACGTCAGATTTCTTCGCGAACTATTATCCACAAAAGCTGTGGATAACTTAGTGGATAAAGTCTGGAATAAGTGCCGCAGAGGGCAACTAGACAGGGGTTCAGTACAAATTGTCTGTTTTTTAATCAAATAGATTATGTCCAGTA
>CALKXD010000305.1 GCA_938003855.1 uncultured Granulosicoccaceae bacterium | reverse complement strand
AATGCTATTACCCGCACCAGTAATGGTGGTAGTCGCACCGGACACATAGCTAAAGCCTTCCGGCAATACATCGACAATCTCAATATCAAAGGCATCCGAGAAGTTATCTGTCGCTGTGCCGCCTGAAGCCGTCAGGGTAATTTGGTATTCCACCGTATCACCAACATCGGCCGCTGTCGTTGCACCAAAGGTACCTGCATCTGTCACATTACGTACCTGCTTGGCAATGCTCACCGCAGGCTCAACAATCGTCGCTGCCGCGGTCGTCGGTGCCGCACCGGATGGAACCAAATCATCCGTTCCACCATCGGTCAGCTCATAGGTGTAACTTGCTGTGTTGGTGAACGTATTGCCCGCATCCTGTGCGGCTGTGTTCAATACACGCACCGTGATATCAATTACCGAGCTGTTGCCCGCACTGATATCAAAATCATCCAGAGTCAGGGTGTTATCAACCACTGTCGCCGTTGGCGTAGTACTGGAACCCGTATCCGCACCATTCAACGCCACACTGACAAATTCCACTTCCGTAGACAGCGTATCGGTCACAACAATATCTCTTAATGAGCTATCCACCGTGCCCGTACCCGGAATGGTAATGGTGTAGGTCGTGGTCTCACCAATAGTCACATACTCAGGGCTCGCATCCGACTTCGCCAACTGGGTTGGCGTCTCGTTAGGCGTGTTCAGCGTCACTGTCGTCGCAGTCGTCGCGTCGTAATCCGCCTGTGTACTACTCGCAGGAACACCCACTTCAGTATCATCACGTGAGTAGTAGTCCTCAACACTCAGTGCATTATCAAATGTCTGATTAATGCCCACATCCGCATCCACTGTGGCACTGTAGGTAATGACAATACAGTCCAAAGACTCAACCGCGTCGGCAGCGGCATCAAAGGTCCAGACAATCGATCCGGTACCTGAGGTATAAACAGGATTAACACCCACATTGGTGTAATCCGTGAGACTCGGCGCCGCAATACCACCAATGGTGACACTGGTCACGGTCGGTGTGGTGTCACGCATCTCTTCAGGAAGCACATCTTGTACAACCACATCGTACGCCGGGGCTCCACCCACATTACAGGCTTGCAACTGGAAGGTGACAACTTCGTTCGGAACAACTTCTGCCGAGGTATCACCACCCACACTGGTGTTGGTGATCGACTTGGTCAGGTTACCAACATTAAACAATGGCTGAGGCACATCCACATCATTGGTCGTGTCGACCTCGAACGTACTGGTCGCCGTACCCGACTCACCACTGAGAATGTCATAACTCACTTCTGCCGTGTTGGTCTGATCCGCCAGATTACCTGCCGCAACCGCATCGGTAATCACCACTTCATAGCTAATACTTAAAGTATCCGAGTTGTCAGCATCCGTCGCATCACCCGCATTGATCAACGTACCAAAGTCCCAGGTAATCACTTCCGGACTACCCGCTGTGGTCGGTGTCGGATCCATACTAATGCTAGAACTCAGGTTCGCATCCACCTGTGTCACTGAACTGCTACCTGCGACAAACTCAAAACCAGCAGGCAAGGTATCCGTCACCTCAAAGTTCGCCATGGTGCCTTCCGGCAAATCACTGAGGTCAACCGTATAGGTCACAACCTCACCCACACGGTATTCTGCGTTCGGATCCGCGTCATCTATCGCCGCATCATCGTCCGCATCCGACTTGGCTATCGCCGTTGGATTTGGAACCGTGAGTGTGACTGGTGTGGTCACATCGGTGGTGTAGTCATCTACACCACCATCACTATCACGATCATTACCACTCGCATCGTCTTCTCGCGAGTCCCAGGTGATGGTCGCATCGTTGATCAACTCCTGACCCGGAGCCAGTTCGTCATCAAGGATCACACGATAGGTCAGAACCTCGGTCTCACCCTCTTCCACCGTAATATCATTGGCCGTACCGGAAGCGCCAAAGTCCGCCCAAGTCAGCGTATCGCCTGTGCCCGCGGTCACAATAGATGGATCATCCACCAAATTGGTCGCACCGCCACTGCTGGTAATGGTCGGAGCAAAGGTCGCATCAAAGGTGCTGTCTGCTGGCAGCACATCGACGATCTCAACATCGAACGCATCCGAGAAGTTGGCACCACCGGCTGCAGTAATGCTGACCTGATACTCAATCACATCACCGGCATTACCCTCAATGCTGTTACTCAATCCACCACCGGTGCTGATGTTGCGACCCTGTTTGGTCGCACTGAGGCTTGGCTCAATGATCAACACTTCCGGCGCACGGACATCCGCACCACCAGTCAGATCATCAGTGCCGCCATCGGCCGTCTCATAGCTGTAGTTAGCCAGGTTCTGGAAGGTATCGCCCGCATCCTCATCAGCCGTATTGTTCACGCGAACCACTACATCAATCACCGCCTGTTGATCCGCCGGGATATCAAAACCACCCGCCGCTGTATCAATCGTCAGCGTATTACTGGTGGCTCCCGATGTAACGGTTGTGGTCAGAACGTCGGTCACTCCCGCACCGTTGCCTGTACCGTAAGCAGCACTGACAAAGGTCACATTGGTCGGTAGCTGATCTGTAACAACCACGTCAAACAGCTCTGCACCCACGGATGCCGCTGGAACCGTAATCGTATAGGTCACCTCATCGCCAATCGTCGCCTCCGTAACATCAACAACCTTCGCAAGAACATCTGGGCCAGGCGTAGTGTGGGTGACGCTATTAATGGGTGTTGATCCGTAACTTTCGATATCGCCAATCAGGGCATCCGAACCGGACACTGGAGATGGCAAATCATCATCGTCAAAGCTGAAGTAGTCTTGAACCTGTGCGCTGTTGGTCAGCGTCTGGCTAGTAGCCACATCCGCATCCACTGTCAGATCATAGCTGATGACTAATGATTGACCTGCAGGGATCGTATAGGTGTCCGCCGTGGGGCCATCGTCAAGATCCCAGATTAACTGGCCATCAAGCGTATAG
>CALKXD010000304.1 GCA_938003855.1 uncultured Granulosicoccaceae bacterium | reverse complement strand
GGTCGCGAGGATCATTCAGGTGCGTGAGATTTTGCCTACCACAGGTAGGCGCTTAGTTGTTCTTAAGTAACTACCTGTGGTCGGTAAAAGATTGCGTGCCTGAGTGGTACGCAGTAGCGCTCCGGATGGGCACTGGCTAGTACAACTCTTTCAGATACCTGTCTCTAAGGTGCGTCAGGTAGTGGCTCGGGTCGGTCTCGTGGCCGGTTGCGTTCACCATCAGCTCTTGCGAGTCAAGCTCACACCCCTTCGACCAGATTTTTTGCTCCAGCCACTCACGTAAAAAACCAGTCTCACCACGTGCGAACCTATCCTGCCAATCAGGGAAATCGCTTCGGACGGTGGCAAACAATTGAGCGGAGTTTATCGCCCCCATTGTGTACGACGGAAAATAGCCAAACGCCCCATCGGTCCAATGAATATCCTGCAGGCAACCGTTCGCAAAATCCCCCTGAGTCGACAAGCCCAGATAGTGAGTCATCTTTTGATCCCACATTTCGGGAATTGCATCCGCTTCAATATCACCATTAATCAACGCGCTTTCAATCTCGTAGCGGAGAACGACATGCAGGGGGTAACAAATTTCATCTGCCTCTACCCGGATATAACCCGGCTTTACCCGGGTACAGGATGACCAGAATGCACTCGCATCGTAGCCGGCACTCGACGGCAGAATCTGGTGAATCGACTCAGTAAAAAAGGTCATAAACGACCTCGACAGGAAAACCTGCTTTTCAAACATCAGACTCTGACTTTCGTGAATACACATATTTCGCGAAGCGCCAATTGGCAGTCCACGCGATTGCTCAGGCAGTCCCCCCTCATAGCTGGCATGACCAACCTCATGGGCCGTTGAGCTCAGCGCTTCGAAAAACTCATGATTCCGGTATCGGGTAGTTATACGCTGATCTCCCGGCCCTCCGGTGCTGAAAGGATGCATGCTTTCATCCAGCCGGCCAGCGTCAAAGTCGAAACCAAGAACTGCCATCAGCTTTTCGCAAAGCTGCTGTTGCTGCTGCACAGGAAACTCGCCAACAATGTCGACGGCCTTCGCTGTCTGCTGATGTTCCATCACTTGTTGAATCAGTTCCGGCAGTTCTTTGCGTAACTTTGTAAACACAGAATCAATCAGCGCCTGACTGTCCCCCGCACAGTGCAAATCGAGCAGAGCTGAGTAGGGTGTGTCGAAATCAGCGTGCGCCTGTCGCAAGCGAGCCTCCTCTCTCGACAGCG
This sequence comes from uncultured Granulosicoccaceae bacterium, assembly GCA_938003855.1. Lineage (GTDB taxonomy): Bacteria > Pseudomonadota > Gammaproteobacteria > Granulosicoccales > Granulosicoccaceae. The sequence continues at coordinate 1,820 of CALKXD010000304.1, read as the reverse complement.
TAACCACCTCCCGGAAATTAGCCAGAAAACCAGTCCAGTCATTTTCCAATCGCTGTGTTCGCCAGCCATGCTCACAGGCAGAGCCGGCAATCACCCGAGCCTTGACAAGATCGGCCGGGAGGCAGGCCTCCTGACGCCAGACCCTGCGCATTTCATTGATACTTCTGGCCGTCTCTGGCAATTGATTCCCGGTAGCGCTGTCTAGCCAGTCGCCAACTTCCGGCGCAGTCAGCCGGGCGTGCCGGACGCTGGCAAGCTCTGCTATGGCCGCTGATCGGGAATCGTTGCCGTTTTTCGGCATCACCACCATTTGATCCCAACTCAAAAACGTCATGGCATGATCAAGCCGGCTTATTTGCGCAAAGCGCTCTACCAGTTTCGGGTACGCATCCATCTCGGTGCTCCGCAAGCTAAAGGGTCAACAGTAAAATGTTTGAAATTGCCTGGTGCTGATCAGGCTGCGCTTCCATCGGTCGCTCGGTCAAGTAGCGAATTCAACTTGCAGGCCAGTAGCGGCAGTAAGTGCACGGCGCGGCAGAAAGCTCACCTTCGACCTTTATTAAATTGCACCGGAAGCACAGCCATGACTCGTATTTGGACTCGCTTGCCAGGTGGCAGGAAATAAACTTGGCAGTTTGATGGCCGGCAGGTAACTGGTACGGTAGAATTGAAAAGAAGGGCGCCGAGGGACGCCCTGAATTTCACGCACATTTTTATTATTATTAGTATTACCAGTCGTGGCGATACATTACGCCACCTTCCGTCGTCGCATCCAGACCCGCTATATCCGGATCGACAGAAGACATTTCCAGTGCAACACGAGCGCGAGCACTGAGATCATATTGATAGCCTATGGCTATCCCGGCAGGCGTGTTGCCTGCCGTTTTATTATCAGCCTGTGTCACCACAAGCCGAAACAAATTTGGTCCACTTACGTACTCAGCGCGCAATTTCACGCCGAGTGTTTCTTCCATGCCGCCGAAGCGATCGTCGTCCTGCGCTATCGCCAAAGCCACCGTGGTGCCTCCGGCGTCGTAGGTGATACGCCCACCTACCAGGCTTCCGCCACCTTGGTAGCCTGTCGCCCCGCCGTCTCGCTCAACCCACCCGGCCTGAACTGTTACCGCGCCGAAGTTATACCCCAACGCCAACTGAATCTCATCGAGTACGCCTTCATTTTCAGCAAGTGTCGTTGATGTCGCCACCGCTGTCCCAATCAGTACCGCGTCGGCCTCCAGCGACAACCCGCCAAATTGCCCCGCATACTTCAGTGTGCTGCCATTTCTCCTGGCACCATTATGCCAAGCCCCTTCGTTGACAAAGTTCGTGTGCTCGTCGCCGACAAAGGTATCCCACGCCGACCACTGTGACCCAAACGACAACGTTCCAAACTCACCACTTATTCCTGCATACCCCAATCGGGTTTCGGGTGACGATGACTGCGTTGTTGCATCAATGCCCCATTCCAGCCGCCCGAATCCGGTGATCTCACCGAGTTGCTGATTTCCCTGTAGCCCTACCCGCGATTCTCCGTCAACCGCCTCTAAATCCGTAATCCTCTGCACTGAACTTGTTCCAGCGACGTCCGTTTTTGTGTACACAAGTGCTTGTCGAATCGAGGCATACACCGTCGCTTCGGCATAGACAGTAGACTGTGCTCCAACCATCAACACCGCCACCACTGTCACATTAACTTGTTTCATAAATCCAGTTAGTTCAGAGAGAGTTGAGCTGCTCGCTGTGCTGCTCAACCAACCGAGGACTTACTTTAAATCCTCATTGCCAATATTACAACAACTGTTTCAATTTGAAATCACATT
>CALKXD010000303.1 GCA_938003855.1 uncultured Granulosicoccaceae bacterium | reverse complement strand
AAATTGAGAAAGGCGTCACAGAATTACTGCCAGGTGCCGGAAATTGGGGCGAGAAATTTTTGACCATTTCTACCAAATTTGGTCTTTTTGAGCTGCTCAATGTGACGTGATGGTCAGAATTGGCGTCAACGCCGCGTTAATGTGCTTGTGCAAACGACTCTGTCGTATATGTCAACGCGGTTTTAGTCATGTCGAATCAGATTCAACGCGTCAGAGCGGGAGCAGTGCTGGCATACAGCACAGATGGCGCCCTGTGTTTGACCATTGTGTCTGTTGTGTTGCTCGCGTCACTGTCCGGCTTCAATGAAATCAATTTTGTCGTAACGTCTTTTTTTGTAGGCCTGGTTTTGATCAATTTGTTGATCGGCCAAAGAGTCGTCTGGTTGTCGCCGGAGATGATTCTGTTTTCAGCCTGGCTGGGTGTCTCTTGTGTCTCACTGCTGGTGGCGCGCGATAGCGACGCCGCGTGGTTTAAGACATTGACACTGATTCAAATTGGCGTGTTTGCATTTGCTGTCCAGCAAGTGGTGGTGTGGCGTGGATCTATCCGACCGTTTGTGTGGGCTTTTGCTATTGCATTGGTTACATCGTATCTGCTGGCCTATTCCGAGAAAACAGCCTTTGAATTGGCGCAAATGGACGTCGAAGGTGAGCACGGAGCGGATCTGGCGCGCATAGCGAGCACGCTGGGCAATGCGAATATGTTTGGTGTCAGTTGTTGTATGGCCTTGAGCTTGTTGTGGGTCGACCGCAAGGCATCAACAGAGGCGTGGGGATTCACTGCACGCGTTGGTTTGACTGTTCTGTGCACGCTCTTGATTGCCGCCTTGTTGCACAGTGGATCGAGAACGGCAATGCTTGGATTGCTGGTCATTGTGATCGGGTATGGCGTGGTCGAGCGGCTCTACAGGCCGCAGATTTTGCTCGGACACCTCTGCAGCGTGATTCCCGCTGTCACGTTGCTCGGTTGCTTGCTCCTCTTGGTATCGGGTTCGGTGGCGTTTCAGGACAAGGCCAGTGCACTGTTGGTCGACAATGAACGCGTGATCTCGCGCTTTCACAATCTGCTTGCGGTGATTGGCGGACAAGACGGCTTGTCGTCTGAAGATGGGTCTATATCCAGTCGGACGCAGATGATTTATTCCGGGCTAGAGCTGATCAGCCAACACCCAGCCTTCGGTATTGGCCTAGACAACTACCGCAGTGCGTCGGGTGCAGACACCTATTCACATTCCAATCCGATTGAAATATTGGTGTCCACTGGTGTTGTGGGTGGCGTGTTGTATTTTGGAATTTATGCCGTTTTGATGTTGCGCCTTTTCAGAATCCAGCGCCGAGCCACAAGTCGTGCGCCCGCGTCAGCGATGATCTGCGGTGCGATCGCATTCATGCTGATGGACATCACACACATCAGTTTCAGTGAAAAGACCAGTTGGCTCTTTCTTGCTCTGATTAGTGCATTGAGCTGTGTACTGCTCAAGCAGGGCGTTCGAAGGAAACGACGTGGTCGCTCAGCCCGACGTGGATCTGTTCGGAAGGTCTTTCCTAAAGAGTCTAACAAACACACATCGAATGAACTGCAAAGCGTGGTGCCAAGCAGTTCAGGCATGCCAACCACTTGAGTGCAAGTCTATGAATTCAGAAGTGCAACGGAGCAATGGCCAGTCTCGGCCCGACACGGACATTATCGAAGTTGATCTGTCGCAGGTCTTGATGACACTGCGAAAGCACCGCTGGATGATCTTCATCGTCACGTGTCTTTCCACCGCTATCGCTGCGGGTTATGTGCAGTTCGCTACACCGCTGTACACAGGTAAAGCGACATTGCTTTTGGACCGAGAGCTCAAGGGTGTACCGGGGCTTGAAGAACTCTACGGGGTGACCAGTGGTGGCAAGGAGTACTTTCAGACACAGTTCGAGATCCTGAAGTCCAGAGAACTTGCGGAGCGTGTGGTAGAAGAATTGAATCTGTCGGCCAATCCGTCATTCAACAACGTGCCTCCGTCGCCAATCAGGTCATTTGTTTCTGGCATAGCCGGAGAGTTTCAATTTGTGTCCAATGCGCTGGCTGCGGTAACAGGGGCTGGCGATTCAATGGCTCAGCAGGCGCCAAGCGGTGACCGAATGGTCCAATTGCCCAATTTTCTCGAGGGGCGTGGTGAGGACACACGGCTCAAAACCTACGATGCAGAGTTTCTTGACGCACTCACGCGGTTAACGGCCGGACTTGACGTGGAAGCTGTTCCCCGGACCAAGCTTATTGAGTTGAGCTTTACCAGCCACGAACCCCAACTTGCGGCCTACATCCCCAACGCTATGGGTGTGATCTATGTTGAGAGCCAGCAGGACAGTCGCAACACGGAAACCGACAAACAGTCAGAGTGGTTGGTGGAGCGATTGACGTCCCTTGAGGCTCAACTCCAAGAGTCCGAAGCGCAACTTCAGTCCTTCAAGAAAACCAATAGTTTGGTTGACATTGACGGTGAAGTGACCCGGTTTAGTGAGCAAGAACTTCTCAATTTGTCGAGCAAGCTACTGGATGCAGAGCGGGAACTGGCTGAGTCGAAAGCGCTTTTTGGGCAGGTACAACGGTTTCAAACACTCAATGTTGCTGATCGGCAGCGCGAGCTCGAGAATATTCCGCCGGTGCAGTCCAGTGAAGTGATCACGGCTTACAAGATCGAACGCTCGATGATAGAGCGTGAGCTGGATGAGCTGAGCACGCGGTATGGAGAGAAACACCCTCGTATCCTCGATGCTAATGCCCGATTTGCCGTGATCCAGCGGAATATAGAGTTGGAGGTAGAGCGTGTAGTTGGTGCCATTGTCACCAGTTATGAGCTCAATCGAGAGCACGTCTCATCGCTTCAGCGCGCGGTCAATAATGGCCGACGGCAGATCGAAGATATTGGTGAAAAGAGTTTTGAACTCAGCCAATTGCAGCGCGAAGTCGACGCGAACCGAAATCTGTACGAGACACTGTTTAATCGCTACCGCGAGACGAACGAAACTCGAAGTCTCGAGAACGCCAATGCCCAGATGGTGCAACAGGCGGTTGTCCCGCTGGATCCATCCAATCCAAACAAGCGACTGATTCTCACACTGGCTTTTGTGGTGTCGCTCGTGGGTTCAGCACTTGTCGCATTGCTCCGGGAGGTTTTTGACAGCAGTATCGACACCATCGGTGGGCTTGAGAAGATCGAATCCAAGCTCGGGGTGCCTCTGGTGGGTATTGTTCCGTTGCGTAAGGACCAACGAAAGGGGTTGCCGCTAGATCCTTCAACGATCGAATCCGAATCAGACTCGGTCTTTGGGGAGTCGATTCGCCGGGTTGCATCGTCGATCATGGTTGGCCCCGATCGGGCGTCGGACCGCGTTGTACTCGTGTCGTCTTCGGTTCCGAACGAGGGGAAGTCAACTACCGCACTCAACCTCGCTTTTGAACTCTCCAAGACCGAGAACGTTTTGTTGGTTGATGCCGATCTCAGAAAACCAACCGTTCATCGGGTGCTTGGTCCGAAGATTCATATAGAGGGCTTGGCGGATATTCTCCGTGGCAGTGCTGATCTGAACTCAGCTATTCGTCGGAACGCGGTCGGGTCGTTGGATGTGCTGTCTGCTGGCAGTGAGCGCGACGGGGCACAGCTACTGTTGACGACCGAGAATTTAGCGACTGTGTTCAATGCGCTGCGCCAATCTTATGACCGCATTATTGTCGACACGCCACCGATCCACGCCGTCAGTGACGTGCTCCATCTGGCCACAGTCAGTGACAGTGTGATCTACGCCGTCAAGTCCAACGACACTGAAATGAAGCTCGTCGAGAAGGGAGTTGCGCAGTTCGCATCCGTTGAAACCCGTGTTCACGGGATTGTCGTCACCATGGTGGACATCGACAAGGCCAAACGCTACGGCGGTCACTACTACTCCGGTTATTACGACTACTACGGATACGCCTGAAGGCACGGTGCTGCAACCGCTAAGTCAGGCGACGAGTTATGAATAAACGGGTGAAAGTCGGTGGCGTTTTCATAGATTGTGTATCGCGTGCAACGCTGGCGGCGATGATGGTCAGCGACCGTGATGCACAACTGACAAAGCCAAAACTGGTGTTCTCAGCAAACGGGCAGAGCGTGTCGATGGCCGCGTCACATCCCGAGTTTGCGCGCGATTATCGTGCGGCTGAAATCTGTCACGCAGACGGTATGTCGGCGGTGTTTGCCTCACGGCTGTTCACGCGTTCTCCGCTGCCTGAGCGTATCAGTACAACCGACTTCTTTCACGATGCTGCCCGATCAGCGGAGCGCCACGGGCTCAGCTTTTATTTTTTGGGTGGCACAGCCGAGACGGTTACTGCGGCGTACCGCGCAGCTAAGCGTCAGTATCCAGGGATCAAATGGGTCGGGTACCGCGATGGCTATTTTGGTGTTGAGGAAGAAGCCGATATTTGCCGCGCAATCACGCAATCCGGTGCGGACGTTGTCTGGGTTGGGCTCGGGCGGCCGGTACAAGAGGCGTTCTGTGTGCGCAACCGGCACCGTCTTAAAGGCGTGACCTGGTTGAAGACCTGTGGTGGGCTGTTCGATTTCATTGCTGGGCGACACATTCGTGCACCGCGCTGGGTGCAAGCACTCGGGTTTGAATGGGCGTTTAGGTTGTTTCTGGAGCCGCGAAGGTTGATGAAGCGGTATGCCACGACGATACCGCATGCGCTCCTGCTTTTCGCCCGGCAAAGTGGTTCGGTGGTCGATGATGTCACACGGTAATTTTGCGTCAGGTTCAAGTACTGAAACGGGTACTCAAGCTGCATCACACCGATCTGTTGTCGTGATGGTGTCATTCTTGAACACGGCGGGTGCGCAGCTCGCCGCGTTGCGCGTCGCACGTGGTCTCGCGTCGCGTGGGTGGTCAGTTGAGTTGTGGTTTCTCTACCGGGTAGGGGTGGGGGATTTCTCTGGCCTACCGATGCGAGTGATCCACGAGGGCGCGAATCCAACTTTTGTCGAGCGATTGAAAATCTTCATGTCGGTATCAAGCGCACTGCGTCGTGTGCGGCCTGAAGCGGTTTTGACTTTTTTGCCGTTTGCGTCGGTCGTTGGGCAGACGGCGGCATTCCTTTCTCGAATACCAGTTCGTATTGCCTCCCTGCGCTCACCGCCAGCGACCTTCCGAATGGGGATGCGGATCCTCGACAAGTTGTGCGGGTCAACCGGCGTCTACACCGGCATCGTAGCGGTCAGTGACGCGGTGGCCCAGTCTGTTCATGCCTATCCAGAAACCTATAGACAGCGTTTGAGTGTCATACACAATGGCGTTCAGACAGCGGATGTCGCCGATTCACAGTCCCACGCGAGAGAATCACTTGGTTTCCCGCCCAACGTGCCTGTGGCGCTTGTCGTCGGTCGCCTGACGGCGCAAAAAAATCACACGTTCATATTGGACATTGCATCCAAATTGAATTCCGTTGTGGTGGTCTGTGTAGGCGATGGCCCCGACCGTGTCGCCCTCGAACACGATATTACAACCCGAAACCTAGGCGAGCGCTTAAAACTGATCGGTGATCTGCCGTTCGAGCGTATGCCTGCCGCTTATCGCGCAGCGGATTTCTTTCTGCAACCGAGCGTGTTTGAAGGGCAGTCCAATGCGCTGCTGGAGGCCATGGCTGCTGGGTTGCCCGTGGTTGTCAGTGATGTACCAACGCAGTCAGAGACAGTGGCTTGCAAAGCGGAATCCTGGGGGCGTGTGCTGCCGCTCGACGACCCATCGCGGTGGGCCGCAGAACTGGAACGCTTGGCGGATGATGAGTTGTACCGGGAGATTATGGGTCGTCGGGCAGCCACTCGAGCCAAAGCGTTTTCTGTTGACAGCCAAATCGACGGGTTTGAGACAGTTCTCTGTGCTGGGGCTGTGCCTGGATTCCCAGATGCTCGACCCGCATCTTTGCCGCGGGAAGGATGAGCGATTATGACTGTGCGTGAGCCGATTGACGTCGTGATCCTATTGCAGGATCTGCGTGGCGGTGGAGCGGAGCGCAGCTTCCTGCGCTTGGCGCGGGGCATAGTTCAACAGGGCCGTACAGTTGAATTGGTGCTCATCAGTGGTCGCAATGACTACCCTGATGAGGTGCCGCTGGGTGTCTCGGTTGTTGTGCTGGATTGTCGGCGGGTATCGACGAGCGTGTTTGCCATTGCTCGGTATCTGTCTCGAACACGGCCGAAATCGATCGTCAGTGCGTTGACTCACGTCAATATCGCCGCGGTTTTTGCGCGTTTGCTGAGCCGACAGAGCCCTCGTTTGATTGTCTCTGAACGCATCCAATTTTCGGCACGCAAAGCACAGACCTATAACGTCCAAGAGCGCATTGCCTATGCACTAGTACCGGTGGCATATCGCCTAGCAGACGCCGTAGTGTGTGTGTCCGACGGTGTAGCCGACGACTTCCGATCACAGACCGGGCTAAAACAAGACAAGGTTGTGACCATCCACAATCCAGTGTTCGATGATTGCATTGGCGAACGCTTGGCCGAACCCTGCTCAACGCTTCGAAGTCTGACGGCGTCGAACGACTGCCGGACGGTGGTTGCGGCGGGTCGACTTGTGCATCAAAAGGGCTTCGACAATCTCATTAAAGCGGTTGCTAGGCTGCAAGCGCACATGAGAGTTCGGCTAGTTGTTTTGGGAGAGGGCCCACTTCGGGCTGAATTGGAATTGCAGGCACGTGCTCACGGACTGGATGAATCCCTGTTTTTAATGCCTGGATTCGTCAGCAATCCGCTGCCCATTATCACCAGCGCCGATGTTTTCGTTCTGTCCTCACGTTACGAAGGATTTCCCAACGCGTTGGTGGAGGCAATGGCCTGCGGCACGCCCATTGTCTCAACCAACTGCCCGTCGGGACCCTGGGAGATTGTGGCACCCGAGTGGCGTGCTCGACTGACAGGGGTCGAGGATATTGATCAACTCGCAACGGAGATTCACAACCAGTTGGTTGATCCCATATCCTCCGAACAGCTCACAGCGCGCGCGGCAAAATTTGGCGTTGGCATCGCAGCAAGGTCCTATATGGAGGTGCTCGGCGTATGATCTTGCCTAAACCGACTGACGCATCAGCTGTAGATCGGGCGACCTGGCTGTACATCTTGATCGGATTGCTTGTGTTGATTGGTGGTTTCGATTTCCTGTTCTCCACGGGCGTAACCGCCGGGGGAATGGACAGTACATCAAATACTAAGCGCCTTGTGTCGCTGCTATTGGTATACGGCGTAGCCTTGATTGCGTTGTTGCTGCGACCAACCAAACACACTTTCGCCTTGGTTCTCAACCCGGTTGTTCTTCTTGTGATCGGGTTGCCGCTTGTCTCTGTGATGTGGTCGCTCGATCCATCGCTTAGCATGAAACGCGCAATTGCCCATGCGTTGACTATTGTGTTTCTGCTGTTGATGGCATCGCGCCTGACGCTTGAAGAATTCTGTCGGGCTCTGTTGATCGGGTTGACGTTGACCGCGATGTTGTCGCTCGCGCTGGTGTTTGTCGCGCCTGGAATTGGTGTTGCACAAACAGGCAGCAACGCTGGAGCATGGCAAGGCGGTCTGATACACAAGTCCAACCTTGGCCGTGTGTGTGTCATGGGGTTGGTGCTGGCATTATGCTTTCCGCGAAGTGGCGTAGTGTCAGACCGCTGGCTTCGGATTGTGTGTGCACTCAGCTGTGGTGTGCTGTTGATCGGAACCCAGTCCCGGGTTGCATGGATGACATTTGCGGTGGCGCTGTTGGTGACCGCTGTGTTCAAGATTCTGCAGATTCGAACAATCGACCTCTGGATTAGGTTGTTGGTGTTGGCCTTGGGCCTCATGTGCTTTGGCGGGCTGGTGTATTTCTACTTTGAAGCCACAATCGAGGCTTCAGGCCGGGACTTGACCTTCACGGGGCGCAGTTCGCTTTGGGCTGCTGCCGTTTCAGCGGCGCGAGACAACCACCCGGTGTTAGGTGCCGGGTTCGGCGCATTCTGGTTTGATGGCAATGCTGAGGCCATCTGGTATCACATACTGCATTGGAATGGCGTCCCGAGCCATGGTCACAATGGCTACCTCGATGCCTGGCTAGAGATGGGTTGGCTGGGGGTATTCAGCCTTTTTCTGTTGGTGCCTGTGCTGGCTTTCACGATCTTGTGTCGACTTCGCGATGCGGAACAAGGCGGGTACTGGTTCGTCCTTCTAGTGCTCCACGTCTCGTTTTTGGCGATCAATCTGGCTGGCACGATTTCCTTTAAGCACTCTGAAATTTTCTGGGTGTGTTTTCTTGCACCGTTGTTTTTCCGGCATCAGAGCGTTGCATCAATACAGCTCAGGTTCACACAGTGAGTGATCTGAGATGGGGTCATTGCAGCTGCAGTCGGGAGTTGTACTCGCATCTGACTTTGGATGCCTCCCAATTGGCGTGGCGCTCAATCGTAAAGTCTGAACGCTGTATCAGCAGGCAACCTTGCCTTCTCAACGGACCTAACTATAGGCACCAGTGGCATGGCGTATAGCGTGACGTTTCATTGTTGTTCGTGAAGTGGATTGGATTGATGGCAAAAGCCGGCGGGTACTGTGCGCATGTGGGTTTGGAGAGCGCACGGCGGGCGAGGTGTGAGCCATGATTTTTGTAGTCCTGGGAATGCACAAATCCGGCACCACTCTGGTATCGCGCTTGCTGCATGAGTCTGGCGTTGAAATGGGGACGTTTCTTGACCCGGTTGGTACCTATGAGTCCGGTCATACGTATGAGCGCGCGAGCGTGCGCAGACTGAACGACAAACTACTGGACTCAGCGGGCAAATACAGCATTTACATTCGGCCGCAATCGCAGTTGGTCAGTGACTCTGAAATGGGTGTCGACGTCGCAGACATCATCGACGAATTGGAGTCTGCTCGGGGTGACTCCGGGTTCAAGGATCCCCGAACCTGTCTGACTTACACCATTTGGAATCGGTATTTGCCGGAGCATCGAATTGTCGCGGTGTACCGTGCTCCTGAGTATTCCTGGAGAAGGTATCGTTCACGCTGGAATGTGTTTAAGTGGCCATTCGATGCTTGGTACTTTCTCGATTCGTGGTGCCAACACAACACGCGCATTTTAGAGGCCCTGGCGTCAACCGAGCGGGAGTATCGGGTGTTTGAGTACTATTCGTTGCTTGAGAACGACGCCGATTTCGATGCTCTGGAAGCCTTTGCGGGGGTGCCACTTGCGGATGAGAGAATAAAGCGGTCTCGGCCAAAGCGAAAACCAACGTCAGCTGTGTTGATCTTTGTGAGTGGTTTGCGGTTGGTGTTTGGGCGTATTTGCCCTCGGGACGTGTTGGAGCGGATGGATCGACTGCATGAAGCATCTGTCACAGCGGGTATGCGTTCGACGCGTCGCGATCACGTCAGCGAAGCTGAGAATGGCAGGGGGGTGTCCGATGGTACCTAGGTTTACGGTCATTGTGCCGCTTTACAACAAGGCCGGCACCATCACACGCACGCTGGAATCCATACAGCGCCAAACATTCCCCGCGGATGAGGTCGTTGTCGTCGATGACAATTCCAACGACGGCAGCGCTGAGATCGTGACATCCATGAACTTGCCCACGGTGCAGCTATTACACCGTGAATCACCTGGACCCGGTGGATACGCTGCGAGGAACTGCGGCGTGGAGCGTGCGAAAACTGACTGGGTCTGTTTTCTCGATGCAGATGATGTGTGGTTAGAGCATCACCTCGAATCAGCAGCTTCCGTCATTGATAGCAATCCTGAAATCAATGCAATCTTTTTTGGTAGGCGAATCCTCGCTGATGGTGATGTGCGTCGGGACATCTGTGTGGCAACCGACAGGGTGTATTCGTTTGAAGAATTGGTTGAGGGGTACGCGGAACGCAACCTGTTTCACGTCGACACCCTGTTGATTCGGCGCTCAGTTTTTTCTTCTATGGGAGGCTTTCGCACAGACCGGGGATGGCGGCGTGGGGGAGATTCAGAGATGTTCCTGCGGTTGATCCGCGATGCTGGTCCTGTCTTTCTCTCGTCGCAGATTACATCTGTCTATGACACCCGATTCTCGAGCATAGTGACAGATGGAGACAATGTTCAGTGTGAGCATCCTATTCAACAAGCTGTGCGTGACATGCTGATTCAGCATGCGCGGTTGGCTCGCCCGCTAAAACGGTTGTCAAACCGAAAGACGATTGAATGGTTTGTCTCAACCCGGGCGAGGCCACTGGCAGGCCGCTGGCGACTGCTTCGACAGCTTTATGTACTCAACTTGACCGCTAGAGATATATTCATGCTGTGTAGGGGTTTCATGTGATACGCACCAGATAGCGCTGTAGACAGTGTTGGCGTGATGCGTCAGCTCAGAGCAATCTAGTCAGTATCTGCGCCTGCTTCGGGTAAGCGGGTGTTAACCGATCCGGCTTGTCTTGGCTTTATCAGTGGACACCCCAGAGTGGTTTGGCCCGGGCTCGACTGATTGATCTACCGCTTTACAATCCTTGAGATGACGGAAAAGTCGGACCGCTGCATCGACAGAATGGTTGACACAGAGATATTGCTGCACCTTGCGTACTGTATGACGAGAGCGACCGTGCCCAAGATGTATGTCGATGAGATGTTGACAGCAGCGCCCAGTGGTCCGTATTGCGGAATTAACCACGACCCTAAAGCAACTGTGAAAGAGAGCATCCCGAGAATGATTGTGCCTGCCGCCCAGGGTTGGCCTCGGCCCGCAAGATCTTGACGCAGAATCTTGAAGACCATCATCGCCACAGTGCCTGGCAGGAGCACGAGGAGTATTGAGACACTCGGTCGGAACACATCGCCGTACAGCAGTGGGATCACCATTGGAGCAAGTGCCGCCATCACGCCAGCACCTAGCAACCCGAGCAGGAAAACCTGTCGCGCAAGGACTGCTACCTTGAGCGCAAACTCTCGTGTGTCCTGGGCGCCAGCTGAGCGCGCAAAGACAAGCACGCCCAGCGCAGAGGGAACTTGCCAGAGCAACTCTGCCAGATTGGAACTGAGTGAATAGTACCCGAGTGACTCTATGCCACTAAAGTGCTGCACTAGGATCAAATTGGCCTTGAACGTCAGCGCCATGAGGAAGTACACCACAGCGTATGAGGACCCTAGGGTCCACATTCCCTTGGCGATATCTACGTGAAAGTGCACGCGTAAATCGACAACCCGTGACAGGGCGATGAGCATGATGGTGGAGACGATCCACGGTGATAGGGCGGCAGCTGCAATGGCTCCCGGCACACCCCAACTTGCCACCACGACAAACGCAAAGGTGCCGAGCAGTTTGCACACACCCGGCCCCCACAGCGACACAGAAAAATTTGGCAATCGCTGAAGGCCAAGAAATAATCCAGCGACCGAGCTAGACATCACGGTGGCGGGCACCATAAGCGCGGCCATGACGAGCATCGAAACGGTATAGTGCGTCTCCCAGTTAAGCGAGAGCCAGACCACGCTCAAGACGGCCCCGATGGCACCTGTTAGCAGCGCGGTTGCCAGTGTCGTTTGAGCAATTCGGTCGGTTGACCAGGTTCCTTGGCCGGCGTGATACGCTGAGGCTTGACGCACCCCAAACTCGGCCAAAGTGGCAATCATCTGCGGACCGAGCAGCACAGCGGTGAGAAGACCCTTGCCTTCAACACCGAGCAAGCGGGCGACTATGACACTTGTCGTAAGGTTTGCAATCAGTACAACCATGCGACTCGAAGACACGGAGAAAACGTCTTTCATAAAGTGGCGTGGTGCGAGCTTTGCCGGTGGTCGGGACACGAGGCATCCTGTGTCATGATGTCAGTCGCCACTCTAACGCACTGCGCATATCTCCGTTTGCAGGCGCCTTCTCATAAGTGGCGTTGAATATCGAACTAGCCCGGCAAAAATGTGCCACATGACAGCGCAATGCATCCAATTGAGGCGGTATTCTTCGAGCAGAAATGGTATCCACAACGAATGGGGTTTTTTGGGCTAACCCGTCTAGGGTGTGACCTGCAATCGCGCGGTTAAACCTAATTCAAGGCAACCTCCACGGTCACCCATTCTGAAACACCCAATGAAGGTGAGCCCGCATTCTTGTACAAACAGCTCTGCTGCTAGATGTTGTTGGCTTCGTGGGTTTGTTGACAGGCGGAATGCCAGAATCTGATGTTGCGCTCTGATTTCCCTGTGTGATGGTTGAGCAGTTGGCATGTGTCAAACCGAGGTCGTTGTCGGCGACAGCACAGTGGAATTGAGTCGGTTCGAAACCAAAATAGTCAATAACATCAACAGCCCAACGCTACAGCCACGCAGTTGATCGGTCTGTCTGCAGCGCAGTCTGCGTCGAATCAAAATCGTGTCTCGTTTGTATGACGTGCCTGAGGCTTGATTGCGCTTGCACCGGTGATCGAGTGGAACAGATCCGTGTTTCACTTCAACGCCTTGGCAAGATGGAGTCGGGATAGAGCGCGAGCAGTGTGATGTGATCCCGGTTGCCGACGATCGGAATCGACCAATTAGTGTCGAGTTTTGCAGCGTTGCCAGGAATCAACTAAACAGATGTAAGCCTAGGGAATCTTCGAACAAGCCCCATCAGTCAGGAAGGCCTGCCCCCGGAGCACCGGCCGCCGGAGCGCCGGCCGCACGGAGCGCCGGCCGCACGATACTGCGTTGAAGCCAACCGTGTGACGGCCAATCAAAATGCTCGTTTACTGCATGTAACCCGGTGCGCCGGCCCGGTCCGCTTTTTTGGATGGTCCGTCACACGGATGGCTTCGCCTTGCCTCGCACTCAGCTGGGAATTTTTCGGAGCCTCCCTAGTGGTTGTCACTGTTGCCACCATTTCCTTGGAAATTTAGTTTTCTTTCAAGTTCGATGACGCGTTGCTCGAGCTCGAGGAAACGTGTGTCTTGGGGCGGTGCTTCATGTGTTGTTGATTGAATACTTGGATCGGTTGACTCAGGTTCTGCTTTTTCGGCAGATCCGCAGTGAGATCCGGATGAAGTCGCTGCAACTTGTTGGGTGCTTGACGCATTGTCCAGCTGGGAGTGGAGCGCGGGGATTATCTCTGTACGTGCATTTTTTAACCACTGCGTAAATGCGTTATCTGCGATATGAATTGCGCAGAGAAACTCATCCGGTGAGCAGTTGGTATCGATCCTGATGTTCACTGTTTCAGGTTGAAGCCACACACTTGATCGGTCTGTTTGGAGCACCTCTCGATTGGGGCCCAATGCGTGTCTTATGTGAAACAGAACTTGCCGTAGGCTGGATTGCGCTTGTTCTGTGGATCTGCATGACCAGAGCCGTGTTTGGATCCACCGTCTTGGAAGCGTGTAGCCGTTGCTGAGCGACAGCATTGCGAGCATTGCAATGTGTCGGCTGCCGACAATTGGGATCGTGATGTTGTTGACTGTGAGCGCTACCGACCGACTTAGCGTCAACTGAACTGTGGATGTGGTGTTCACTTTTTCGATTGAGTGGTAGTGATTTGATGCCTGTGCTTTGCGTAAACACAGGCATTCGTTTGATGACAATGGTGTCTGGCCAAAAGTCCATTCATCTTGACATTGAAATTCAATCTAGACGTGTATGGAGAGTTGATGTTGCATGTTATACGAATGATTAATGGAAAAAATATAGATATTAA
>CALKXD010000302.1 GCA_938003855.1 uncultured Granulosicoccaceae bacterium | reverse complement strand
ATATTTTTGGGATAAATTGTTTCATGAGCTCCTCTGTTTTCATTATCGTGAAAACCTGAACATTTATGGAGTGACTCATGGAAAACATCCGGATTCTGGCTGGCAATGATCTGCGCAGTGGGCGGGTGGTGTATTTACGTGAAGACGGAGAGTGGTCGACCGATCACTCCCAGGCACACGGCCTGCTGACTCAGATTGATTGCGACCACGCCGAGGATATCGGCCGGTCGTCAGTGGCGCAGAACCAGGTGGTCGATCCTTATCTGGTCCGTATTGCTGTGGGCACGGCAGCTCAACCTTCGCATATCAGAGAGCGTATTCGCAGTACCGGTCCGACTTGTCGTACGGCTTCAGGCGGCGTTGGAGCATCACTGTAATGTATCAATACGACAAACTGGATCAGGCGCTGGTTGATGCAAGGACACGGGAGTTCAGGGACCAGGTTAATCGCCGGCTTGCCGGAACCCTGACCGAAGAAGAATTCAAACCGCTGCGTCTGATGAATGGTCTCTATCTGCAGTTACATGCCTATATGCTACGGGTGGCGATCCCTTACGGTGTGATGTCGTCAAGGCAAATGCATCAGTTGGCATTTATTGCCGATAAATATGATCGCGGATACGGTCACTTTACAACGCGCCAGAATATCCAGTTTAACTGGCCGCAGTTAGTAGAAACACCAGATATCCTCGACGATCTCGCAACCGTTCAGATGCACGCAATACAGACCAGTGGTAACTGTATTCGCAACGTCACTACTGATCCCTTTGCCGGAGTCGCGGCGGATGAATCTGTGGATCCGCGTGCGGTGTGCGAACTACTAAGGCAGTGGAGTACCGGCATGCCCGAGTTTTCCTACCTGCCCCGAAAATTCAAGTTTGCACTGACCGGTGCGACAGCGGATCGAGCCGCGATAAAGTTTCATGATATCGGTCTTCAGTTGAAGCGTGGCGCAGATGGACAGACACTGACGGATATCTGGGTTGGTGGTGGTCAGGGGCGTACCCCTAGAATAGCGCAGCTGCTCAAGCAGAATATAGCAGTAGAAGATCTGCTGCCCTATCTGGACGCGGTCATGCGTGTGTATAACCTGTACGGTAACCGCGACAACAAATATAAAGCACGTATCAAGATATTGGTGGCGTCGTTGGGGCTGGATGTATTTGCCGCTAAAGTGGAGGCGGAGTTTACCCGCGCTGACCGATCGCGCTTTGATGGCGTCACTGATACGCTCGCTCGTATAGAAAGCCGGATCACGGTACCTGATTATAAATTGAGTGCCAATGCCGATGAGGCATCGCAATCTCTGGCGAGCAAGCGGGCGGCAGATCCGGCGTTTGACGCGTGGGTGAAAACCAATGTCTTTGAGCACATTCAACAAGGGTATCGAATCGCCGTGATTTCGCTTAAGCCAGTGGGGGGGATTCCAGGGGATGCCAGCTCTGATCAAATGCGTCTGGTAGCCAGGCTTGCCGAGACGTTTTCCTCGGCGGAAATCCGAGTCACGCATCGGCAGAATCTGGTGCTTCCGCATGTAGCGTTGCAACATTTGCATGAGTTATGGATGCAGTTGTGTGGTGCCGGACTTGCTGAAAGTAACGTTGATTTGCCGAGTGATATTATTGCCTGTCCGGGCCTGGATTATTGTGCACTGGCCAAGGCCAGATCTATTCCAGTAGCGCAGCAATTATCATCACAGCTCAGAGGCAGGGAGGCGAACAATAACCTGACGGGCCTTAGTATAAATATCTCCGGGTGCATTAACGCTTGCGGTCATCACCATGTTGCGAGTGTCGGGATACTCGGCCTGGAAAAAAAAGGCGTGGAGACTTATCAGATTACACTCGGTGGCAGAAACAACCTTGACGCCTCGGTCGGCGAGGTGCTCGGGCCGGGTTTCAGTGCCGACGAGGTTCCGCAGGCCGTGAATCAACTTGTGGATACCTGGGTGCAGCGGCGTGAAGCGCAGGAGAGTTTTTCCGATACCTATGATCGGGTCGGCAAACAGGTATTTGCGGAGGCCGTCTATGCTGCTCCATAGCGATGGCCGGGTCGAACTGACACTACCCGAAGTACCACTGGCTACCAACACAGTCGTATGCGGAGGAACCGATCCGCAAAGCCTGACCACTGATGTGTTACGGCAACCCATAATTGAGATTCAATTTGCCAGTGCCGCTGATGGACGCGGGTACTCGGTAGCCAGGCATCTGCGCGTGACGCTACGCTACGCCGGCACACTGACTGCGAGCGGGAGCATGCTCCCGGATCAGCTTGCTTATCTCTATAAAGCGGGTTTCGATCAGGTGGTTGTTGATGAAACACTGCTTCTAAAGCACAGCGCCGAAGACTGGCTTGCTGCGCATAAACGCTGCTGTCACGACCGGCCTTATGGTACTCAAAGTTATTCAGAAGCGGCGGTTTCGGGGAGGGCGTCCGTATGGCAGCAACGCGTGTCCGGCTGACTTTTTTCGGTGTCTGGTTCGAGGTTGCATTACACTGACCGCAGAGCAAATAGCGGAGCCGATAAATGCAATTAGAGTCACTGGTCTCAGCGGAATGGCTGAGCGAGCATCTGCAGGATGTTGCTGTGATAGATGGTTCTTACTATCTGGCTGTCATGGGCAAGGATGCTGATATTGAGTTTGAACGCGGCCATATTCCCGGTGCACAGCGATGGAATATTGATCTCATCGCCGATTCCACCTCGCCGCTCAAGCACATGATGCCTTCAGCTGAGCGCATTGCGGAAGAGGCCGGGCTTCGAGGTATTGATGCCGAAACACCAGTGGTGATTTACGATCAACTGGGGCAGTTTTCTGCAGCCAGGGTGTGGCTGGCGTTTAAGTCGATCGGGCACGGGCCGGTGGCGCTATTGGACGGTGGCTTGCCAGCATGGTCTGCAGCACTTGAGCATGGTGTTGCGCGATCCGTCAGCGAGGTGGATTATGGCCAATACAGCAAGCAGCAAACGACTATTTCGCGGGAGGCGGTGCTGGATGCGGTCGAGGCTGAGGACGGCTTTATTATCGATGCAAGAGCCGCCGCGCGGTTCGACGGTGAAGCGGCAGAGCCTGTTGCGGGTCTGCTGGGTGGCCATATGCCTGGTGCTATCAACATCCCGTTTGCGGAAGTACTGGATGAAAACCACCGATTCCGCGACGTGGAAACGCTTCGTGTAATATTCGACCGACACGGTATTTCGGCGGATAAACCCGTCATTACCAGTTGCGGGTCCGGTGTGACAGCGTCGATAATTACGTTCGCGCTGGCGCAACTTGAGATAGAGTCGCTGGTCTACGACGGGTCATGGTCGGAATGGGGCCAAGCAGAGCTCAATTTACCTGTCGTGACATCAAAAAGCGGCTGATCCAGGTGCAACGGGCTGGAATTTGGTGTGGCCGCCCTCACTATTACAGGATAGCAGCGGGCCGAATAACCACACGGCGGCCTGCCTTCAGATCTAAGCAACCACGGAACACCTAATGTTTACACTTATCGGATTTGCGGTTGGCGCATTTGGCGGATATCTAGCCTCCGGATACCTTGACGGCATGCAGCAGTTGCGACAAACCGTGCGTCAGGCGGTTGACTCCGGGATTTCGACTGCCAGCAATTTGCTGTCAAATGCGACTCGGTCTTTCGGGCTGGGACCGTTTGTCAACATTGGCATTGGAATTGTGGTGCTGTTGCTGGTCTTGTGGCTGATGGGATTCGGCACTGCCCTGATCATTGGTGTGGTTGTCGGGCTGATCTACAGCGACGAAATCGGGCGTTTGCCATTTGTCGCGGGTGCTGCGGCCACAATAAAAGAAAAAATCGATAGCACGCGTAAATCCTGATTAAACGGGTTAACGGGCGCGTCGCCCCGACTGATCGACGATTAAAACGGCCGATCAGCTGATTTTGGGACTGATCCGGCGTTTAATTGGCAAATAAGACTGTGGAAGGTTTGACCTGAAACCCGCGGCTGCCTACAATTAGCGGTTTTCCTACGCAACTTGGTCATTCGACCTCGCAAACAAGATTCGGAGATAACATGTACGCGGTAATTAAAACCGGCGGCAAGCAATACAGAGTTGCACCAGGCGACAAACTACGGGTAGAGACTCTCGACGCTGACGAAGGTGCTACGGTAAGTCTGGATTCTGTTCTGATGGTCAGTGATGGTGAAAACCTCACCGTGGGCGCCCCTCAAGTGAGTGGTGCATCGGTATCAGCGGTTGTCCTGTCCCATGGTCGAGGCAAGAAAATTGACATCGTTAAATTTCGTCGTCGCAAGCACTACCGCCGTCAAATGGGACATCGCCAGAATTACACTGAATTACAGATTACCGATATAAATCAGTAAGGCAGTACCCCGGAGCGACTGACGTCGCTCTGTCTGTAAATTCGTACACCGACAGGACGCACGGCGTCCTGCTGGCGCTGAGGTCCATCTCAATTGCTCATTAAATCGCGCTAGACAACGGTTCTATGGGCGCTAAGTGCTACTTGTTGAAACGCAGCGGAGAATAGGGAGCCATGTCGATAACGACTGGTTGGCCACTGACCAGTTGCGCCAGCAGTTGTCCAGTCTTCGCACCGCCAGTCAGCCCGACATGCTGATGGCCAAATCCCATAAACGCACCTTTCATCGCAGGGGCTTCGCCAATAACCGGTACGGAGTCTACCGGTGCCGGTCGATGGCCCAGCCATTCAGTCATCTCTGTCCATTTGAGCTCCGGGATCACTTGGTGAATGTAGTTTTTCAGAAACTCAATAGGTGCACGATTAGCACCGGCGACCAGTCCGCCAAATTCAACCATTCCAGCGATCCGCAGGCGGCCGTCCATCGGCGTCATGACGAATTTGCCGGAGGCGATCATGGACGGCATCGCGGGCATAGCGCTTGGCTCGTACAGCTCGATATGGTAGCCGCGTTCTGCCTCCAGCGGGATATCGCAACCCAGTCTGCTTAACAAAGGCTTTGACCAAGCTCCAGCGGCGATTACGGCCGCACTGCACGGGATCGTCTCCTCGGTAGTTCGCACCCCGGTGACGACACCGTTCTCACCGACCAGGTCGTCTACTGTGGCCTGAACAATTTTACCGCCATTGTCTTCAAAATGACGGGCCAGTTGCTGAACATAGCAGCCCGGGTCGCTGATCCGGCCGTGATTGTGTACGCTTGCGGCAAAGTTCAGGCTGCGGGCGAAGACTGGATCCTGCTGGTGCCATGCATCGCCTTCGTATTCAGTCCAGGTAAAGCCGTTTTGCGCCCGGACCTGCCAGCCAAAGCGGTCTGACTCAAAGTGCGCCCGGTCGTTGTATACGTAAACGTACTCTGCGGGAGAAATATATTTTTCGGCCCCGGTCCCGTTCGCCAGTGCGCGATGATCCTCCAGGCTGTTGCTGAGTATCGGGCTTAATGCATTGGCGATACGTGCTACAGTTTCCGGTTTGCAGTGAGACAGATAGCGCGTCAGCCAGGGCATCAGGGTTGGCAGGTAGGACCAATTGAGGAACAGCGGCTGTGTCTTATCGAATACCATTCGCGGCGCTTTGGCAATCAGGCCCGGTACAGTAACCGGAACGACTGATGCCGACGCCAGCACACCGGCGTTGCCGAAACTGGTGCCGGATGCCGGTCCGGCGCGATCAATCAACAGCGTATTGAGCCCGGCTCGCTGACACCAGATGGCGGTTGATACGCCGACGATACCAGCTCCAATGATTGCAACTGGAGGCTGGTTAGGGGACTGGTTCATCTAGTGGCGCCTGATCAGGAAGGTGTGATTCAACTTTGCACGGTACGGAACTTATTGGCAAGTCTGCACTCCAGGCATTGAGCGTCTTGCTAGAGCCAGGTATCCGCTAGTGAATCAACAATTGAAGGTAAAAACACTATGGCACTAAGAACAGCATCAGCGGTCACCTTGAGTTTGCTGCTGTCAGGTGGCGTCGTCGCAGAAACGTTGGTGGTGGATCCGGATAACTGTGAAGGGGCAAAACGCCACTGCGCAATACAGGTTGCTATTGATGCCGCAAACCCCGGAGATACCGTCAGGTTGACAGCCGGTGTGTACAACCTGTGGCAGGAGTCTTTAGTGATTGGCAAAACCCTGACACTGGAAGGTGAGGGGCCGATGACAACCCTGCTCGATGGAGACGGCAAAGCACCGGCGGCACTTATTACGGTGACTGCAGAGGCAGACAGTGTCACGCTGTCGCAGCTGTCGGTGATTGGTCGTGTGATTGTCGGGTCGCCAACAATGGGGCCGGGTGGGCTTGAGCATAAAGGCAATGACTTGCGGCTGGATCGAGTGCACTTTAACAACAACGGTGGCGGCTGGGGTGGTGCTGTGCGGATCTCAACGTTGTTTGGGAGTGTCGTTGTAGAGCGCTGTCGCTTCGATGGCAATACCGCATTCGCCGGCGGTGGCATAGCAGCTTACGATGGTTCTGCAGCAGAAATCACCATTACTGAAAGTACTTTCCATAAAAACAATGCGGTTTTCTCGGGCGGTGGTCTGTTGATGCGTGACATTGACGAGGTTGTTCTAGATCAGGTTACATTTACTGATAATCAGTCTGGAAACAGTGGTGGTGGCGCTCATTTTTTTACCGATACCGGTCACAGTGATGTGCAAATCCGGGCCTCTCACATTACGGGTAACAGAGCCAGCAAAACAGCAGGTATTTCTGCGTTTGGAGACAATGTTTCTGTTGCGGTTATTGATTCCCGGGTGCTGAACAATCACAGCAGCGATACACCTGCACAAGCGGATTGCGATCCTGAGTTTGTTGATTATGTGCAAGCCGGTGACACCGGCAGCTCACCAGGTCGGGGTTGTCGCTAAGTGCCGTCGAGTCGACAGTTTTAATTCGGTTGTGCCTCCTGCAGTCAAGTGATGCCGACTGCTGCCGCTAGCCTGCGGAAATAAAAACAATAACCGGGGGGAGTGATGGCAATTTTTAGTCTGATTTGTGTGGCGCTGCTGGTAGCGGCTGCGGTTTACGGAGTGCTGTCATTCAACCGTCTGGTGAGCTTGCGCCACAACTTAAAAGCAGCGTGGAGCAATATCGATGTTCTGCTAAAGCAGCGACATGATGAGCTGCCGAAACTAGTCACGACTTGCCGCGAATACATGAAGTTTGAGCAGGAAACGCTGGAACGAGTGACTCAGGCTCGCTCACAAGTGTCCAACGCCATGCAGCAAGGCAATCTGGCCGAGTTGGGGGTGGCAGAATCGGTTCTGGGAAATTCGCTTGGGCGATTGTTTGCGCTGACTGAAAACTACCCGGACTTGAAGACAAATGAGTCCTTCATGCGTCTGCAGTCGCGCATCAGTTCACTGGAAAATGCGATCAGTGACCGCCGTGAATTCTATAATGATTCCGTAAACATCAATAACATTGCTGTTGAGGCATTCCCGACCAACCTGGTCGCGTCGTGGTTCTCGTTTAAGCTGGCGCCCTTATTCCAGGTAGATCAATCGGAGTTGACCGATGTCGATATGGATGAATTGTTTGCCTGAAGACCGTGCCGGCTATTAGCTTTTTACGGCTTTAACGATGCTCGATCCCTGGCCCATTACGCATTGCCTTGTGGTCAGTGTCGGGTAAATGCCGTGAACAATAGCGCGGCGGTGGCTGGCGTGACGGGCTGAGGCTTTGTATAACCAGCATGCAGGACACCGGAGTTCGCAATACACCGAGGGATGAATGACGATCCCCGTGGACGTTGCCAGCTGATACAGGAATGGATAAACGATGAGTGCCACGCCAGCAGGGTTAATCGCTTCTGATAATGTAGTGAGTGATGCTGCCTACGGTAGTCTTTCACCGTATGTCATCGATATTTTCGTTGTGGGGTTGCTGATGGCACTGCAGGTGTATAGTGGCGCCGGCCATGCCTCGATTGTCGGCAGCCTCGGTTATCTGGTTGCATCGCTGCTGGCTGTCTGGGGTGCGTTGCGCGCCAATGCGATCGCACGGTACATCGAGGACACCCCGTTGTCGAAGATAGCAACAGCGGCTCAGGGTTTTGTCGAATTAACCGGGAAAGCTAATTTTTTCGGTGATCGCCAATCTCAGGGATTCATGTCTGGCCCGCCCTGTGTATGGCATCGTTACACGATTTTTCAGTACAAAAGCAAAATGCCATTTCGCTTCGGGGCGAGTACCGTGCCGTTTCTGGTCAGCGATAGCACTGGCAGCTGTGTTGTGTACCCGAAGGGGGCGAAAATTGTAAGCAGTAGCCGGCGTACCTGGATAGAGAATCGCAAACGCTACTCGGCCAGGTACCTGCGTCCCGGGGCTGATATTTATATATTGGGATGCCTGCGGACAACCGGCGGATCAAACACCGAACACAACGAAGGAGCGGAGGTCAGTGGTTTAATGGCTGGCTGGAAAAAAGATCGAACGTGGCTGCTTGAAGAATTTGATGCAAACAACGATGGACAGCTGAGCCCCGAGGAATGGGCGCAGGCCAGAGAGCTTGCTGCGAGTGTTGTGCGCAGCAAGTTAGAGGTCAAGGCCAGCGATCCGGTTACTCACGTAATCAGTCGTCCGGGAAACGGCATGCCTTATCTGATCTCAGACCGTGATCCGACACCGATGGGCAAGACCTTTCGGCTTTTGTCCTATGGGAACCTGCTGGTAGCAATTGCCTGCTTTGTCTGGGCCGGTAAATTGCTGACCGCGCTGTAGTTAGTGCCCATCCAGAAACAAGCGCTACTGCGTACTACTGAGGCACGCAATCTTTTACCGACCACAGGTAGTTACCTAAGAACATCTAAGCGCCTACCTGTGGCAGGCAAAATCTCACGCACCAGAATGATCCTCGCGACATCCTGATTCTGGATAGGCACTGGTTAGCGGTTCTAGAGCAGCGCTTCCTGCGGGTTGTCAAGTTCGGCCCAGTCGACCAGCTTATAGAGGAAGTCGACACACTCCTGCATCTGCGACAATTCGATGAACTCATCCGGCTGATGTGCCTGCGTAATGCTTCCGGGTCCGAAGACCACAGCTGGTATTCCGGCGTTCTGGAAGAGTCCGGCTTCCGTACCAAAACTGACCACACTGGATTCATTGAGGCCTGTCAGGTGGCGAATCAATTGTTCGGCAGCTGAGGACGAGTCAGGTACCAGCGGAGCCACGGTATTGGTGAGTTCTGTAGTGACACCCGCATGCGCGGCGACTTTCTTTAAGCCCGGTGTAATGTGCTCGTCAATGTAGTCCCGTACCCCTTGCTCGATCACCTCACCGTCGTCGGTTGGTATTATTCGCATGCCCCAGTCTATCGTTGTAAATTCTGGAATAATGTTGCCTGCCGTGCCACCGTTAATCAGACCCAGATCTATGGTCGTGTACGGAGGGTCAAACGGGCAGGCAGGGTCGGCGTTACGGATTAGTTCCTGTTGCAGGTTCTCTAGATGAGTGACCAGTCGAGCGGCAGCCATAATAGAGTTAGCGCCCAGGCGCGGGTCACTGGAGTGTGCGGGTACGCCATGTACTGTGCTGCGAAGACTGCGTGACCCCTTGTGTCCGCCAATGATTTTCATCGAGGTGGGCTCGCCGACAATGACAGCACGTGGCATTGGAAGGTTTTTTACGACATCGTCAATGAGTCCGCGAACACCAATACAGCCGACTTCTTCATCGTATGAAAATGCAAAGTGAATGGGGATCTTAAGATCGCGTTTCCGCATTACCGGAGCGAGTGCCATGGCAAGTGCGACAAAGCCCTTCATATCAACCACCCCTCGCCCCAGCAGCTTGCCGTCTTGCTGCCACATTTTAAAAGGGTTTTGTGACCAGTCCTGCCCGTCTACGGGAACAACATCAATGTGACCGGATAGAACAATGCCGCCGGGTATGTCAGGGCCGATGGTCGCCCACAGGTTTGCCTTGGTGCCGGTGCTGTCGTGTGTCAGCCGTGACTCTATACCGAGGTTATCCAGATAAGACTGGATGTGGGCGATCAGTTCGAGGTTGGATTCCCGTGATGTTGTGTCGAAGGCTATTAGCTCTTCGAGGATTGATACGGCGTTAGTCAGGGTGTCTTTTTTTGTCATGAGTGAGCTCTAGAATTCGGTTACAAACAAAATGCACCTGTAAGACAACTGGTCAGGGTGCTTCATTATTAGTGATATACGGTGCGTTACCCGGCGTTTGCAGGTGCATAAGGCTCGCGGGCATACGCATCCGCCGCGTTGCTGTCTGGTGGCAGTTGTCATTCAGTCAACGATTGTGTTTAAACGTTGACAACGAGCGATCATATTTCATACGCTGATTCATCGTGGCAATTTAATAGCAAGTCTGCCAGCCGCTGTATTGTTTTACCATGGAACATTAGCGAGTGCCCATCCAGAAAAAAGCGCTACTGCGTACCACTCAGGCACGCCATCGTTTGCCGACCACAGGTAGTTACTTAAGAACAGCTAATCGCGCATGTGGAAGGCAAAATTTCACGCACCTGAAGGATCCTCGCTACGCCCTGTTTCTGGATAGACAATAGCTAAACAGGTAGGATATCTGTAGAGGCGTGAAGCTTGAAATTACCAGCGAGGCACTATACAGGTGCCGGGCAATTGCCGGCTCCTGTCAAAGATACGGAAAGATAGCGATGCTTTACGCGGCTTGATCTTCGTACGAGGCCTTTTGATTTTCTTCGAATCGGCGACGGATAATTTGCAGTGCTTCCAGGGTCGTCAGTCGATCAGCAGAG
>CALKXD010000301.1 GCA_938003855.1 uncultured Granulosicoccaceae bacterium | reverse complement strand
AGAAAATCAGAACTTCGTTGATCAGTGATGTGAACTGCGATGCTGGAGTTGTCGACAATTTGTTGATCAAACAGAAAAACGCGATATTTAATCCGCAATCGGTGTGGATTGGGGCTTCCGGTCAATTAGCCGATATATTGGCTGACAGAAGTGTACTTTGCGATGCCGTAAACGTACAAAATATACGTGAATGGTTGAACGGGCATGCGCAGGATGCGTTTGGTGCATCCGATAAAGCGACGCTGGATCGTTGCGCATTTCCGATTGATAGATTCATGTTAAAAGCGCTGGAGGAAGCAGAGAAAAATCCTCAGCGGATCGCCGACATCAAAACCTCTTTGGTGGGTGTTGGTGGTCACTTGATGCGATGCGATCTGGACGCAGCGGAGAGCTCGCTTGGCGGCTTGCAGGGGGCGCTTGACGCATTGCAGTGTCCAGATCATCCGATCAAGCTCACAATGCAATACCAGTTAGATCGCCTGAGAGAAAAAGTGACGACATCATCGGTATCCTGCGCGAATGCAACATCTTCGGCCCTGGTGACTATCTCCGGTTCCGGCTTTATTCCTCACTGGGCTGCGGGAAGTTGGCCGAGCGCCGGAGAAAAAACCTATTTGATGAATATTGAGCCGCAGGATGATCTTAGCCAGATTGCAAGGGAAATCCGCACCGATCTACTGGAACACAGTTGTAACGCAGCACTGCCACGCGGAATTCTTAACTATAAGGGACCCGATATCTGGCAGTCTCTGCAGGTGACGGTGTCGGAGGTTAGCGAATCCCGCCTGAAGTCGGTAATTACCGGTAATCGATTCGTAAAGGATACCGAAAACGAAGGGCCGTCTCTCCGGGACCTTCGTGGCCGCAGTGCAAAGAGTTGTCAGCCCTACAAGCACACTGACAATGAATAGTTATTTAAATCCGCTTACTTTCATCATACTTTTCATCTTATGGTTGCCGGTCTATGGTGGCGAGGGGTTAGTGGTTTCAATAGATGGTGACCGCGCTGAATTAATATTGCTGGATGATGATCAGGTGGGTGTTGGCAGTGAAGTAGTCTTAGCCAATTCAATTACCGGTCGCGTGATTGAAAACCGAGGCCTTGGTGTGGTGTTGGAAGGCAGGGGAATGTCGAGCTTGTCCAGTGGATCAATCACCTATAAAGTTACGGATGCAAAGCCTGTTAAAACGGAGCAGCGTTCCGGTACCGCCGGGTCGCTTGCGTCCTTATTTAGTCTGGATAATCCAGATGGCGATACACCAGCAACGGATGCAGTTGGTGCTGTTGATAACCCCCCCTATGCCACCGGGCAGGGGGCAGGATGCATCGGGCTCTGGATATCAGAGGTTGAGCAACGCCTGAACAGTTTTCAGGGGACAGCCGGTTTCGTCTCCAATAAGCCGTATCGGGTGAATAGATTCGGGTTCATTTTCGGAAAAAATGCCAGCTCGAATTATGCGCCGGACAATTGGGGGGAATTTGGCGCGGAGCGCTATGCTTATATGTGGAATTACCTCTATACGTCTCTAGAGGAGTATCCGCAGTGGCGCTCACAGGATTACAATCTGGCCGGTGTGCCAGGTCTGCACAATTTTGTTACTCAGTGTCTGGATGGTAAATCTATAGGGTCGGCGCCGGAGGCAGTGCCGGTTCCTGTAACGGACTCAGGTCCAGTGCCGGTGGTCGAATCAACACCAGTACCTGCTGGTACCGTGGCAACGGTACCGCCGGTATCTGTCCCTACACCTGATATAACACGGTGCCGGGTTACAGAGTGGGGTGAAGAAGTCTGTGAACAGGTTGCTGGTACACCGGCAATCAATACGGCGGCGGCTGACGCTGTGATTGATCAGGTAATTACGGCACGACCTGACGTAACTACACCGGGGCAAACCGGCGATGATGGTATCGTTATCGCACGACCGGCTAACCCCGATACCACATGGACAAGTGACGATCCGCGTAATGATACCGGTCCACTAATCATTCCACGAACTGGCCATCGTGAGCCGCCGGGAATTGCCGAGGAGTTCGGTACACCACAACTAGCGGGTCAATCAAGCCCTGTGGGCAGAGGCCGCCCCGGTAGTGAGCAACAGTGCGAAGCGCGTGGTCCAGGGTGTCACCAGCGTCCGGATGGCAAGGGATGTCATTGCCCCGATGGTGGTTCCGGTGATAGTGAGCCGCAGACAGCCTCAACGTCGACACCAGCGCCAGACGAAACCGCCGGCAGTTCGGCGGAATCTGTTCCGGCGGGAGAGCCAGAGGAGCGTTTCTATGTAATTAGAAAGTCAGGAACCGGCTGGCGCAAGATGTGGGCGGGATACGCCTACCGCATTGAAGGGTATCAGTCATCGTTTGTGATGAGAATTGATCCTGCGATTACCGAACCCGGGTACCTGTATGGCTACTGGTCCTATCCCGCGGACTTCGATCTTGATGTGTATGGTGCTGAATGGCGGGCAACCGCGCGCGAAAAGTCTGTTACTGCCTGTGAAAAACGTGCACCTGCATTGTGTCCGTGTGCCTATGAGCCGGGTATCTGGAGTGAGGGGCCTTATTTTGAGTATGATTCCGGGCCTCATGGAAGTTACGAGGAAGCCTTGGATGCACGGGGCGATATAAAAAGCAACGCAGAGCCGGGAAGTGCGTATCAGTGGATCTACAACGATTCCGACTACGATAATTTCAACAATGCCTGTGATGCGATTGCCAATGGTACCGCTAATTCTTCGTCAGATTCAGCGGCTAGCTTGCCGGGTTCAGCGGTGTCTGAGCCGATCGGTACAGCCGCGGCTTCCGAGACGAATTCAGGTAGCGGGAAAGCTGGCTATGTGCTCGATAGAATTGAGATTCCGAAACGCAACTATGAGTCCAGCGGGACGGTGGTGTGTACCACAGAAGTCAGTGAGAATGTCAGGAGGGACCGGTGTCTAACACCGGCGTCGCCGGCACCGGGTAATAACACGCTGGATGTATTGATATCGCATATTTATACAGTGCGTGACGCCGATGCTGCCGATGCGATTTGGTACCCCGGAGATAAGGTGATCATCGATGTTGTGGGAAATATCGCCGGGTATTCGTATTGCTGCTCAATCGGAAACTATATTTCTGCCAGATTCGAGTCCGGAGAGTGGTTTGAAATAGAAAGTAGTACGGGCTCTGGTGATGGCCATCGCATCGGCAACGGTGATATCCCGGCTACTGGTTCGAGTACGCTTTTTACAACCGAAAGGGAGGGTAGCGCAACGATGAGTAAGGTGTTGACGGGCGTTGTACCTGCTGAGGGTGGTGCGGATTCGTTCAGTGTCAGTCTATCCGGAACCAATGGGAGTTCCGTCGTCAATTACCACTTTGTCAAAAAATAGATAGGCGTAAGGTATCCATGCATCGAAGACTTTTGTGTAAATGAATTGTCGATCCGCAGGAATAATGCGGCAGTGATAATGATCGCGGCCGCTGTAAGCCCGCCCCGGCCAAGGCAACAACGATAACATGAGGAATCTTGAATGGTTTTAGCGAAGCAGCTTGTGTGTGGTGTAGCCGGGGTATTTTCGGTACTGTCGATTGGAACAGTGGATGCGGACGTTAAGATCAGGCACAAACCGGTCAAGCAGGCACCTTCTAATCACCGAATCGAGTTGCAGTCCAGGGTGAGCAATAGCAACGGTGATATTGTCGATGTTCGTGCTTACTTTAAGTCAGCCATTGAAGAACGTTTCTTCTATGTGCCAATGAACGAGTCCGACTCTGGTTATGTGGGGGTGTTGCCGGCACCGGCACTCGGGGTTGGTTCGATTGACTACATGATCTATGCGGTGGGGTCGGACCGGCAGTTCGTCAAGACAAAGCGTTTTAAGGTGGCGATCAAGGACGATGAGGACGCCTTGCAACGAATGACGCAGAAGGAACCGACTGATGTAGAGATTAATTTTGACCGTCTTGAACAGTTACGGGATCTGGCTGAGCGTGGTGGTCAACCCGACATCAAACAGCGGGTTGATGTTCGAACCGAACAGGCCGCTGAGGCGCACTTGAAGGAAATCCCCGGCTTTGATGATTATATTGCTCTGGGATCAGGGGTCCCGGCTGCCGCGGGAGCCGGTCTTTCCGCAGCGACTACCGTGGCGTCAAGTGGGGGCATCAGCGCTACCGCTGTTATAGGTGGAGTTGCGGGTGCCGCTGTTCTGAGCTCTGTTTCAACTACGACATATGAAGATGATATCGGTGGCGGTGGCGGCACGACGACGACTCCATCGGCGAGTCTTGCCGGGTCGTGGGGCGATGGGCGTGTCAGCCTTACCATAGATTCAATTTCATCGAGTAGCTGGTCTGGATATATATCACCTGGTGATTGCGGTGTAGGTTTGAATGCCAATGGGTCTCGTAGCGGTACTCGTTTAACGTCATCGTTAACCAATGTTGTCGGCAGTGGGTTTTTTACAGGGACATTGTCCAGTTCGGGCACCAGCATGTCCTATACGCTGAGTTACAGTGTACCGAGTTGTCGTGATTTTAGAGAGACTGGGACTTTGACAAGGCGAAACCGGACATGACGGCGTTTAATGAAAAAAACTTCAGGGAGTGAATCGATGAGTTCTTTCAATATGGGGCCGCTTGCGGCGCTGGGTCTAGTCTTTGTGCTTGCGGCCGGGCAGGCGGCGGGTGAGCTCAAGATAAAGCACAAGCCGGTTAAAAAGGCTAAGTCAAACAGTCGCATTGAAGTCGTCACAAGTGTCATCGCCAGCGAAGGTGAGGTTGGTGATGTTCGTGCCTATTTTAAAGCGGATACCGAGGAGCGTTTTTTCTACGTACCGATGAATGAATTAGAAGAGAAATTCATCGGTGTACTGCCAGCGCCGGCGGTCGGGGTCGGCGGCGTTGAATATATGATCTATGCAGTCGGCCCCGACAAGCAATTTGTCAAAACCCAGCGGTTTACGATCGCCATCAAGGACGATGAAGACGCCCTGGAGCGTATGGAGCAAAAAGAGCCGACAGACATTGAAATTAATTTTGATCGGATTGAGCAGATCCGTGATCTGGCCCGGCGAGGCGGGCAGCCCGATATCAGTCATCGTGTTGATGTGCGAACCGAATTGACCGGAACAACGCAGCCAACGCAGATTCCTGGATTTAACGACTATATAGCGTTGGGCCAGGGGACACCGGCCGCCGCTGGTGCGGGGCTCGCGGCGGCCACCACCGTTTCGGCCAGTGCTGGTGTTGGTGCCACGACTGTTATCGCCGGTGTAGCGGGGGCAGCACTGACTGGTACAGCGTTAGCGTCATCGAGTGAAACACACAGTGATTTCAGTGGTGGTACAACCACCACTCAGAGTAGCCTGGTTGGGACCTGGAGCGATGGAGGAACTACCTGGAATATTACCCAGAGTTCTGCGACTTCCTGGCGCGGTACGTCAACACCGGGCACTTGTGGTGGTACGATAACTATTGTCGGTTCTCGTAGTGGATCCAATATTTCGGCAAGCTTTTCTAACGCAGAGGGCGGCGGTACACTCAATGGTGTGATCGGATCTGGCACAACTAGTATTGGATATACCTTTAGATACACGAGCGGAATTTGCGATGGCATTAATGGATCGGCCACATTATTCAGGCGTTAGTTACTCTGCTGGCGCTGCTATTTCATGGGCTACCTGCATGTCGGGTATCGCAGAGCAAATCGGTCAGTGCTGTGCTGAAGTGGGTTTGGGGGCCCGGTATTGTGCTGCTGCTGGGTGCCTGTTCACCGTCTGACCGTGTCAGCCAGGCGAGTATCGACGCACTTACGGTAGGGCTGGCTCATGAAAGTGTTAATGGTTCTATCGATAATATTTGCTGTGGTGACACTAAAGCGCTCTTTGCCCACCAGACGTCGGAAATCTATGCCGGGCTTGGTAGTCGGCATGTATGGCTTCAGTTGCCAAAAAAACTGCAGGAAAACCTGTTGGTGGTGTCACATGCAGTAGACGTTGCTGAGCTCTACGAATTTAATAACCAAACGAGGCAATGGAAGATGTCTGTTACCGGGGACAGCGTTGCGCGTAGCGGCTCAGCGTTGAATGTTCCTGAAATGGCTTTTGCATTGTCGGTAAACCATCCGGTTGATCTGCATCGCTACATGAGGATTGTTCAGCCAACCCGTTTAACCGTGCGCTTGCAACTCTGGGACAATGCGGCATTCGAGCAGGTACTCAACTCCCGGTTGGTATTTCGTGCTTTGTTACTGGGCTTTGTCTTATCGATTGTCTTGTACAATTTAACGCTCACTGTTATCAGTAGGGATAGTGTGTTTGCGTTGAACGCTATTACCGTTGCCTGCCTGATTGGTGTCGATCTCTACTTTACCGGTTATGGCGCGTTGTACCTGTGGCAGCCGGAGTGGTCAAACGTGCTGCTAAATAGTTTTCTGGCACTGGTGGTGGTCACGGCAGCTGAGTTTATTCGTCGTTTTATCCAGCCGGCGCATGATGAATCTAAAAACTTTGCGTCAGCTAAGCTTAATCGGCTTCGGTGGACTGGCTACAGCGCAATAATCATCTGGCTGTCCGGCCTGATTCTGCCCTACTGGTTGGTGCAGACGCTGCTGCTGATTAATGTACTCGTGTTTATGCTGGTGGCTGTTTTTCTGATGATTAACCTGGTACGTCATGGCAATGAACGTGCCGTGCCAATGTTAATACCGTTGGTGTGTGTGATGTTACCGGGCGGAGTGCTGGTGTATCTTCGCCGTTCCGGTTTACTCCCGGAGTTTGTCAATGGCGCGCACATTCTTGAGATCACTCTGGCGCTGGAGGCGTTGGTGTTTTCGTTGGTACTGGGGTCCCGTCTTCGCATGTTGGCGAGGGAGGCGGACCAGGCAAAAATCAATATGACCAATGCTGCACTGGCCGCAGCTCGCAACTTCAGTGCCTTGCAGGATCGGCAGCGTGCCGCGATTGCATCTGATTTGCACGACTCAATCGGACACGACCTGATAATGATCAAAGCTTATCTGGATCAGTCGGGTTCTGACGGAGAATCCATTCAGCAGGCGCAACTGCTTGCCACTGAAACCTTGAGTGCGGTGCGCAGGCTCTCGCATGAACTGCATCCGGCACTGGTAGAGTTGGTCGGCTGGTACCGGGCGGTTCAGGAGTTGTTTGCCAGTTTGAAAACAGGGTTTGGTATTGACGTTGTGTTTACCGGCCTGCAAGACGAGCCGGACATCAGTATGGCGGTGAAATCTCACCTCTATCGAGTGTTGCAGGAGATCACCAGCAATATCGCAAAGCATTCGCAGGCGACACGCTGTGAAATTCGCATCAGTGTTGATAATGGCCATCTGATTGTGCAGGTGAGTGACAATGGCAGCGGTGGCACTGGCGACTCACCGGGCTCTCGTGGGATCGGCCTGATTTCTATTGAGCAGCGTATGCTGACAGTGGGTGGCGAATGGAAGATCACCTCCGGGGATGATGAAGGAACAACGGTCTGGCTATCAGTGCCAATTGGGAGTTCAAGTGGTGAACACTGAGGGAAAATCGACAGTCTTGCTGGCAGATGACCACCCCCTGTTTCGGGCTGGTGTGCGGCAGGTTATAGAATCCAGTAGTACCCATGAGCTTGTTGCCGAGGTTGGCGACGGGGAAGCTGCGGTGGAGCAGATACTGCACTTGCAGCCGGATTTCGCATTGCTTGATTTATCGATGC
Organism: uncultured Granulosicoccaceae bacterium; assembly: GCA_938003855.1. Lineage (GTDB taxonomy): Bacteria > Pseudomonadota > Gammaproteobacteria > Granulosicoccales > Granulosicoccaceae. The sequence continues at coordinate 16,644 of CALKXD010000301.1, read as the reverse complement.
CCTTTCTGAATGGCTTTGAGGTCTTGCAGAAGTTTCAGGGCAAACAGCAAAATACCCGGTTTTTGATTATCTCGATGTATGCGGATCACAGCTACGCGGAGCGTGCGCGTGATCTTGGCGCCGTCGGCTATGTGGCGAAGGAGGATGCAATCTCCGAGATGGTGCGTGCGCTCGATGCATCGGAGGAGGCATTTTTCATGAGTCAGTCGGTCGGCGCGCGTGGTATAGCTCAGGTGGTGTTGGTGGATGCAGATCAAGACAGAATTTATACTCTGTCTATCGCTGAGAGGCGGGTATTGCTGGAGGTAAGTCTAGGGAAAACCAGTAAGGAGATTGCCAAAGATCTAGGGGTAAGTCCGCGAACCGTTGATGCACACCGCCGTAATTGCGCCGAGAAGCTGGCGATCAGCGGTCGTAATAAGCTACTGGAGTTTGCGATTAAAAATCGCGAGAAGCTAGGGTAGTGCTCCCTGAGGCAATCCGGTTGTTTCACCGAAAGCGCCTGATCGTCGGGTTTTACGGGCCTCCTGAACAGTGCGCCCCAATTGATCGACGAGTCGCTGTCGGCATAGCGTCCACGGCGTGCAAACGCTATTGCCAGAGTCTTGAGCTGAATAATCTATAAGGGCTCTACATCAACGTCGCCAGCACCTGTCGGTGATAATGGCTGAGAGGTGACAGAATGCTTTATTCTGGTGGTGAATAATAACCGGGCAATTGGGCTATCATGAAAATATGCCGTGGATAAAGAGCTCATTGCTTTTGCCGCGTTGGCGGTATGCCCAGTAGCGTGTGCCGCGGTCATCGCGGTAGAGGTAATAATCGCGCCGAACATCGGTATTGTCCCACCAGCCGGTTTCTATTCGCTCGGCGTCACCTTCCAGGCTTAGTCGCTGCCACAACGCCGGTGTTACGGGGCGTGGCTGCTGCAGTAGCCATAGTGGGCGGTCAGGCCAGTTGGAATCACGGTCTTGTCGGGACTCTGGCGCGGATTTTTTCCAGGCTTTTTCAGGGCGGTGATCATCAACCGTGCTAAGCGTATACAGGGCATCATGACCGAGTCTTGAGCAGAGCTTGTCGATCACTTCGCCAAAGCTGTTTTGCTGTCGTCTGCTTTTAACAAACAGGTCAGCGGCGTCACGTTCTATTTCACTGAAGGTGTCTGCCAGCAGGTGCAGGCCGCTAACCGGTGCGGGCAGGGTGGTTTGTGCCAGTTGCTCCGACAGTACACGGTGTAGATGTCTGGCCTGACTGGTTGCTTGCAGGAAGCGCAATTGCAATTGTGTGTCGTCGAGTTTTTCATGACGCAGAGTGAGCGTAAACATATTCACGCCGTTGTCGTGGGCGACCAGAAATGCAGCCAGTTCATTTATCATGCGCTGTGTTGCAAATTGCAGGGCGTTGGTATCGTGAACTTCCAGTGGCAGATCCAGAGAACGCTCAAAGAAGTCGGTGAGCCGCAATGGCGTGCGTGGGTCGGGATGCCTGCCGAGCAGGCAATCGAGGTATTTCACGCAGGCAGGGCCAAAGCGTCGCGTGAGCGAGGCAGGCGATACCGTCAGCAGGTTGCCGATTTTTCGCATGCCTGAGCGGCGCAAACCTTCAAGGGTATCCGGTGCCAGTTCAAGGTAGCTGACGGATAGCTCGCTCAATACGTATGGGAGTTTTTGTACCTGAACAATTCCGCGACGAATATTGGCACGCGCAAGCAGGTTGGCGGCTAGCGGTGTGGGGGCGATGCCCATCAGTCCGCTATAGCCAAGTGTGGCTAGTTCCTGCTGTATTAGTGCTGCGAGTATTTCAAAGCTCTCGAACAGACGCTTGCTGCCAGCAATCTCTATAAGCACATGATTAGGTGGGTGCAAGCAGACAATCGAGGAAAATTGCATTGCCCATTCACCCACCTGACGCAGCAGTATGGCTTCCTGCTCGGCATTGTATTCAACGACGGTCAGTGCCGGCAGGATAGCGTAAGCACTGTTTAATGCCATGCCCATGAATATTCCGGCTTCATGGGCGTGGTGATTGCAGCTGCGTATTTGCTGCCGGTTATTCTTGCGCTCTATAACCGCTACCGGTATTTCTTCACTGTTTTGCATGGTGTCGAGCAATAGATCAGGCAGATACAGGCTGGCCCATAGGTGATTGCCCTTTGGTCTTGCAGATGTTGACTGCTTTGATTTTCCAGAGGGAGGGCGTGTTTGTTCTGTACTGCTCTGTTGCTTATGAGTGCTTTTGCTACTTGCTTTGTTATTGTTTTGTTCTGGTTTCATAGGTTTTTAAGGGGCTGATTGAACACAGAGGGGTTTTTATATTTTTAGCCGCATTTTTTTCTGTGTGCGGTTTCTCTGGTAATGGGGTGATCTGCCCGGTGTTGTCGGGACTGGTGGCTGAAGGCGTTGTGTGGGTCAGGCTGTGCAGGCGTCCACCACGGTTTTTTATGATATCGATCTGCATGCCATGGTCGCTATGTTGCAATACCATGCGCAATCCTGCCGGTGAGGAGGTTTTTGCTGTTTGCTGAGGCCGGTAACATACCGCCCAGGCCTTGCCATGTTCTGCCGCCAGCTGTAAGCGCCGTTGCTGGCGTTCATTGCTGTTTTTGGTGGCCCACAGTATTACTGCTGAAAAGACGCCGCTACGCAGCAATTGCTCGGTCGCCCAGAAAGCGTTTTTATCGCTCTCTGTGGTGTCTTTTTCGGGATCGACGATCAGCATTCGTTCCAGCGAGATGCCGGCGTTAATCAATGCAGGGGCGTACGGTATGTGGGGTGGTGCCACCAGCGCGACCCATTGCTGTTGCCGGGTGAGTGCATCGAGTGAAGGCAGTAGCAAAGAAAATTCGCCAATACCTTCATGCGCTACCATGAGTTCTGTCAGTGCTCCGAGTGGCCAGCCATGCGCGGGTAGCACGGCATCGAGCGCCGGGTAGCCTGTTGAGATCGTTTCTTTCCCGTCGTGTTGCTGTCGGCCTTTCCAGAGGCCCGGATGTTTTAGCAGCGCTTCGAGGTTCATGTTGTGTCAGTGCATTTGCATAGGTTACAGATGTTCTTTCATATTGGTGCCTGGCTGTGGGGCCGTTGTAGTGCGGGAGGTAGAGGTGCGGGGCTATTTTTTACCTGTTTTGTAGCGCAGTACACCAACGTAAATGCCCTCGATTGCAAAGTCCTGGGTTTTTAGATCAACTTCTATGGGGTCAAAGTCGTCATTTTCAGGGAACAGGGTTACCTTGTTTCTGGCGCGGTGAAAGCGTTTGACTGTGACTTCATCATCAACCCGTGCAACAACAATCTGCTTGTTGCGGGCTTCCTGTGTGCTGTGCACGGCGAGTAGATCGCCGTCGAGTATGCCAATATTGCACATGCTCATACCTTTTACCCGCAGGAGGTAATCGGCTGGTGGATCGAATAGATCCGGGTCTATCAGGTGATGATCCTCTACGTTAGAGATTGCCAGTATCGGCTCGCCGGCGGCGACACGGCCCACCACTGGCAACGGTACAGCTTCGCTCTCTGTGGTGAGGATTCGGCATTCTTCAACGTGTTCTGCTGCCTCTGGCAGAATAACGATCCCGCGCGATGCACCGACAAGTATTTCTATCATACCTTTGCGTTCAAGTGCGCGCAGGTGAGACTCCGCCGCGTTAGCTGAGCTGAAGCCAAGCATGTAGGAAATTTCTGCGCGTGTAGGTGGCATGCCATCTTCGCGGATACCCTGACAAACAAGTTCCAGTACTTCTTTCTGCCGGTCAGTGAGTAGTGGTTTATCTGCAGATTTACTTTTTTTGGTGGGCATAGTCGTGAGCGCCAGCTGGCCAATAAGAAACAGAGGTTGTGTGTTTATCCAGTTGCTGTTTTTATATACAATATTTACGGGTTTCTCAACTGATATTTAACTTAAATTTCATCAGTCCGCCTGTTTCTTGCATTCGCCCGGAGTCGATCAGTCCGTCATCCGGTGTTGCGGGTCAGTGTCAGGTGCGCTTGCTTCAGTTTGATATTGTCACCGATAGCGCGGTGCCGGAAGACACAGCCATACTGCAGAACAACCCGGTCAGGCAATTGGCGCGGAGAAATTCCCTCCGGGGTTGTGGTCTTTGCGATTGTACAATCGACCTGAATCAACTGTGTTACGGGACTGGCGGCGACGTTGTACTGGATTTTGAGGTTCGGCCTTCGACCCGGATAAGCTGATTGCTCTGTTGCCCCGGGAGGGGCTGCAATGCGGAGTGGCTGTAAGCAACTTTAAGACTGCCACAATACTGTGCGTGAACAGCGTCGCGATTGTCAGCGATCAAGGCTGCGGTATAGGCTTAAGCCGTAATATTGCGGCAATCTGCTGCTAGTAGCCTTTCATCGAGAGATACTCGGCCGCGTAGCGTGCACCGATTTCCCGCAAACCTTCTGCATTGTAGTGGTTTTTGAACGGGTCATCGTCACGCAGCCCCAGGCCGGATGCCGCATCGCCGCGTACGCAGGCGGTCCAGGGATCATCATCTGTGTTGAGCTTGTTAAGGTGTACATTTACCGGGGCCTGCACCGTCTCGCCCGCGATGAATGGCTTGCCGTAGCCGAACCAGCTTTCTCTGTGCAGCCGGTCTATGAGCGCGGATTGTCCAACGCCGTTGGCGATATTCGGGTCGGCTATTTTGCTGTAGAGTTTCTGCGGGTAAAAATCCTGGTGATTGCTGTTGCACACGGAATCGGGATAGCAGGTGCCATCGTCTATCCAGTCTGATTCTCCCTGGTGCCAGAGTATGCCGTCAATGGAGGTCCGGCCAATTGATGACATCGCTTCATTGAGGTGTCTGACGACTTCTGTCCAGCCCGGTGCGTCGTAGTCCCAGTGGGCAATACCGCGTCCACCTTCGGAGACCATCACAAAGCCGACCACTTTACAGCCATTGGCTTGCCTGGCGACTTGCTTGCCGAAATGGAAGGCGAAATTGTTATGCGCGATGCCTCCAACGCCTGGATTGTTGTCATGCCAGCTCTGCGTCAGTGAGGCGACTTGCCAGCCAGTGCCATTATTGTTGTTGTGGGAATCGACTGTCCAGGCAAACACGCGTGGATGGGGGTTGTCGGGTTCGTGAAATTCGCTGACTTTGCCAAAGCGGTCAAGTGTGGCTGACACTGTTGTGTCAGCGCCGGTCAGATTGGATTGGCCGGTGACCAGAATCAGATCTGTGATATCCCACGGGGAGTAGCTGCCGGTGCAGTTGGCATCGGCTTCCGGTGGGTAGTACCCGGGAGCCGGATCGGTGTTAATCGGGGTGCTTTCAGGTGTCGTGGCGGCAGGTGCATCCCCGGTGGCTTCTTCATTACCACCGCCTGAGCAGCCGGTCAGAGCCAGAGTAAGCAACGATGCAATAACCAGCGAGCGGGTGGGTAATCTGTTTATCGGAGGGGTGGGCTTCACTAAATAATACTACCGTGCGTGAACGCAGCGAGTGCTGTCTGCGGCTGTGTGTGGCGTGATCTCACTAGTCTACCGCAGCACTAACTTCCATTGTAACGTCTGGTGCCCGCAAAATTGAAACAACTGTGACAAAGGTCGTGTGCACCAGTCCCCTTATGTTGTCGGGTCTTCAGGGATAATGTGAACTGTGTCACGGTCGGTGTTGTGCTGAGCTACCAGCTAGAGTTTTCGCAGCTGTACTCCGTCGATGGCATGCTCGCGGTTTTTCTGCAGAATCAAATCAGCACGTTGCCTGGTAGGGCGGATGTTCTCGTGCAAATTCACTCGATTGATTGTGTCCCATATTTCCGATGCAGTGGCGGTAGCTTCGTCTTCAGTGAGGCCGGCATAGTGCGAAAAATAAGCATCCGGCTGTTTGAATACGCTGTGGCGGAAAGTCAGAAAACGGGAGATGTACCATTGCCTGATATCCTCTTCATCGGCGTCAACGTAGATCGAGAAATCGAAAAAGTCTGATACAAACACACCGGGAACCGTGACGCTGGTCTGCAGCACATTCAGGCCTTCGACGATCAGTACATCCGGTTGGTCGACGGTGTTGAACTCACCGGGGACGATGTCATAGCGTAAATGGGAGTACACCGGGGCTGATACTCTAGGGCGGCCACTCTTGATGTCGGACAGGAATGACAGCAATGCCGGTCGGTCGTAACTTTCCGGGAAACCTTTGCGGTGCATCAGGTTGCGTTTTTCGAGCTCTGCGGTTGGCAGCAGGAATCCGTCCGTGTTGATGAGATCGACGCGTGGCAGTCCGGGCCATCTGGCCAATAGCGTCTGCAAAATTCTGGACGATGTACTTTTGCCGACGGCAACGCTGCCCGCCACACCGATAATGAAGGGTACTTTCGGGGTGTTGTCGTGGAGAAATGCCGAGGTCTGGCGATTCAGTGATTGAACCGAGGCGACGTAGTAGCTGAGGAGCCGGGACAGCGGTAAATAGACGTTTTCAACTTCGCTGATTGATGCCCGCTCATTGATACCACGCAGCGCCTGGAGTTCGGATTCTGTGAGAGGAACGGCGGTACTGTCTTTTAGCCTGGCCCACTGTTGAACACTAAATTTGCGAAAAGGCGAGTAGGGCACGCGAGTTATTTCCTGCCGCTGTCAGAGGGCGAGTTTGGAGGCGTAGTGTGGTTAATACCAGCGAATTGTGCAATAAGTAAATGCGGAAAGCGGGGCCTCGGCCCCGCTTGATCGTACTGGCGGTTTCAGTGAAAGCCGAGCTACTGGGCGAAGCCCTGCAGTTTTTCCATCAGTGGGCCGACAATGGGTTCCAGAATGCCCGATACGCCGGGTATCTCGTTAGCTTTGTCGAGTGCCGGTGTGAGTTTTCCAATGCCTTCTGTGATCATGCCGCCAAGGGGGCCGCGACCTGCTTCGGGTATTTTGTCCCACAGGCCGCTGAGCCCGTCAACCTTACCGCTGATACCCTCAAAGGACGGGATTGCGGCTTTTGCCGAATCTACGTCGGTAATTCCCGAGACTGTGTCGGTGGCCGAGCTGAAGATATCGCCAAAGGCAGCTCCCACATCTGTGCCCTCCACCTCGAGAGACGGCATCGCGCCCTTCGCTGCATCAGTCATGCTTTCCATGTCAGGAGCGCCTCCGCCTGACATGAATTTCCAGCCAAACGCGGCGATTGCAACTATTGCGGCGATTGGCAGCAGCTTGCGCATGATTCCGCCACCACTGGACGCTGCTGCCTCACCGGCACTTGCTGCTGCGTTGCCGGCACTGCTGACAGCTCCGCCAACACTGCTGGCTGCATCGCCGGCAGCCGCCGTGACATCACCACCCAGTTTACTTATATGGTCCATAAAACCGGACGATTGCAGCTGATCGGCAAACCCGGCCGGCATTGCGGACTGAACGTTATCCTGCTGGCTATCGAGCAGGCCTAGCAGGCCGCCGGCGTTCTGGCTGAAGCCACCACCGCCGAAGATCTTGCGCTTGATCATCCCGAGCACGATTGGAGCGAGTATTCCCACCAGTCCCGATGACGATTTTCCACCAATGCCGGTCAGGCTGGCGATAGCGCTGGTGAGTCCGCCGACGGCACCACTGCCCAGCAGGTTGCCCAGTAGGTCATTGCCCTGATCGGTAACAGCCTGGCTGCTGTCACCTGTCAGCAGGCCGCCGATGTTATCGAGGAAGCTGTCGTCCTGATCTTTGACTGAATTAAACAATGATGCGCCACCATCGGCCCTGGCCGAGCTGCTGAGCCCGCTCAGCAGACCCGGAATTGCAGCGCCGAGTGCGGATTCGGTTTTGCTGTTGTCTTCGCCAAGCAGTGCGCCCAGTTGGCCCAGTGCCGGACCGCCGAGTTGATCTTTAACCAGATCGACTAAATTAAATGACATAGTGCGTTATCCCTTTGCGTGAAATAAGGTGTTTAGTAAAATCAGCGGCTGGTGCGCTGACGAGTGTCTGACTACGGCAGTGCTCTGCCGGCGCCAGGTGAAAAATACGGGGGAGGTGCCAGGGTTGTCGTATAGCGCGACGATCTGTAAGCCAAGCATGATGAAGTTTCCGTCACGTGAAAACCGGGTTTCTCTAGCGTCTAGGCTAATTAAACAAAACCGCTTTTCCGGCTGTGCCTGTCAGACATTCGCGCGCTGTTGCGGCCGGATTGCCAGTGAATAGCTACAAAGGCAGGTTATTCTTTATGGGTACCGTTGCCATAACTCATCGGGCTAAATTTGGTACAGTGTCGGCGTTAATATTCGCGCAGCTTATCGTGACTTGCCTGTACTGACAAGTTACCAACAGTGGCGTGTTTGTCGATTGCCGCTATCAAGCGGCAATCACTCTCCCAGTGCTTTATGTCAGCCAAAGAGGTGACGTTTCTTGCAGGACCAGGTGTATACAAAACCGTACATATCGGATGAACATGCTTATTCGGTTGCGCCGATGATGGACCTGACTGACCGCTATTGCCGTCAGTTTCATCGTTGTCTGTCGAGCGAAGTGTTGCTCTACAGTGAAATGCTTACAACCGGTGCCGTGATTAATGGTGATCGTGATTATCTGCTTGGATTTGATCCATCAGAGGGTGATGTCGTGCTGCAGCTAGGCGGCAGTGATCCCGCCGCGATGGCGCAATCTGCCGTGATTGGTGAGCAATTTGGCTATGCTCAGATCAACATGAATGTGGGCTGCCCCAGTGACCGTGTGCAAAGTGGTCGCTTCGGCGCTTGTCTGATGGCGGAACCCGGGGTGGTTGCCGACTGCGTTGCCGCAATGTTAGATGCTGTGCAGATTCCGGTGACGGTAAAGTGCCGAATAGGCATTGACCGGGACGATGCCTATGAGCCGTTTCTCGACTTTGTCGAGCAAATAAAAGCGGTCGGCTGTGACACCTTTATTGTGCATGCCCGTAAGGCCTGGCTTGAAGGTTTAAGCCCGAAAGAGAATCGAGATGTTCCGCCATTGCGCTACGACTACGTGCAGCGAATCAAGCAAGCCCATCCGGCCACACGCTTTATTTTAAACGGGGGTCTGCAAACTCACGAGCAAACTCTGCCGTTGTTACTCGGGTCTGACGAGCACCCTGAGCTTGATGGCGCGATGCTTGGCCGGGCCGTCTATAAGAATCCCTGGTTGTTGAGTGACGTCGATGAACTGTACTTCGGCAAGTCGCCGGTGCTGCGCTCCAGGTTTGATGTCATCGAAGAGATGTTGCCCTATATCGACGATAAACTCAGCGCTGGTATATCACTTGGTCGCATCAGCCGTCATATGCTTGGCTTGTTTCTCGGGCAGCCGGGAGGCAGGCTCTGGCGTCGCCACTTGAGCGAAAATGCATGGCGGAAAAATGCCGGGGTCGAAGTGCTGCTGGAAGCGCGCGATAAAGTCCTGGTGGCGGCGGCTAGAGTTGCTGCCTGATGTCTGGCAAGCCGGACTTTTTAACAACGAAGGAGGTGGCCGATCTGCTGCGTCTTAAAGAACGCAAAGTCTATGACCTGGCCGCTGAAGAGAAAATACCCTGTACCCGGGCTACGGGTAAGTTACTTTTTTCAAGGCGCGCTATAGAGCGCTGGCTAGAGCAAAACTCCAGTGGCGACGCAATTCAAACGTCTTCGGTAATGCCACTGATAGCCGGCTCACATGACCCGCTGCTGGAGTGGGTAATACGCGAATCGCAATGCGGCATTGCGACGCTGTTCGACGGCAGCGTTGATGGCTTGTTGAAAATGGAGCAGCAACAGGCGGCCGTCTGTGCATTGCACTTGTATAGTCCGCAAGGTTGGAATATGCCTCAGGTCAAAGAGCGCTTTTCCGGCAAGCCAATGGTACTGCTCGAATGGGTGCGGCGCAATCGGGGGTTGGTGTTCAGGCCGGGTTTGTCGGTCACGGATTTTTCACAGATCAGTGCGCTGGCAGTTGCCGGTCGGCAGCAGGGGGCCGGCAGTCAATTGCTGCTCGATCAGTTGCTGGAGCAGGCCGGTATAGGCGATGTGAACTACGCGGTAATCACGCGCAGTGAGAGCGATGCGGTTCTGGCTGTCGCTGAAGGTTCTGCCGATTGCACGTTAGGTTTGCAGTACCTTGCCAGGCAGCATCAATTGCCGTTTCTGCCATTGCTGGAAGAACCACTGGATTTGCTGATAGAGCGGCGGTTCTGGTTTGAACCTCCGATGCAGAAATTTATCTCGTTTTGCCGGTCGTCGGCGTTTAGAAAAAAACTTGCTGAAATGCAGGGCTATTTGGCAGACGATATTTTTCGTGTGCGGCTGAATGCCTAAGCCGCCGGCAGAGACTATCGCGCATTCGGGTAAAACAGCTGCTGTCCGTTAACCTGGTAAGAGGCGATCAGTTGTTGTCCGTCACTGCTGATAAGCCAGTCTATAAACTTCTGACCCTGTGCTGATTTTACCGCCGGGCATTTTTCCTGATTCACTAAAATAACGCCGTATTGGTTAAACAGGTCGCTATCCCCCTCGAACAGAACCGCATGATTTTGTCGGTTCTTGAAGCTGATCCAGGTGGCGCGGTCGGTGAGCGTATAGGCTCCCATTCCCACGGCGGTATTCATGGTAGCGCCCATCCCCGAGCCTGTTTCACGATACCATTTGCCGCTATCCGCAGCTGCATCAATGCTGGCGTTCTGCCACAGGCTGAGTTCTTTTTTGTGAGTGCCGGAATTATCACCGCGCGAGGCAAACAGTGATCGTGTGCTGGCAATTGCAGTGAAGGCCGCCACCGATGTGGACAGACCTTTTATTGCACCCGGGTCGTCCGAGGGGCCGACGATGACAAAATCGTTGTACATTAAATCGTGTCGATGAACACCATACCCATCGCTGACGAATTGCTCTTCAGCCTCTTTGGCATGCACCAGTAGCACGTCGGCATCGCAATTGCGCGCATTGCGTATCGCCTGACCTGTGCCGACTGCGACAACATTAACGGTTATCCCACTGTGCTGTCGGAACACCGGTAACAGGAAATCATAGAGACCGGAGTTTGCTGTGGAGGTGGTCGATTGCACCAGGATAGCGTCACTGCCATGAGTGCTGGTTGTTACCAGCAGCAGTATAGAGGCAAGTAACCGGGCGACGTTGCTAATCATGAGAGGGGCTATTCGTTTGTGAGGGTTGAAGATAACTCGAGAGCCAGGTTTTGCCTGCCACAGATGCCGGGTTGCTGAAAAACAGGCCGGCGCTGCTGTGCTCGGCAATGGTGCCGTAACTCATAAAGATGACGTCGTGCGCTAGTCGTCGGGCCTGACTGAGATCGTGCGTCACCATGATAACTTTGATGCCGGCCCTGGCGGCCTGATGTACCTGATGTTCGATATGGCTGGTGGCTTCGGGGTCAAGGCTTGCAGTTGGCTCATCCAGAAATAATACCGCCGGGGATGTTGCCAGTGCACGTGCGATTGCAAGGCGCTGTTGCTCGCCCCCGGATAGGGATCGGGCCGGTTGGGCGGATTTATCGGCAAGGCCGGCGCTGTGTAGCAATTCGTCTCGTCGTTGGGTTGATGCCTTGTTGCGAAGCTTTAGAACGTAGTCGATGTTTGCTGCAACGCTGCGTCGAAGCAGCACAGGTTTTTGAAACACCATGGATTGTTGCATGCGAACCGACAACTCCCCGATAGATTGCTGGTTCCAGAGTATCGAGCCGGAATCGGGCTTCAGCAATCCGTGCAGCAGGCGCAGCAACAGGCTTTTGCCTGCCCCGTTGGGGCCAAGCATGATACTGATGCCGGTGCTGTCGATTGAGAGGTTCAGTGGTGAGAGTAATTGCCTGCCCTGTACCTGATACGACAATGCGCGAACCTGCAGGGGCAGCTGGACATTACGGCGTGCTGGTGTTGCGGTCGTATTCACCGGCTTGTGTGACCTTTAGCGCTGAGCACAGATGCATTAATCATCAGCGAAATCAGCAGCAGTACCATACCTAAGGCTAATGCCAGTGCCAGTTCTCCCTTCGAAGTTTCGAGCGCTATGGCGGTCGTCATTACTCGCGTCAGGTGATTGATATTGCCGCCGACCACAATGACCGCGCCGACTTCTGAAATTGCTCGCGCAAAGCCGGCCATGGCCACGGTCAGCAGGCTTGCTCGTGTATCCCACAGAAGTGTTTGGATAGCCGCGAACCTGGGGACACACAATGAATGCAGTTGTTCGCGATAGTCCAGCCAGTTGTCGTCGATGATCTGCCGCGTCAGTGCTGTCACTATGGGGATAATCAATAAAGTTTGCGCCAAAATCATGGCACCAGGCGTGTACAATAATTGTAACCAACCAAATGGGCCGGCATTTGACAGGGCCATGTACAGAATTAACCCAAGTACTACCGGCGGCATGCCCATCAGCGTGTTGGTGACAACCGTTAAAAGCCATTTTCCGCGAAATGACAGAGTCGCCAGTGCTGCACCGAGTGGCAGGCCGATCACACAGGCGATCAGGGTGGCGGTGAGACTGACTCGCAAAGACAGAAAAATGATCTCATACAAGGCATCATCGCCACGTATCAGCAGTTGAAATGCCACGCCGAACGCTTGGCTGAAATCTGTCATTAAAATCCGGAAACGGAATGGTTCCGGAAATATTGCCTAATTATGCAGTGATATTCAACATTCTCCAGTCATAATCTGAACGCTGGCAATGTAGTACTGTGGGATCTCGACGTTAGCCAGAGGCTTTCAGTCTGGAGTAGGCATCCAGTTTGTGGTGGATGACGTAATGATCTACATGGGGTTCGGTGTATCGGGCAGGTCGAAACCGGTCAGGTGCGAAGTAAACTCAGGAACTCGTTCCTGGTATTGATGTCCTTCTTAAACCTTCCCAGCATGACTGAGGTGGTCATGGTAGAGTTTTGTTTTTCAACGCCGCGCATCATCATGCACAGGTGTTTGGATTCGACCACTACGCCGACGCCCTGACCACCGGTCACCGATTGCACTGCATCGGCAATTTGCTTGGTCAGATTTTCTTGTATTTGTAGTCTTCGTGCATACATATCGACGATACGTGCAACCTTCGAAAGGCCGATAACCTTGCCCAGTGGCAGATAGGCTACGTGGCATTTGCCAATGAAGGGCAGCATGTGATGTTCACACATCGAGTACATCTCGATGTTTTTAACGATCACCATTTCATCGCTGTCGGATTCAAACACAGCATTGTTGAGAATCTGGTCGAGGGTTTGCGTGTAGCCCTGGGTTAGAAATTCCATGGCACGTGCCGCCCGGTCCGGTGTTTTTTGCAACCCTTCGCGGTCAGGATCTTCGCCAATCTGTTCAATAATTTTTTTGAATTCGTTGTGCAATGTTTACTTTCCGGTGGGGCCAGCAGGCTGTGCGGTAGGGTTGTCGATGTTGAGTGACAGGGCATGCCATGGTGGATTTTTCGATCAACTGAGGCGCAAAGGAAATGATGCGTACCACAATGAATCGTCAAATCGGACCGTCGGGATGCGTGCTCAGAAACCACAGTCGCCGTGAAGCCCGTGACAAAGGGACAGCGGCGGAGAATTGCCAGTTTTTCACAGAGCCTGCATTGTGCTTTACCCGGGCATTGGTTTCAATTTTCAATTTAGCGTCGGCAACTGACACAGATGGGTACGATTCGCGCTCATGCCTTGTACGCCGTAACTTTGCAATAACCTCGGAATGCTTATGACCATTCTTATCTGGATCCTGATTTTTCTTGCCATGATTTATTATCTGGCGAATTTCAAGCAGACGCTCAAGTCGATCTCAATTGCCATTGCTGTGGCAATGCTGGCGTTGACTATCGCGGGTGCCGTCAGTGGCTGGGTGGGCGCGATTGTCTGGCTGGTGCTTATCGCCGTTGCTGTAGTGATGAACGTGGAGTCGGTCAGGCAGCGGTTTCTCAGCGCGCCGTTGCTGCGCTACGTGCGTGCCGTGCTACCGCCGATGTCGCAAACAGAACGCGATGCGATCGAAGCGGGCACAGTCTGGTGGGAAGCCGAGTTATTTCGCGGCAACCCGGACTGGTCGAAACTCATGAGTACCCCGCAGGCTGTTTTGAGCGAAACCGAGCAGGCCTTTCTGGATGGCCCGACCAACGAGCTTTGCAAGATGCTGGACGACTGGGAAATCACCTACGAGCATAACGATCTGCCGCCTCACATCTGGGATTTCATTAAAAAGAACCGGTTTTTCGGCATGGTGATCCCGGAGGAATACGGAGGTTTGGGGTTCAGCGCGTATGGTCACTCTGCGGTTGTCACCCGGATTTCAGCGCGAAGCGTTACGGCCGGCTCAACCGTGATGGTGCCCAACTCTCTGGGGCCGGCAGAGTTGCTGTTGCACTACGGTACCGACGAACAGCGCAATCATTTTCTGCCACGGCTCGCCGTGGGCGAAGAACTGCCTTGCTTTGCTCTAACAGGACCTTCTGCCGGCTCTGACGCAGCCTCGCTGCCGGATTTCGGTATTGTTTGCAAGCAAATGCACGAAGGCGTTGAGACGCTGGGGTTGCGGGTCAACTGGGACAAGCGTTATATCACTTTAGGTCCGGTCGCCACCATCGTCGGGCTGGCGTTCAAAGCCTACGATCCCGATCACCTGCTCGGCGATCAGGAAGATCTGGGTATTACCTGCGCGCTGATTCCGGCCAACACGCCGGGTGTAACGATAGGGCGTCGCCACTTTCCGTTGAATCAGGCGTTTATGAACGGCCCGAACAGCGGTAAAGATGTGTTTGTTCCGTTAGATTGGATCATTGGCGGGCGCGACAACATCGGCCAGGGCTGGCGCATGCTGATGGAGTCGCTATCGACCGGGCGTGGTATTTCGTTGCCCTCCTCAGGAGCTGCCGCAGGTATGGCAGCGGCGCGTTTTACCGGTGCCTATGCGCGAGTGCGTAAGCAATTTAATATTCCTATCGGGAAATTTGAAGGCGTGGATGAGGCGCTTGCTCGAATCGGCGGCCTGACCTATCTGATGGATTCCGGTCGCCGGCTGACCTGTGCAGCTCTCGATCAGGGAGAGCGCCCGTCGGTGGTCAGTGGCATCCTCAAGTACTTCAATACGCATCATATGCGTACCGTGCTGAACGATGCCATGGACATTCATGGTGGTAAAGGAATTTGCATGGGCCCGGGCAACTACCTCGCGCGGGCGTATCAGGGGGTGCCGGTAGGCATCACTGTGGAAGGCGCCAACATTCTTACTCGCAGCATGATCGTGTTTGGTCAGGGGGCCATGCGTTGCCATCCGCATCTTGTCGCCGAGATTGAAGCAGCGTCGATTGAAGACGAATCAACAGCCCTGCAGAAGTTTGACGAGGCGTTGCTCGGTCATATCGCTTATGCGATCAGCAGTGGTGCGCAGGCGATGTTTCATGGCTTAACTCGCGGCCGCTTTGCCAGGTCACCGGTGAAAGGTCCGACAGCGCGGTATTTTCGCCGTTTGGCGCGTATGAGCGCTGCTTATTCTTTCCTGGCGGATTTCACCTTGCTGTTCCTGGGCGGGGCACTAAAGCGCAAGGAAAAATTGTCTGGCCGTTTCGCCGATGGGCTGATTTACATGTATATGGGGTCTGCGGTGCTCAAGCGCTATGAAGATGATGGGCGGCCGCCAGCAGATCTGCCACTGGTGGAATGGGGTGCAAAATACTGCATTTATGAAACCCAGGTGGCGCTCGACCAGATCTTACGGAATTTTCCCAACAAGTGGGTCGGGTTGATTCTGCGTGGCGTGATGTTTCCGCTCGGGCGTCGCTTCAAGACGCCCAATGACTGGCTGGGCCATAAGGTTGCCAAGTTGTTGCTGGAGCCGGGTGATTCCCGTGATCGTCTGACAGATGCGCTGTACATCAGTACTGATGCGGATGACGTAACCGGCTGTCTGGAGGTGGCAATGGCGTTGGCTATTGAGGCTGATCCCATCGAAAAGGACCTTAAGGATCGTGGGTTCAGGCGTCCTTACGATACCGATTACTCAACCTGGCTGGGCACACTGGTGGCGGATGGCAGCATTACCGCTGAGCAATCAAAGTTATTGATTGCTTCTGCCAAGGCAACTGACAAAGTGATTTCGGTAGATGATTTTGCGCGGGAGTTTAAGCAGTCAGGTGAGATTGGTGTGAAGCAATCTGCGGGTTTGTCCGCTGCTGGTTGATGTGGCGACTTCGCATTTTACACCCCGGTAGGCGCTATCTTGTTGAATACTGATTCACAGTCGCCATATTTTAGCAGGGCCGTTGAACTGTTTTGCACAGCGCATCGGCAACCGAATCAATAGTATACTGCGCGAATTTAGAAACGCGTTATACACAAACGGCCATACGGCTATTCAGGTGTTACACATAGTGTCGAAAGTATTAGTGTAGGTTATGTCTGAACGAGAGTATTCCGAAGATACCGGAACAGCGGTTGAAGTCGCTAAGCCCGTCCTTAAGAAACCTCCGATGTACAAGGTTGTCTTACTTAATGATGATTATACGCCGATGGAATTTGTTGTTACGGTGCTGGAGAGCTTTTTCTCCATGGACAGAGAGAAAGCAACTCAAGTCATGTTGCATGTACACAGCCGCGGAAAGGGTGTTTGTGGGGTATTCACTCGGGAAGTGGCGGAGACAAAAGTTGTCCATGTGAATCAGTTTTCACGTGACAATCAGCATCCGTTAATGTGTGATATGGAAGAGGCGTGACCTGTGTTTTTAAAGATAATAAAAAATAAATAACCAG
>CALKXD010000300.1 GCA_938003855.1 uncultured Granulosicoccaceae bacterium | reverse complement strand
TAGGTGTCTGCGGTGTACTGCAGGCTGCTGTGGGTGTGCCGCACGCCTTTTGGCTTGCCGGTCGACCCCGATGAGTACAGCCAGAAGGCTGATTCATCGGCACAGACACTGATCAGCGGTTGTGGCTGGCAGTCGGCGATTTCGTCACCGTACGACAAGTGCGATCCTGCGTCACCGCCCACCACAAACACTTGTTTCAGGTCGGGACAGGCGGCCAGCGCCGGGGTGATTACGTCAAGCAGTTGCGGCGAGACAAACAGCACCGCCGCACGGCTGTCTGCGAGGATAGCCTGATAGACGTCAGTGGCCAGTAAAGTGTTTAGCGCTATCGGCACCACCCCGGCTTTCAAACTGCCCCAGAAGATAACCGGGTACTCTATGGTGTCGAGCAACAACAGTGCGGCACGCTGCTCACGCTGCACACCGTGGCGCTGGTAGAGATCGGCAAGTTTGTCTGACTCCGCGGCCAGCGTCCGGTAGCTTATCCGGCGCTGCTGCCCGTCGGCTTCGATAAACACAGCTTTGTCAGCGTAGTCGGACGCCCGATGCCGCTCTACAAAGTAAACCGCTGCATTGCCATTGCTGTCTGCCATCAGGACTATTCCTCTCACCGGTGATCTGCTCTGCCGATGATACACGTTTTCGAAGCGGTCAAGCGGTCGTGTAAACGGACCGGGCACGCACCTCACAACGCTTGCGATGACACTGATGAAACCGGCTTATGGCAGCGTTAGCGATGCGCTTTTCTTCGCAGCCACAGACGGACCAGCAGCAACAGTACCGACGATACAAACACCAGCAATATGGGCGTCGGATCAATCGATTCGGTTTGCTGCAAAGCGACTTCCAGACTACTCAACTGCCTGACTGCGCCGCCGACACTCGCAAAAAACAGCGGCCGCACCCAGCACACGCAGACGGTAGCCAGCATAAAGCTGATAAATCGCAGATTCACTGATACCGCCAGCAGACAGGCCGCCGCACTTGGTATCACCGGTGTAAGTCGAACCACAACACCGGCCATGAAATCTTCCTGACCGACGGCATCAATGACTCTCGATACCGCAGAAAGCGACAGCAGTCGGTCCAGTATTCGCGGCTGATAGTTATCGAGCAACCAGCGCGAGAACGATACCACCGGCCAGGTGGTCAGCACCTGGGCAACTGAATAAATGACTGTGGCGACAATGGGTCCGAAAATAAATCCGGCGGCTATCAGTATCAGCGAGCCACTGGGGACTATCAGGCACTGCGAGACGATGCAGATAACCGCATAGGAAATAATCCAGATCGGATCACGCACCGGAGTCTGCTCAAGCAGATTTAATGTCGCAATGGCCGCCTTTAACTGCTGCACACCGTTAAAGCCGAGCAACCAGACAGTCGCCAGCACGGAGGCCGCCAATGCGATCAGCGCTATGCCGACCAGGAAACGATTACGCCGGGCTGTTCGGGACACTTAGACGGCTCTGGCCGGAGAAAAAAGCAAACGGGATTTCATCAGATACATTTTAGCGGGACGGGGCAGATAGTGGTGCCGAACGGTAAAACAGCGCCTACGGTGAAGTCCATAACCACACACAATTGCAGCTCTTCAACGACCCGAATCAGTCTCTATCTGCTACTGAAGCAATGCTGCCGGATCCATACGCTGATCAAAGTCAACGGCATCGAATTCAGGAAACGCGCCACAATCCGGACAGTTGATTAGTCCAAACCCAACACTGCAGTGTCATGCCCAAAGGCATCGACAACCTCGATTTTCAGCGCAGAGCGTTGAGCGAATGTTTTCTGTGCTAAACCCTGTCCTCGCCCGGGTGTCGACGCGGTTATCTATAGCATTGAGAGAACTCACGCTGACCTGGCGCTTTCCGACCCGTACGGCACACGGGTAATCACCTCTAACCAGCGCTGACCGCTCAGGCGCACTGTTGTGGTTTGACTCAGACCAACACGGCTACACCGAGCCTGTCTAGAGATACGATCAACACTCACCGCTTTGTGAGGCAGTCAGCGTACCAGCGGCGGGGGTGTTACCCGGTTTTCCCAGACCATCCGCGTATCTTCCGACACCGGATCAGTGGTGTATACCTACGCATTATCCGGTTGCGCTAACGTTGCCTTTTCACTTCGCCGGATTATAGACACACCAACGATGCCGTAGGTGACCTGCCCGACGAGTATTGGCCGTGCAGGTCAGACGGGTCGCTGCCTTGGTACCTATCGGCTCCCGCAGGCTAGAACAGAAAAAATCTACATATCCAGCTATAGATGCACCCGAAAACTCAGAAAACCGCACTCTCTATAGCCCTTCCGAGGACCAAAACTCTATACATCCCCCGATTGGGGGATGGCAACACGTCTGCGTCTTGCTAGGTTGCTCTGGAAGGGACCGGTTTCAACTTTCACAGTGAATTCAGACCACTGCACCTGCGGTAGTTGCCAAAAGAAAAATCAACAACGCGGTGCAGTGCCACAACAATCTAGTGAGTTGGATCTTTTTCATTTTGAGAAAACGAGGTAACAAATGAAACACGCATTCATTGGACGAACACTCCTGCCATTCGTGCTGGCAATCGGCTCATCCGTGACACCAATCACCGCGCATGCACAACAGGCAGATTTCGCCGACAACTTTGCCGTCGACTCCACGCGCTACTCCACTGACAGCTTCACCGATGCATCCGGACTCTACACCGTAGACTACCGCGACAACGCGCTGCGTTTATCGTCAACGGGCACCGGCACTGAACCAGGCAACATCAATCTGAACATGGCTGCCGGAACAGACAAATTCATGGCTGATGTCACGCTGAGTTCCGAGGGCACGGTACTTCAGCAAAGCAGTGCATCGAATTCTGCTGTTTATATTGAAGGCTATTTCTATAACGACACCTACGATACCGAAGCGCAAACCGGTCGGGAGGGTGACATCTGGATATCACTGGGTTTCCGGGTCAATGA
>CALKXD010000299.1 GCA_938003855.1 uncultured Granulosicoccaceae bacterium | reverse complement strand
ACCGGCCGCAGGGCCGGTCCGCGATTCAAAGCGTTAGCTACCGTACTGCCGCTGGTATGCCGACTGCATGGCGTCAACAACTTTGCTGAAGCCCAGTTTGTTGACTTGCTTGATGTAGTCATCCCACTCTGCTTCGACATCAGCGCTGCCCAATACCCAGGCCTGCTGGCGCTCAAGCATGTAGGTCTCAACGCTGTTCCAGTATTTGTCGTAGACCGCTTGCTCTTCGACGTTGAAAGACACACCGAGGAACTGATCGATCAGGTAATCACCTTCGTCATAGAGTTTGATACCGGCCAGTGCGTATTTGTTGGTCCATTGGATTTCGTAGTCGTAGTCTTGATAAAAACCACGACGAACCTGCGCACCGATATCAGTCAGTTGTGAGTTGACCGGACGATCGTTGGCGAGAAATTCAGGTTTGAAGATCGCTTTGCCGTCGATGAGGTCGTATTGCTCACCTTCGATACCGAAGTTGGCCAAACGACGTCCTTCCTCGGAGAACCAGAAATCCATGTACTTGATGGTTTCTATCGGGTGTTCGTTGGTGGCAGTGATTGCCCAGCCTTCAGGCTTAACCGGAATCCGTCGGTGCTCTTCCATGCGCACACCGGAGATCGATGCTGGCGGAATCATCGCTTCCAGCGCGAAGCCTTCTACTTTGCCGGCCAGTGAATCGTTGTAGCTTGCTGTGGAGGCGAACCAGTCGTGCGTAAAGCCACCCAGGTCATTGGACAGCAGGTACTCGCGTGCGCGGCTGCCGCGGGTAAAGACCTCGGGGTCAATCAGGCCTTCTTTGTACCACTTGGCTATATTTTTAATACCTTCGCGATAACCCTCGCCGACATAACCGTGCTTGATCTGGCCTTCAGCCACGTGGAAATCGTGTGTGGTATCAGAGCCGGACGAGCGTCCATCCCAGAGGGTAACCAGCCGCAGGACTTCTTCCCAGTTACGGAAAAATGCAGGGACTTCGTCTTTTTCGCCGTTACCGTTGGGGTCTTCGTTGCGGAATGCGGTAAGGACTTCGTAGAGTTCATCGACGTTTTGCGGAGTTTCTTTGCCAACTTTCTTCAGCCAGTCAGTTCGGATGAAGTAGGCACGACCGTATTTACCGTCGGTGAGGTAGGGGACAAAGTACATATTGCCGTCACCAGCCAGAATTGACGCGAATGCGTCCGGCTTTTCTTTCATCAGTGCACTGATGTTAGGCGCGTGTTCGGCGATCAGGTCCTGTAATGGGATAAATGCACCTTCGGGACCATAGCGGTTGGCGTTTGGTTTGATCTTCTTGCCACCGACGATGTCAGGCAGATCACCCGAGGCCAGCATCAGGTTAAATGCTTCCTGGCTGTCAGGGGTGTTGCTGATGGTGACGTTGTTGAGTGAGATGCCTGTCATTTTTGCTGCGGCTAATTCGACTGGCCAGTTGTTATCGTAGGTGAATCGCTTGTCGTGCAGGTGTACGTCAAGCGTTAGTGGTTTGTCGACGATGCGATGTTTGTCGTCGTCGGCAGTTGCCGACAGTGGAACAGCGAGTGCAGTGCTAAGCAGTGCTGCAGTGAAAACCGATAGTTTAAACATAGTTATCTCCAGTGACAGGGTGGTTACTCTTTGACACCGCCCAAAAGAATGCCTTTGTTAAAATACTTCTGGACGAACGGGTACAAGATCAATACTGGAATTATCGAGCACACAATAATTGCAGCACTGACCGTTTCATACGAGAAAACCGCGCTAAGGGTTGCGCTGACAAACTCTTCGTCATCGGTCAGCTCGACTATTATCTGCCGCAAGTACACTTGCAGCGGAACCTTGTTTTCATCGCGCAGCAATACCATTGCCCAGAAAAAGCCATTCCATCGTGAAACGATGCAAAACAGTGTAATGGTGGCGATAGCGGGCTTGGACAGCGGAATATAGACTTTCCAAAGGACCTGAAACTCGTTAGCGCCGTCCATGCGGGCGGCTTCTTCAAAGGAGCGCGGAATAGACTCAAAAAAATTGCGCAGCAGAATTATATTAAATGCATTTACGGCAAAGCCGATGATAATGCCAAAGTAGCTGTCCAGCAGGCCCAGGTCGCGCATGTTTAAAAAGAACGGGATCATGCCGGCGTTAAACCACATGGTAAACGCGATAAAGAAATTCCAGAATCGACGCCCGATCAGCTGTGGCCGTGACAAAGCATACGCACCGGGGATGATGATCAGCAGGCTTGTCAGGGTGCCGCCGATGGTGAAAATAAAAGTGTTTTTGTAGGAAATCCAGAAGCGTGCGTCAGACAACACGCGCTCATAGGCGGCTAGTGTCAGCTCGATCGGGGTGAGCACCACCTGCCCGGCACTGGCGGCAAATCCTGAGCTGAACGATACCGACACAATATAGATAAACGGGTACAGGGTGGACAGCGTGAATAATCCTACCAGCACCATATTAGCGACAACAAAGAGACGGTCGCCACGCGAATAAAGATTCATATTTGCCATTATGCGCCTACCACAATGATGTTTTTGAGTAACGTTTGGCGATCATGTTGGCGGTAATTACCAGTACAAATGCGACCACAGCGTTAAACAGTCCAGCAGCGGCGGCCAGATCGTACTGTCCTCCCTGCAGGCCCTGTCGGTAGATAAAGGTATTTATGATATCGGACGTTTCGTAGGTGGCCGGTTGATACAGCAGGATCACTAACTCGAAGCCAACTTCCAGAAGATTACCGATGCGGATGATCAACATGATAATGATTGTTGGCATGATCGCCGGCAGGGTGATCTTCCAGATCATCTGCCAGCGCGACGCACCGTCGACGACGGCTGATTCATACAGCGTTGGACTGACACCGGCAATAGCCGCCAGAAACACGATGGACGAAAAGCCTGCTTCCTGCCAGATTCCGGATCCTATGAAGATCGGCCGGAACCATTCGGGTTTGGTGAGGAAGTAGATCGGTTCTATGCCCAGTTTGGACAGTAGCAGGTTGACGACCCCCGACGAGGGTGAAAACGCCGTGATGACGATACCTGCAATAATCACGGTCGAGATAAAGTGCGGCAGATAAACGATAGTCTGCGCTGTCTTTTTGAATCCCTGGTGAAGGATCTCGTTGAACATCAGTGCCAGAATGATCGGCACCGGGAAACCGAATATCAGGCTGAGGCCGCTGATGACAAAGGTGTTTTTAACCGCACGCAGAAACTGATCGCTGTCGAGCAGGGTGTAGAAGTGCTCGAATCCCGCCCACGGACTTCCGGCGATACCGCGAAAGATGCTGTAGTCTTTAAAGGCGATCTGCAGCCCGTACATGGGCTTATAGAGAAAAACAATAAACCAGATGATCACCGGCAGCAACATCACATAAATCTGCCACTCCCGTCGAAAATGCTTATTGAGCCAGATGAGTTTATCTTTCATTGCGCTTATCCGGCCACCGTGAAATCCAGCGCCTTGCCGGTTTCTGCGTCGAAGGCGCGAACGTCTTCGGCCTGTACGTAAAAGCGGGTTGCGTCGTTTAGATGCGATACCTCGTTACGGGTTTCGACCTTCATGATGATGGGGGTGTCGCCGACCATCGCATGAATCAGTGCTTCGGAGCCGAGTGGTTCAACCAGGGTTAAATCAAAGGGTATCTCAGACCAGCCCGGCCCGTTGCCTGGTTCAATGTTCATGTGCTCGGGGCGAATGCCTACCACGATGCTGCGACCATGGTCGTCACTGCTGACGCTGTCTGAGCGCAGTTTGATCGACGCACCGTGGCCGATATCGAGCGAGGGTACAGCGTTCTTGACGGTGACACTTCCGCTTAGCTTGTTCATTGGCGGGGAGCCGATAAAGCTTGCAACAAACAGATTAGCCGGGTTGCGGAACAGCTCCATCGGAGTGCCGATCTGCTCTATGCGACCGTCGTGCATCACTACAATCCGGTCAGCCAGGGTCATGGCTTCTACCTGATCGTGGGTCACGTAAACACTGGTCACGCCAAGCCGCTTGTGCAGTAGTTTGATCTCGGCTCTCATTTGTATGCGAAGCTTAGCGTCCAGGTTGGAGAGCGGTTCATCGAACAGGAATACTTTCGGGTGCCGGACAATGGCACGGCCCATCGCAACGCGCTGACGCTGACCACCGGACAACTCTGATGGTTTGCGATTAAGCAGGTCGGTTAGCTCCAGCGTTTGCGCGACGTCAGCTACCTGTCTTTTGATTTCAGGCTTTTTTACCCGGCGTATATTCAGGCCAAAGGCGATGTTGTCGGCTACGCTCAAGTGTGGGTAGAGTGCGTAGTTTTGAAATACCATGGCAACATCGCGGTCTTTCGGTGCGATATCATTGACGACCCGGTCACCGATCTGCAGCATGCCGTCACTGATCTCTTCGAGCCCGGCAACCATACGTAATGTAGTGGATTTACCGCAGCCGGACGGGCCGACCAATACAATGAACTCCTGACTGGCTATCTCGAGGTCGATGCTGTGCACCACCTCCAGTTCTCCGAAACTTTTGCTAATGCCTTGAAGGAGTACGTTCGACATTCAATCAGCCTATGCGTTTTTTAAAGTCGAGGGGGTGGGGCTTTGTGTACCGGTGCGACGGTAGGATCTTTTCTGCCCCAAAGGTGTCCCCTGGTTTTCTATAAAGGTAAGTACTTCCGTGTTACTCGCCAGTTGCTCGATCTCTGATTCGAGCGACCCGATGTGCGTGATCAGGGCGGCTTTTGCTTCATCCGGTTGCTGTGCTTTGATCGCGTTGACAATCACTTTGTGCTGCGCCAGAACTTTATCACCACGGCGTATTCTATTGATTCGCTTGAGGTG
The DNA here is from genome assembly GCA_938003855.1 of uncultured Granulosicoccaceae bacterium. GTDB lineage: Bacteria > Pseudomonadota > Gammaproteobacteria > Granulosicoccales > Granulosicoccaceae. The sequence goes on along the minus strand of CALKXD010000299.1, from coordinate 24,783 downwards.
GCGTAGGCGATTGACGTCCGCCTGTGTGCGTTGTAAATAGCCCCACACCCCGGGAATTCCGGCCACCAGAAAAAAGGCCTCGTGCAGGTTTTGATCAAGAGAGAAAAAAAGCTCGTAGTTGTCTATCCGGAGCGCTTCCGCCTGTTGCTCCAGTATTTCGTCGAGACGATCCAGATGCGGGCTTTGCTGACTGCGTTCGGCGGCCCGCTGAACGGCACCGGTTTCCAGTTGCAGTCGCATAAAACAGCCTTCTATATAGGTGTTGATGCGAATCGGTGTGACATAACTGCCGCTCTTCGGAACAATAGTGACCAGCCCGACTTCCTCCAGACGGATCAGTGCTTCGCGCACGGGGGTCTTGCTTGCCTTCAGTACCTGAGCAATCTCTTTTTCTGAAATCAACTGGCCCGGCTTAATGCGCAGGGTGATGATCTGCTCGGATAGGATCAGGTAAATCTGGCTGGCCAGTGGGTGCCCCGTGGTTAGTGACATGCCGCTCAGCAGTTCAGTCAGTGCCTGCGCATCCGCTGAGTAGGGGGCGGACTGGGGTGATTGTTCGCTCATAAAGGTATGATATACCAGATAGTAAATCTAAGATATCAGAAAATGCTTCTGGTGTGTATGATTGTTGATCCGAGCATTTATGATCATCCCGAGTGAGCCAGGTTTGAGGGGAATATTATTAAAATTCAGCACGTTAAGATTACACCGGTGGCGATTCCGGATGTCCCGCTGGTGAACACCAAGGGGGTGCATCAGGCTGTTTTTTTACGCGCCATTATTGAGATGGAGACTGATACCGGCCTCGTTGGAATCGGCGAGAGCTACGGGGGCGCACGAGCGCTGAACGGACTGAGGCGTGCTGCGGATGGGTTGATCGGGCTTGATCCCTTTCATTTGAACGAACTTCGGCAGCGTGTCGAGGCGGCTTTGCCGGACAGCGGCGGTATCAATGCGCCAACCATGCTGACGCAGCATCAGGTGGTCGACACGACCTATAGCGCTTTTGAAATCCCGTTACTTGATATTCAGGGAAAGCATCTCAACCGACCGCTGTGCGACCTGCTCGGTGGTGCCGTTCGGGACCGTGTTGGTTTCGGTGCCTATCTTTTCTACAAGTTTGCCAAGCCTGCCGACCAGCCGGGTGAGGATATGTTCGGTGAAGTTATGACTCCGGACGCACTGCTTGCCGAGGCCAGATCATTGGTTGATACCTATGGTTTTAAGTCTTTCAAACTGAAAGGAGGGGTGCTGGACCCTGATCTGGAAATAGAAACCATGCGCAAGCTGCGTGAGGCGTTTCCGCACGCCCCCTTGCGCATCGATCCGATGGGGGCGTGGCGTGTACCGACCGCACTGCGTGTGTGCGATGCTATCGGGGATATTCTAGAGTATCTGGAAGATCCCGTTCGCGGTATGGATGCTATGGCCGAATTATCGGCGCAGACCGACGTATTGCTGTCGACCAACCTGGTTGTGGTGGAGTTTGAGCAGATTCTCGAGGCGCTGGAGAAAGATGCTGTGCAGATCATTTTGTCTGACCATCACTACTGGCGCGGTGCGACGGGTGCACGACATCTGGGGGAGGTCTGCCGGGCTGCCAGGCTGGGTGTCTCTATGCATTCCAACACACACCTGGGGGTGAGCCTTGCCGCTATGGTGCACGTGGCGGCAGCCACACCGAACCTGACGTATGACTGCGATACTCATTATCCCTGGACCGCGCACGATGTTATCAAAGGTGGCAAGTTGCCAATTGTAGAGGGTGCGGTTGCGGTGCCTGTCGGGGCTGGCCTGGGAGTGGCGCTTGATCAGGATGCCGTGGCGGAGTTTCATGCGTTGTATGTGGCGGAGGGATTGAGGGACAGGGAGGATACAGATGAAATGCTTAAGTATGTTCCTGATTATGTGAGGGTGGTGCCTCGGTGGTAGGTTTTTTTTTTTGGTGGATTGCTTTAGCGGATTGCTTTAGCGGATTGCTATGGCGGTTTGCTAGAGCGGTTTGCGTGTGGGACATGCCCTTCCGGCGGAGCTACTTTAAAAAGACCAAAGTAGCCAAAGTCTTTTTCCGGCTTTCCGGCCCTTCGGGTGGCTGCGCCACTTTGCCAAACAGACGGGGGTAAAAGCGAAACGCTATTCGCGTTTTTTTGGTTTGGTTTGGGGGTGTTTGGTGCTGATGTAGGGTGTGTGAATTTCTAGTAGCTTGCAGGTGTGACTTGCTTGTGGGACATGCCCTTCCGTCGGAGCTACTTTAAAAAGATCAAAGTAGCCAAAGTTCCTTTCTGCTTCCTAGCTCTGCGGGTGGCAGCTCCACTTTGTCAGGCAGGGGGTAAGGGGAAGTGCTTATCACGTTCTTTGGTTTGGATTAGCTGGTTATTTTGGGGCACGGGGTACGTGGTGGTGCGGGTGGGTTTGTTTCGATAAACTGGGCTTGGTGGTGGGAGTTAACTGTTCATACTGCGAGTGAGGAAAAATAATGCAAGATTCAACGGTGGCTGTTGCGGAGGGTGCGCAGAGCAATGATCTGGGTTCGCGGGTGTCTATTTATGAGCCTGAGCAAAAGGGTTTGATTTTTCCGAAGCGGCCGGTGTTTGAGTCCGTTGCTGAGGAGCGTGAGCATCGCAAGCAGCGGTTGGTGGCGGGGTGTCGGGCGTTTGCAATGCATCAGTTTGACTACGGGATGGCCGGGCATATCTCGGTGCGTGATCCGGAGCACCACAATTTGTACTGGACTAATCCGATGGCGGTGCATTTCTCTCAGGTGAAGATGTCGAATCTGATACTTGCTGATCATGAGGGGCGGGTTGTCGAGGGCAGTCATGCGATTAATCGCGCGGGGTTTGTGGTGCATGCGTCTGTGCATGAAGCGCATCCGGATATTGTGGCGATGTGTCATGCGCACACGCCGCATGGCACGGCCTGGTGTTCGACCGGACGACGTATCGAGCCTTACAATCAGGATGCGGCGTGCTTTTATGGTAACCATGCCGTCGTTAGTGATGATGGCGGGGCGGTTACCGTGTTTACTGATCAGGGGCAGGGGGTCGTTGATGCCTTTGCCGACAATCGTGCTGTGCTGCATAAAAACCACGGGATCTTAACCGCCAGTCGGCACAGTGTTGATGATGCGGTGTTCTGGTTTATCGCGATGGATCGATGCTGCCAGGTACAGATGCTGATCGAGGCCTGCGGCACGACTCCGGATCTGATGGACGATACCGCGGCACGGCATTCGGCAACCCATGTCGGTAGTGATTACCTGGGCTGGCTACATTTTCAGCCGGTTTATGATTCAGTCGTGGCGGCTAATCCGGATATGTTTGAGTAGACCTGCTGATCGGGCGGTTTTGCTGTGGATATCGCTGCTGAATAGCGTGCGGCAGCAGTGCGGGCCGGGAGTTCTTATCCCGGGTGCCGGGGTTGTTTGTTCCCTGGGGCCAGTGTTTTCTATGCAGATATAGAGCGTATGCCCGGGACGTTCGCTTGAGATTCTGCCGCTTGCTTCGATGAATAGCGGGAACATTGCGTTGTTCGTGTTTGTCGGCGGTCTCTGAGTGTGGTGAGCGCTTTCGTCGGTGAGCGCCAAGGTGTGTGTTGACTGGAACGGCGAGGGATGTCCGCTGATCTGAGCGACCCTGCCCGGTTTTTCCGTCGGGTAGTGAGCCTTCTATCGATAGATCTTGTTTGGCTGCTTTCACTGGAAGACGGTAGCTATCAACAAAGCGACATGAAAAATGATTGATAAATCTGAAATCCTGAGGATTGCGGAATGCAACCGGTTGGCCTGGGACGCGTCGGCAGTTCACCATAATGAGAATCCGGAGTGGCAAAAACTTAAAGCCGGCTTTGCCCGTGCGGAGTTTTCCACCTTTGATGCCACGTTGACGGCGATATTAACTGACCTGCCGGTACTGGGGCAGTCTGTTGTACAGATCGGCTGCAACAACGGTCGCGAGCTTCTCTCCGCGATGGCGCTTGGGGCTAAGTCGGGTCTGGGGATCGATCAGTCCACGGCGTTTATTGATCAGGCATACCGGTTAACCGAAATTTCAGGCAGAGACTGTCAGTTCCTTGCAAGTAATATTTATAGTTTGCCGGAGGATACACCGCGGGGCTTCGATGTCGCGCTTATTACTATTGGGGTGTTGAACTGGATGCCTGATATCGATTTGTTCTTTAAGGTTGTCTCAAGTCTGCTGTCTGAAAACGGGAAGCTGGTTATCTACGAAACGCACCCGTTTCTGGAGGTGTTTGATCCGGGTGCAGCTGATCCGTTTCTGCCTGCCAGTTCGTATTTTGTCGAGACGCCGTTTGTTTCCGAGCAGGCTATAGTCTATGACGAGAGTGAGCCGTCCCGGGTGCCGGCGTCATATTGGTATGTTCATCGATTGGGTGACATCATCACCGCGTGTATAGACGCCGGGCTTTGTCTCGATAAAATTGTTGAGTATCCGCATTCAAACAGAGAAACAGAATACGACCTTTACACCAATCAGGTCGCGCAACTGCCAATGTGCTTTTCACTGGTCGCACACAAGGGATAGGCACTAATTTGTGCCCATCCATAAACAAGCGCTACTGCGTACCAATCAGGCATGCAATCTTTTGCCGACCACAGGCAGTTACTTAAATAAATAGCGTGTTGCAAGTTTGCGAGCCTGTGGACATTGCCGTATACGGCGGCACAAAAAAACGGGAGCCACGTGAGGCTCCCGGAAGAACAACGACAGGGGTCAGTAGCTGCGTTGTATCTGATAGTAGTCCAGTGTCAATGAGCCTTCACCCCACCAGATTTCAGAACCGAATAATACGTTGGCCAGGCACCAGTGGTTGTTGATGGTTTTTATGCCGTAGGTGCCGGCGTTGTCTTTTGCATCGGTGAAAAAATCGTTCCAGCGGATAGTGCCTGTAGTACTGGTCTGTTGGGCTACGTAGGCGACATACCCGGAGTCGACCTGACCTTTAACATAGACATCGTAGCGTTGGCCGGCTTTGTCTGTGTAGACTGCGACCGGTGGTCTGCCTGATGGGAGTCTTTCCGTGCCATGATCCAGCCAGACCATCAGCTCAAACTCGCGGTTCGAATCACTTCCGCGCCGGATATCGCACGATGAATACAGAAAAGATTCAATTGCCACGTTGCGATCTCCGCCGGTTGTCGATTGCAGGGATCCGTATTCGTCAAAGTGGTCGCCGATGCGGTTGCTGGTCTGCGTTGTTCTGTAGCTGTAGGAAATATCGATGTCGGGCATGTCGCTGTATCTGACCGGCAAGCCTGTCTGCTCGCAGGTCGCTGACTGCTCGCTCTGCGACTTAACGCCATAGAGAATTTCCGGGTAGGATTTTACCTCCCACTCTTCATAGCCGGGTTGGAGTGCGTCTTCATTGCCCCAGTCATAGGTCCATGAAGGTATTACCGCGCCGTTGGTTTGTGCCAGAGAAATACACTGAGACCAGGCCCAGTTGGATTTATCGCCGTTCCAGGCGTTGTTTATCAATAGAAAATCGCCGAAGCCGAGGCCTGGCCTATCGAACTGGCTGGATGGTGCGACACATTGCGGGCCCGGTTGTGCGTAATACGGGTTGCCAGTGGAGCGAACGGGCCCGGTGGCGCTAAGCAGTGTGGTGCCGGTTATGGCGCTGTTGTTCTACAGCGATCAAATACTGACGTTTAGTTTTTCGTGATTGGTTTTGCTATTGCCGGTGCAGTAAGAATTTACTGCCCGGCCAGGCCTTGGCCGCACGGCTTCCTGCATTGCGGCTTAGAGTCGGTGCTCACTGCAGGCGCGGTGAGCTGCACCGTTGTGATTGAACTAATCAACAACACTACCGGTTTGCCGGAATATCGTTCACAGCGCGATTGCATTCGCGGGTCAACTGCTCGCGCGTGATGCCAAGGTCTCTGAGCATCTCGTCGCTGAGGTTGCGCATCTCGCGGCGTTCGGTATAGATATCGTACATCTGTGATATTTCGCGGGCTTTTCTATGGCAAAAAGCGCTCAGGGTTGTGGCGGTGTTGTCAAAAAGTCGACCGGCTTGAGCGGCGATGCTGGATGATGTAGTGATCGTAGTTGTGGACATTTTTCCTGCTCCATGCAATGTTTGTGGGTGCAGGATTACTATCGGTGAAAATGTAAACTTTATGGAGCGTGCTGATACCGCTGCAAACAGGTAAAAATACCATTCTACGCTACGGCTGCAGTGCCGGCAGGGTTTTTAATAGATTTCACACGCCGCTTTATTGAAAAATATTCCAGGTGGTTATTAATCGCCGCAACTGCAACTTTGCGCCGGTATAGCCCGGGCCCCACGATTGGTAGTCCGGTGTGACGTGCGGCTGTCAGTTTATTGCCGATACCAGCGCGCAGTTTTCTGCAGCGTCCCGACCGTTGCTGCCACTGCAGATGTCTTCACCGCTGCCGCCGTCCATGAGGTCATGGCCATTGCCTCCGTAGAGGTGGTCCTTGTTATCACCGCCGGACATATAGTCGTTGCCACGATTACCATACAGGGTGTCGGTGCCGTTATTTCCGTAAACTTCGTCGTTGCCGCTGCCGCCTTTGATGGTGTCGTTACCGTCGTTCCCGCAGATAACATCATTGCCGCCGCGCCCCCATATTTTATCGTCACCCCCCAGTCCGACGATGACATCGTCATTACGCGTGCCTAGAATTTTGTCAACGCCGGTAGTGCCCACGATAGTGGCAGGAAGTCCGTTGCAATAGTATGCAGTCAGGTCATGGCAAGCGTCGCCGGTGCCGTCGCCATCCGTGTCCCGCTGCTCGGTGTTAGCGATTGTCGGGCAATTGTCGTTGCTGTCAGCGATAGTGTCGCTATCGGAATCGATCGGTGCACCGCATACGGTGCCAATAGTCTCGCTATCTGAGCCTGAGTGGTCGCCTCTAGCGACTGCCGGGCAATGGTCTGCGCTGTCAGCCAGGCGGATGGTGTCGGCGTCGATGAGTTCTTGCGTGCGCGGAGTGATGACTACACGGTAGGTATCATGCGTGCTAAATGAAAGGATCACACCGGTGTTGGTCCTTTGCCAGTTGTCTGCCCCTTGTATTTCTATATTGTTGGCAAGCACCGGGTTGACCGTGATGTGTATATCACCCTCGCCGGTGAACTGGAAGGCGAGTGTCGTGCCGTCCCCGTCGACGGACAACAGGCGTGCCCGCATCGGTAGTGCGGATATTCGGGTTACCGGTGCTGTCGTGTCCCCGGTGCTGATCGCAAAGCTGCCGCCGTTGTCCGGCAGAAATACGCGATCGCCGCTATAGGCGTACCAATTATCGACGCTGCTGATCGCAGTCTGGATCTTGAGGCTGAACTGCCCGACACCGGCCGCATTGACCGTAGCGTTGATTGTGCCATCTGCAGTGACAGACAAATTACTGGCGGCAAATGTTCTGATGCGGTCGTTCAGGTCAGACAGTGTGGTGAATTCGGCCCTTTTGCCTGCCGCATAGCGCAAGGTATCTTCGAACATCGCTACCGAGTATTTGTCGATAGCCTCTGGCTGACTGCCGGTGGTTGGCCCGTAGTCGTGCCAGAGCCAGTGCAGCACGGGTTGTTGTGCGTGCCTGTGCAGGTGGTCAATCTGCTCGACCCAGTTCTGATGCGCCTGTGCCGGTGTTTTTTGTAGATCGTTAACCAATGTGTAGTCCGGCGACATATTCGGGCTGAAATAGAGCATGTTATGCTGTGGTTCCAGAAAGCCGATAGCACTTTGGAACCCTGAGCCGATGTTACCACTGCGCCCGGATAGATAGTCGAACCACTGATTGGTGTTTTCAATCACATTTAGGTTCTCGGCCATACCGGGGACCGCCGCGCCGCGAACCGGTGTGCCTGTTTCCGCAGCTATTTTCTGTGCGCTTTGATTAAATTCAAAATCGAGTCGGGCATCGCTGAGGCTGCTGGTGTTGTCCGGGTGAGTCCAGGTGTGGGTACCTATTTCATTGCCCAGAGCAATGTACTTGCGATACAGTGGTGCGGACACATCCCAGTCGGTGTATTCACCCGCGCCCGGGTTATCCCCGATATTTATATAATAGCTGCCGACAAAATTATAGATTGCTTTCCACTGAGTGATTAAGTCGAGAAGCGGTACCGCTGTATCGGCGAGCTCGGCGGCGATCATCGCCTGATCCATGTCATTTCGGGCAACAAAAACGCTGTTGGATCGTGATACCTGCAGAGCCACTGGTGCAACATCACCGTAGACGGCCCATTGCAACACACTCCACAGCAGGTTGTTATCTGCCATTGTCTCTGCACTGGCAAAGTGCACAACGCGACCACCATTGCGGGTTAGTGCCTGTGCGCCAGTGTAGGCACTGCCATCGACAAGCAATTGGGTGAGCACTGTCGATTGCTGGTTTTCCACCGGGATAAAGTGGCCGAACCAGGTGGCGTCGTAATTGTGCAGCGCTTCGTTGAGCGTATAGTTCTGCATGGCCGGATGAGTGTTTGTAGCGACCCTGATGGTGGCCGGTACGGCTTTATGGTGACTCGCCGCCTGCAGCCCCAGCAGCTTTTGCATGGCGGTTGCAGGGTTCTTAAATTGCTTGCCGTTCTGGTCGGCAACCAGAAAATCACTGGCGGTGATCAATGCGACACCGTTTTGTTGTGCTGTGCTTAAGTTGGCGACTATTGCTGCCCTGTTGGTTTGCTGTACGGCTGCCAGTGAGGGCATCAGGATCGCGTCGTAGCCATTAAGCAGAGCGGCGTCCATCAGGCTGTCTTCTGTGAGGAGATCAAACGGTAGTCCGGCCATCATCGCCTGATGCTGGGTGGCGGCAAATAGTTGATTGTAGGAAAACTGATCCCAGAAGTTTTCTGCGGAAACTGCTGAATGCACAATACCAATGCGGCGCTCTCCGGCGAGTGGCGCGGGAAGCGCTTGAGCGATGGATAGCTGAGTCTCGATCTGGTGATCGCGGGTGCTATTGAGCCATGGCAGCAAAGCTACTGCCAGCGCGCAGAATACGCTTGCCAATACCGCTCGAGAATGCATGGTCAATCCCTTTGTGTTTCTGGTTGATCCAGAGCGCATCGGCATTGCGGGAGCCTGCTTTAATCACGGGGGAGGCGTTGTGTTGTCCGGGTAAATCAGATCGATTGCTGCGACGCGTCGGATAAAAACCTGCAGTTTCAGACCAATAGGTGGCACACCTGAGAGCTCTGGTGGTACGGTTTATTTGGGGTGCAGGTTGGCCTGTCCCGGTGTCAGACGTACCACACCAAGGCAATTATTTTTAGAAATGCAAACCTATTGAATTACTTGCACGATGTTTTACAGGGGTATTCGATGATGCGAACGTCAAGCGCCACAGTCATTGTGAAAACTGGCTACTGTCTCTATTTTTTACAGGGCTTGCGGGTGCGCTTGCGAATTTATACCGTATTCGCCCGGGGTGTCAGTGCAGGCTAACTACCTGGCTACCCATCCGCCGCACATTGGGAAGATCTGTCCGACAAAGCAGTTTGCGGCATCACTGCACAGGTAGGCTGCTAACATGGCATCTTCGTTTTTACTCACCAGCCTGCCTAGAGGCACCTCTGCTTTCAGTCGCTTCTGAAAGGCGGGGTTATCCTGCACAGATTGCGGGAAGTAGGTTTCATTGTCGACAAAGTTCTGTGCAATAGCATTGACCTGAATATTATGTCTGGCGACTTCCACGCCAACGGACTGGATATAGGATATCTGTGCGCCGCGTGCTGCGCAGTACGATGATGAGCGGTTGATGCCACGCAACGCCGCCGCACTGCCCATGAGCAGAATCTTGCCGGATTGCCTGTCTATCATCTGTGGCAACACTGCCCCACACAGGTGAGGCAGGGGATTGACCATGGCAGTAAACACGTGTTGCCATTCATCTTCGTCGACCTCATGTGCAAGTGTTTGCGGTGCTGCCACGGCGAGGTTGATTACCAGTGCGTCTATGTGGCCAGCGCTGGTGATTAGCTGTCGGGCATCGTCAGGGTTGTCGAGTGCAGCGGTATCGGCGGTTACGGTTGCGCCAAAGTCAGTCAGCGTCTGGCAGATCGCCGGGCCCATGAATCGATCAGCGTGGGTGACGACTATGTGCCGGTTGCTGAAATCGAAATTGCTGACGTGAGCTTGCATAGTGGGTGACCTGCGAAGTGAGTTGCCTGCTGAGGTGTGTTGTTTTGAGAGATCGGATGGTTGATCAATAGGGCTTGTCATTCACTCTATGCATACCCTGGCGATTATGCAATTGTGGATCGATGAGAATTAAGCGTTTCGGGTGTCGGCTATTTGTCCGGTGATTGGCGTTTCAGCGTCGAATCCATCAGTATCGCAGTTCGATGGTCCTGTCATATGACCACCATTGATTACTGAATTACTGTGGAGTGACTATGCTTGAGTATTTTACCCTGATTCTGTGTTGCCAGCTTATTGGCGAGTTGCTGGTGACCGCGTTGGGGTTGCCATTGCCTGGACCGGTGGTGGGAATGGCTTTGCTGTTTTGTCTGCTGGTGGTCAAAGGCAGGGTGCCTGTGGCACTTGGTGAGGTGTCGGATGCTTTACTCGGGAGTTTATCGCTGCTTTTTGTGCCGGCCGGGGTTGGTGTGATGCTGCACTTTGATATTCTCGGTGCAGAGCTGATGCCGTTGTCGGTAGCGTTATTGGTCAGTACCTTGCTCACCATCGCAGTAACTGCATTGATTATGGTGTGGTTTAACAAGCGCACTGACAGTGCAGTTGATGGAGAGCCGCAATGAAGGATCTTCATGAAACCTGGGTTTACCTCAGTGCTTCCCCGTTGTTGCATCTGACACTGACTCTGGTGGTGTTTGTTGCGGCGTCGTCTGTTTTCAAGCGTGCGGGTAGAAACCCTCTGGCCAACCCGGTGCTGGTCAGCATGATCGCTATTGTGCTGTTGTTGCTTTTAACGGGGACCAGCTACCAGACCTATTTTGACGGTGCGCAGTTTGTGCACTTTTTACTGGGACCGGCGACGGTTTCACTGGCAATACCGCTGTACCGACAGCTCAACCGGGTGCGCCAGTCGGCCCTGGCGATATTGGTGAGCCTGCTGTGCGGCAGTGCGACTGCGGTGTTCAGCGCTGTGGCTATTGCCTGGTTGCTTGGCGCGCAGGCGAGTTCTGTTATGTCGTTAGCACCCAAGTCGATAACCGCACCGGTGGCGATGGCAGTTTCGGAAAAACTAGGCGGGCTCCCCTCACTGACGGCGGTGTTGGTTATAGTCACCGGTATTTGTGGTGCGATGCTGGGGCCACTGGTACTCAACCTGTTAAAAATAACCGACTGGTCGGCGCGCGGAATGGCAATGGGGGTGGCCAGTCACGGCATCGGGACCGCTCGTGCCTTACAGGTAAACGAACTGGCCGGTGCCTTCGCCGGATTGGCTATGGGGTTGAATGCGCTCGCCACTGCGGTGTTGCTGCCACTGGTGTGGCGTTTGTTTTTCTAGGTCGCTCACAACAGGTGGGTACCGTTGGTACCCACCTGTTGAGTAGTCCTTGCTAGTCCCGCACGACAGTAATCACGGCGACAGGGTCGTTCCACGCCTGGTCAGCGGCGTTCAGATCACCAACACCTTGTAGTCCCCGGTGAATATGTACAAAACCTTCGCCATCATCATCCGGTGATCCGCCGTTACCACCACAGGCAGGGCCCGGGATTTCACTGCACATCTCATTGTTGGTTTCAGTGCCTGCGTCCCAGGTAATTGCATAGAGCTTGATGTATTCACCTGAATGCTGTGGTAACTCAGCAGAGTCAACTGCCATGATCGCATCATTGGTGTTTACCAGCATTGAGACCAGGCTGATGTGGTCAGCTGTTCCGTCCAGTGTAAAGGTGGCGGCAGAGGCGGGTGGAATCACGCCAGCACTAGTGGCTATCCCGGTGACGGATGAAAGGCCTGATAATTCGCTATGCAACTGAGTGGTATCGCCGCCTTCTGCAACATCGGTCAGGCCAGCGCCTGCCGCACTACCCGCTTCGAACAGCGCGACGTCGTCGTTGTGTGTCACAGCCAGTACCGGTGACAGTATTTGCTTGTAGGTAAGGTTGCGCACGGTTACCGTGTAGCTGGCTGAAGGTTTCACCAGGCAGGTCCTTGAATTCTCCCAGCCATACCCGTCACCATCTGAGTCACTGGAGGCCGATTCGCAATAGGGGAAGCGACTGTCACTGGCTTGCAGGCCTGGTGCCCCCAACAGAAAGGCGCTGGCGAGTGCAAGATGAATAAGTTTGGCTGTCATGAAATGCTCCGGGTTGTTGATTTTTTCTACGGAGCACAAAGTATTGCGGCAGCTGGCGAATAATAGATCACAAAGTTCTAACAAAATTGTATCGATTGTTAGTCGCGGGTTAGTCGGTGATGCCAGGGGCTGGCGCTGACCTGTGCTGAATTCGATGCGCTAGCTGCAGTGGCTTGCGGATCAAATAATCTGCTACGATCAGCCTTGCCGATGCTGCAACAGGTGCACTGCACAGCTGCATGGTCGGCGGGCTCTTCAGGTTTCTCAGGTAACAACTCATTGGCTATATCATCGATCAGTCATATAACGTTTATCGTCCGCGACCTCACCAGAATGACGACATTCCTGTGTGACGGATTAGGGGCAGAGAAAGTCTATGACAGTCAGTCGAAAAATTTTTCACTGTCGCGTGAGTGTTTCTATGTGTTGGGAGGCACCTGGCTTGCTGCCATGGAGGGTGAGCCTCCGGTGCAGCGCAGTTACCGACATCTGGCATTCTACATCGATGAATCAGAATTAGCCGATGCTGAACAGCGCCTGCGTGCTATCGGGGTAGAGATCAAGCCGCCACGACCACGCGTGCAGGGGGAGGGGGCTTCACTGTATTTCTACGATTTTGACAACCATCTGTTTGAGCTGCACACCGGCACGTTGGAGGCGCGTCTGCGACGTTATGCTGCCGGCTGACACCGGTGCTGATAAGCGTATTGGCAAAGCCTGAACACCTACGCGAGGCGTCAAGTTATGTGTTGTGACCGGGTCCTGCTAAACACCCGCCCGTCTGCGGGAGGGTGTTGCTCTGTTGGCTCTAGATTGGATTGCGCAACTGTTGCAGTGTCTCGCGTAGAGCGTGCTTGTTGAGCTCGAAGTTGTCAGCACTGGAAACAACAATCAGGTAATTTCCTTCAATAACCAGTGAATTAAATACCGTTAGTGATTCATCCTGACTTTTAGTGGTTATGGTCGCGGCGAACATTCTGGCTTGCTCTGGCAGATCCCCTGTACCGCCGGGCAAAGTATCAGCACTGATATGCTTCGACGTCACCCAGCGACTTCGTACCGAAGCCACCAAATGGTTGTAGTCCGCTACTATTTCAGCCCATTTTTTACGGACTTCCCCGGGTCCGGATGCCTCGAATACGCGTATTGCCAGACCAGCGGCGTCACGATCGTATTGATCGACATAAACCATGCGGCCGGCGGCAATGATACTGTTGAGCTCATTGCGCACATAGTGCTGGCGTTTGCTGCTATCGACCGGAAGGTCGGAGTCGGTGTAGGGTGCGGAGGCAAACTGCAGCATCGGTGCGCCGTTGCTGGACAGGTTAACGGCGTCTAGTGCGGCATAGATTTTTGCACGGCTGTCAGCGCGGGGGATATCCGGGTAGCTGGCGGCATCGAAAAATTGCAGTGCGTCACCGGGCGGGTTCTGGATTGCCTGCTTTACCAGAATACCGTCAGGGTCCCGTGCGCCTAGCTCTTTTAAAAAGGTCTGGCTTTGTCCGTACAGCAGCATCATGTTGTTTTCACGTGCAGCGTGTATTTGCTGTGTGTCTGCGTTTTCCAGATTAAATGACTGCAGTCGGGCACGGCTGTACGCGGCGGAACAGCCGGCTATTTTGCAGTACTGTTCGGTTTGCAGTTCGGCATGCCCTTCGGCAACCATATAGACACCAAGTGTATCGCCAGGGTGTCGATTTTCGATGGCCACCAGGTCGTAGTCGTGATCATCGGCGGCGTGAATCAGCTCATGGATCAGCACGGTAAGGGCGGCATTGCGTGCATCAAGACCCTGAGCGGTAAGGTCGGTAATAAAGTTGCTGAGGTTTTCGCGATTAACAACGATGCGCTTGGCAAACGGATCATAGACCGCTTGCAGAAAGCCGACTTCTGCAAAGGCTTTATCGGCGAATACCCGTATACGCATGTCGGCGGTCATGTTCGGATCGAGCTTTTTGCCGTAGATGTCGGACAGTACAAACAACATTTCGCGACTGCTTACCGTGGATAAATGCACGTCGCTGAGTTCGACGTTGCGTTCCTGCTCGACTACTGTCCGTGCATCGTTAAACCAGCTGCGAAGATCAGTGTCTGCCAATTCATACGACTGCTGAACAGCGGTTGTGGCGCAGCCCGACAGGAGTAGTGTAAAGAGTAGCGCGGTCGCCCGGCCAACGCGGCCAGCGGGATAAAGATACTTCTCCATGTGTAAGGTCTGCCCTGTTGTTATTATTGTAGACCCGTGCGCTGACGCCTGACCGGTTCGGTTTGCTGTCAGTAGGCCGGGAAGCAATGGCATCGTTTTACTACCGCAGGTTTGCGACCGGCGGTAACAAAAGTTAAGAAGCTGCTCTGCAATACCTGACCTTGCGGCTCACCTGGTCGGAGATTGTGACGCGGCGGGCATTACCGGTGGTGATCGGTCACGCGTGATGTGGCTGCTGTCCGGCGCTTCAGTGCATTGGCATCACGCTGGTGACTCGCCGTAATAATCCGGACAACTGCGCCATCGGGTAGCTACTGGATTCAGGGCCGATGGCATGCAATAGTGAAGACACACGGGTAAATTGTCTGGACACAAAATGAATGCTGACGGCAAAATCAAACAGGGGGTTGTTCTGTTTGCCAGGGATGTGTCAAAGGTTGCTGAGTTCTACCGACAGGTATTGGGTGTCACGGTACTGGAGGATGAGCGTTCGCACGTGCTGTTGGGCGGTCCGGGAATCGAGATAGTCATCCATGCGCTACCGGCAAGCGTTGCCGCCCGAATTAACATCGAAGATCCACCGAAGCTGCGACAGGAGACTCCGATTAAACCGGCCTTTCCGGTTGCAGATCTGGAGGTTGTCAGGGCTGCGGCGATACGCACCGGTGGAGGTCTGAAGCCTCTGTCTGGTGCCTGGCAGATCAGAGGCGCTGTGGTACTCGATGGCTGGGACCCGGAAGGCAACATCGTACAGTTCAAGCAGGGTGCCGCAGTTGCAGGCTAGACAACCGTGCTGCGATGACGGCCGCCGGATTGCAAAGCACACGGCTAACTTGATCAACAGAAAGTTCCGCCTGACACAACAACTATTAGTGGGTATTTAATGTATCAGAGCGCCGCACAGCTCTCTTTAGTGACCGAATTCGCCCCTTGTCAGTTAGATCGGTGCTGCAGCGTTGCGGTGAATTATAGTTTTTAAGTAACTACCTGTGGTGGGCAAAAGATGGCGTGCCAGAGCGGTACGCAGTAGCACTTTTTTCTGGATGGGCGCTAGCCGTTGCGTCGTTTGTAACGTCGCGGCACAGCAAAAGGCAGTAGCAGCAACACCAGTGCTGACGGGTCGATTGTACCGACGTTGTCTTTATCTGCGTCTGGCGTGGCGGGGGCGTTGGCGGGTGTATCGTCGAGTTGCGTGGTTTGGTCACCGTCGAGCAGCATCCGCACGGCGCGATCGACGTTCAGGCGGCCATGGCCACAGCCCCCGGTATCGCAAAGACTATTGCCTGTGATAGATGTACTGGCATTAATCAGCGTGTTTCTGATTGACCGGTTGTCAAGGGTTGGGTCAATCGACAGCAGTGTCGCTACTGCTGCGCTGACATGTGCCGAGGCCAGGCTGGTGCCATAGTGATAACCGTAGCCGCTGGCGAGGTCGGGGGCGCTGTTACTGCGATTTTCGGTTGTGATAATGCCGTCATCGCGAGTGCCGCCCGGGGCCATCAAAAAGATCATTGAGCCATGTGCGCTGTAGTCAGTCAGATTGCCTTCACGAGTGTTTGCGGCAATCGACAGTACGTTGTCGCAGATCGCCGGCGAATACGGACTGCTGTCCAGATCGGCGGCACTGTTGGTGGCGGCGGCAATGACAATGCTGCCGGCGCTAGTTGCGTCATTGATGGCACGTTGCAAGTCTGCCTCGCAACGACCGGCAAAACCGACGCTTAGATTGATAATTCTTGCCGGGTGCGGATTTTCCGGAACTCCACTGACAGAAAGACCGGCAGCCCAGCGTATGCCGTCGACCATATCGTGGATATAGCCGCCACATTTACCGGTGATTCTGACTGGCAGCAGCGCCACTTTCGCAGCGCCACCGGCAATCCCCAGATTATTGGCGCTGGCGGCACCGATGAGCCCTGCGATGGCAGTGCCGTGCCAGGTGCTGTCAGAGGCGGTGCAGCCCGGACCCAGGTTGCCAGTGAGCAGTTCTTCGTCGCTTACCCAGTCACCTGGATCCGTCGGGTCGCTGTCGCGGCCGTCTCCGTCGTTGCCGGTGGTTGCGGTGCTGACAAAGTCGTAGCCGGGCAATGTGTAGAGATCTTCGTGCGTGAGCATGACACCGGAATCGATAACCGCGACAACCACCTCGGCCAGGCTGCTGTTGTTGATCTGTGCGTTGAATACATCCGCCGCGCCGGTGTAAACCGTGGGTGACATGAAACTCCACTGTTGCTCTGCGAGCGGGTCGTTGGGCAAGGTGGTCAGAGCGCGGGCGTTGCGGAGTCTGCTGGTTACAGTAGTTAACAGGGAGGATGGCTCAGCCTGCAACCGTGTTCCCATTAGTCTGACCGGAGCTGTGGTGTAATGGCGCTGATCGGTTAAGGTGGCGTTAGTGGAGTCGGTGTAGGCTGGGCCTGCCATCAGGCACAACGCTGCTGCAACCGCGAACGATCTGCTCAAGCGGTTTTGCAAAAAGGCAGCGTGCAAGGTAAAAAAGGTAAACACTGCAGGCCGGCAGCAAGTAATGTGCCCTGGCGAATTTTGCTGGTATTATGTCATTACAAAAAGTGTGCATTACCGGTTGTGGGATTTAGTCGTTGCGGTAATCTGGTAATCGGTTGTCGAGTACAAGCTCTATGAATTCAAGCGAACCTCTCTGGTGGCAACGGTTTTTTGCCAGGTCAGTCTGCCCACTGATGCTACTGCTTTTGCTGCTCGCAGCGCGACAGGCAAGCGCGACTGACGGTCCCGTGCGAATCGACCTGACAGCGACCTCCGACGGTCAGTTTCGGGTGCAACTGAGTAATGTTGGTCACAGTGCACTCGAGGTGCTGCGCTGGAGTACGCCGTTTGAGGCCGAGTTATCACAGGATGTTTTCCAGGTTGAGCATCCATTGACCGGGCAGCGAAGTCTGTATCGGGGGCGCCTTGCCAAGCGCGCTGATGCCGGCGCAGATCAGTTGATTCAGCTGGCCCCGGGTGAATCAATCAGTGAGCTGGTCAATCTTGCCCGTTATTACGCTCTGGCCTCGGCAGGCAGTTATCTTGTGCGCTACGAGGGGCAGTTGCTGTACCGCGACACCGATTCTGCGCGGGTATCCGACAGCATCGATCAGTTCAAACGAGTGGCGATAAGCTCCGATGCAATAATGCTGGCACTGATACCAGCCCCTGAAACCAGAGCCGCACTTGCCTCGTCGTTCAGTGATTCCTGCAGCGCCGGGCAGCGCGCGGCGATTAACGCCGCTGTTGACGCTTCAGAGCAAATTACCATCACTGCCCGCCGTGACCTGCAAAATCTACCCGTGGACGAACGTCCCTTCTCACCGCGCTACACACGCTGGTTCGGCGCTTACACCGGGGCGCGTTATGCCACGGTGCTGAATGGATTTCTGGCAGCTGAGGAAGTGTTTGCCAACAGCGTTCTCACCTTCACCTGTGATTGCGCTGAAGAAGACAAATTTGCGTTTGTCAGACCAGCGATCCCCTATGTGATTCATCTTTGTCCTGTTTTCTGGCAAGTGAGTCTGTACGGTCGTGATTCGCAGTCCGGTACCCTGTTGCATGAGCTTTCGCACTTTCCTGCCGTACGGGGGACATCCGACCACGCCTACGGCACTGCCAATGTGGCGCTGCTGGCTCAACTTGACCCCGACCGGGCTGTGTTCAATGCTGACAGTTATGAGTTTTTTGCTGAGAACACACCGCAACTGGCAATTGCCCGCGATGGTTCGGTGTCGCAGGCTTTCGAAGAATTGGTCATCAACGAATCACGCTCTGGTGTTCTGGCGCGCGGAGAGCAGGCTTATTTTAGAGTCAAGCAGGCGGGCGCGGTGGAGCTCACATCACTGACCGGCGATGTAGATCTGTTTGTGCATGTGACTGATTCATTTAACAGTGCTATTTGTCAGTCGAGAAGTACAGCCAGCAATGATAGCTGTGACCTTAGCACGATTCCCGATGCCTACATTGAAGTCGCCGCATACACCGACGCCAGTTTTCAACTGGTCGCAACGCCGTCGACCGTGGTGACCGGCCAGGGCGGTAGCGGTGCCAGTGGCGGAAGTGGTGGCGGTGCATTCAGTGGCTGGTTGCTGTTGCTGATCATCGCGGGGTGGCGTAGCACTGTCGCGGCGCGGAGGTCACCGTCATGCACCTAGCGGAGCGTATCGCAAAGCAACTGTGCAAACTGGCCGGCGTTGTCTTTGCCGGTACATTGTTCGCCTGCACAGCAGAATCTATGAGGCCGGAGACGGCTGCCGCGAATGCTGCCGGTGATGGATTGGCAGTGGAGCTATCGGTGATAAAAAATCCACTGGCAGCATCCGACAGCATGGAGCTGCTGTTTACACTGAAGAACCTGACTTCTGCAACGGTGCAGGTATTGCCGTGGGGAACGCCGCTGGAAAATGAATTATCAGCCCACTTGTTTCAGGTAAGTGTAAACGGTGAGGTACTGCAATTTCAGGGGCGAATGGTAAAGCGAGCGGCCCCGAAGCCCGCTGACTATATTGTGCTTGATGCGGGAAACTCAATCAGTCGCCGCGTGAATCTGTCGGCGGCTTACGACGTCAGTGCCAGTGGCATCTATCGGGTGTTGTTCTCGCCACCGGGAGGGATGGAAACCTATACCATTGATGGCCACAGTGTATTTGCGCCAACACAGCCGGTTATGGTTGAGCGCTTATAGCCTCAATCAATGTCGTTGACGAAAGGTTGCTCTGTTGTTTGCGTTATAGCGTTGTACCTCGCCAAAACATCACAATCGATACGCTAACCCGGCGTTGGAAGATCGTCCAATAGCCCCGGCGAGTTGTGTTCGGTATAGTATGCAGTTTGCCGTAAAACTATCGGGCAATGCAGCCTGATCACTGACAGGTAGCTGATGAATCACGCAGTCGAACATTGGTGTGTTAGCAAGTCTTCTGTTAAGTCCTCTCACGGGGCTGTTGCAGCGCAGCACAGCGGTGCAGCCAAAGCGGGGGCTGAAGTGCTCGGGCGCGGTGGTAATGCCATCGATGCTGCTGTCGCCACAGCGTTTGCATTAGGTGTGGTGGAGCCATGGATGTGTGGCATTGGCGGCAGTGGTTATATGGTGGTGTGGCATGCGGCGACAAAAACTTCACGTACGTTTGATTTTCAAGGTGTGCTGCCAGGCAGGATCGACCCGTCGGACTATCCCCTGGAGCCCTCCGTCGAAGATAGCATTATGGGGTTTCCCGGTGTTGTTGATAATCGCAACGTCACCGGCTATGCCGCGATAACTATCCCCGGTGCCGTGAAAGGGTTGAGTGTGGCACTCGAGCGCTTCGGCAGTCTGCCGTTTTCTGCGGTGTTGCAACCGGCGATTGAGCTTGCCGGGCGCGGATTACCAGTAAACTGGTTTACCACGCTGCAGATAGCGTTGGCCGCCAGGGAGTTATCGATGGATCCCGTTGCCCGTTCCATTTATCTGCCGGATGGTGTACCACCGCAACCAGAGCAGTATCTGGATCTGGGACAGTTGCGTAATACTTTGATCACACTTGCCGGCAAAGGCGCTGACGCGCTGTACGGTGGTGTGCTTGGGCAGGCGATGGTTGATGATCTGCAAGCCGGTGGTGCTCGCATTGATCTGGACGACTTTAAACAGTATCAGGTGCTGGAGGCCGAAACACTGGATGGTGAGCATCGCGGCGCGCAACTGCATACCGCCGGAGAGACCAGTGGCGGTCCTAGATTACTTGAAGCACTTGCCTATATAGAAAAACACCTGGATGTTAGTGATGGCAGGCCGGGACCGGCAAGCTGGAAAATCTATGCCGATGCCCTGAACAGCGCCTGGCGCAGCCATAACCGCAAAATAGGACGCACGACCGAAATCGGTGGGTGCACCAGTCATTTGTCCACGGTTGATCGGCACGGCAATATGGTCGCGCTGACCTATACCTTGCTGAGTCG
Organism: uncultured Granulosicoccaceae bacterium; assembly: GCA_938003855.1. GTDB lineage: Bacteria > Pseudomonadota > Gammaproteobacteria > Granulosicoccales > Granulosicoccaceae. The sequence continues at coordinate 4,376 of CALKXD010000299.1, read as the reverse complement.
ATTCGGGTCAGCGGTAGTGTTGCCACAAAGTGGTGTGCTGATGAACAATGCGGTCTCCTACTTTGACCCGCGACCGGGGTATCCAACCAGCATGGCGGCAGCGAAGCGTATTAATGCAAGTAATATGTGTCCGACCATTGCCACGCGCAATGACCGGGCATTGTTTGCCATCGGCGCATCCGGTGCAAATTATATTATGCCTTGTGTGGCACAGATTGCCGCACTAATGCTGGACTACAACTTGTCTCTTGAGCAAGCGGTAAATCACCCCAGGCTAGATGCCTCTGACCGACAATCAGTTCGTGCCGACCCGGCGCTTGGTGAAGCGGTATTGCAGGAACTGGCGCGATATCACGACCTTGAAGTTGCTCAGAGGCTGGTGTACCCGAAGCTCTATGCCTGTGCCTCAGGTGTTAGTTTTGATGTAGTCAGCGGTGTTGCGGAAGCTATCAATGACCCATCACAGCCGGTGGGGGCCGGAGTGGGTGGCAATGATGCCGGGTGACAATCGAGGGGGCAGATGCAGAGTGGTTGTTTTTGGCGTCCCATCAGCCTTACCATGATCAGGAAGCTCAACCGGCACAATAGGTGGTGGACGGGTACCTGTCGCACTGTTGTCCGGTCGCTGTGCAACAAAATAGATCAAAGGAGCAAGGCAGGCAATGGCTGGCAACACGACCACCCGATTCTCCGATCGAGTCCGTGATTACTCGAGTTACCGTCCCGGCTACCCTGCCGCCGCAATCGACTGCATTGTTGAAACCTGTGATTTGCAGGCTGCATCGGTGGTGGCAGATATCGGATCCGGCACCGGCATCTTTACCCGTCAGCTGTTACAGGAAGATCTGCAGGTAATTGCCGTGGAGCCGAACCGGAAGATGCGCGAGGCGTCCGACCTTGCTCTGGGTGATTACCAAAACTACCATAGCCTTGATGCCACGGCAGAGGCAACTACGTTAGAGACAGGGTCGGTTGATCTGATCACTGCAGCGCAGGCGTTTCATTGGTTTGACCTCCGTGCTGCCAAGGCAGAGTTTATGCGAATCCTCAGGCCGCAGGGGAATACGTGTCTGATCTGGAATCGGCGCAATGCGGCGGGGTCTGCTTTTCTCGCTGACTACGAAGCGATGCTGCAATCGATGCTTCCGGAATACGCTCGGGTAAGTCATGCGCGGGCTTCAGACGATGTTGTGCGGCAGTTTCTGGGAGCCGAAACGGAAATACACCAGTTTGACAACGTTCAGAAGTTTGATTTGCAGGGACTGAAAGGGCGGTTGATGTCTTCATCGTATTGTCCCGCCCCGGATACTGATGGTCATCAGCCGGTGATGCAGGCGCTGAGTCGTTTGTTCGATCGCTACAATGAAAACGGTTCGGTGGCATTCAGTTATATTACCCAGGTCTATGTTGGCCCACCGGTATCCGCGGCCGGTTGCTAAGCCGGGCAGATCGGGCTAGCCTGTATACTCAGGCCATGTCCAGCTCCGTTGGTGGCAACCTGGAGTAGACAGGTGGGCAGGGCCGCTTGTGATAACACTTTGAATGTCCGGCCTGATCAAGTCGACGTTGCCGGAATTGCCCCGGCCGCATTACCCCGCCAGCCGTGCTGCGTGAGCCGAAACTACAATCGTGATCCTATAAAAACTCTACCGACAGGAGTATTGAACCAATGCCGTTTACACAAATTTCTTTAAAAAAAGGTAAGTCCGCGGAATTCCGTAGCGCACTTATGGAAGAGATCTATCTGGCAATGCGTGAATCTATCGGAATACCTGAAGATGACCGGTTCGCGATAATTTCGGAGCTTGAGCCGGGCAACTTCAACAACAGTGGAAACTATGCGGGGATTCATCGCTCTGACGATGTGGTTTTTATTCAAATTACGTTGAATGCCGGTCGCAGCGTCGAACTAAAAAAAGCGCTTTATTCGGAAATCGCAAAACGGTTGTCGATAAATCCGGGGGTCCGCTCTGAGGATATAGTCATCAGTCTTATTGAGGTGGCGAAGGAAGACTGGTCTCTCGGAAATGGCGAAGCGCAATACGCCTAAAGGGTTGGACCGAAGAGAGGAATGTCTCCGTTATCTAACCTCGTTTGTGTCTGCTATCGTTGGTCTTTCAGGGGGTGGCGAACGGATAATTCGCACAGGTGATCAGTTGCACTATGCAGTTGTCGGGAGTCTTGTGGACTCGACAGAGTTGTGCCCGTGGCCATTGTCATACCGAAACTGAATGTTTGGTGAGGTGCGCTGTCATGGAGACGGTTGGTGAGCGACTGCGCTGCCGGGTTTGACGATTGGGATCTCCCCGGCCAGGCCGGGGATTAATCAGTGGGGTATAACTGTGCGCTTGTACAGTATACCCCGATGATTTATTTGCCGATTTTTAAGCAAACAGCCTATAAGTACAAGGTGATAAAGCTGTCGGATGCCACAATTGCACGCAAGAGAGACTTCATGCTTTTGTCGCCCGATTCCGCCCATGAATCCATCAGGAGCTGCAATTCTCTATTGTCTTTCCCCTGGTTATCAATGTTCCTGCGCAAGGAATGACGATACCATAGCTCGGCCATGCAATTGGAAGCACGTTCGCTGGAACCCATACTGAATCCCAAATCATCCAATGTAGAGACCGATGTGTTGATGTCACCGATGTTAAATAGATCGAAACTACTACCGAAGTCCTGAGAAGCCGGGTTAAACAAGGAGGTCTCTGGATCAAACTGTTGGAAAGCTGCGCCATAGTTGTCGAACACTTTATGGCACGTTGCGCAGGACTGCTTGGAGTGAAATTCAAAAACCTCTACCGGGGTCAGCTCGCCGGCATCAAGTGCGTCGTCGGGTATGTCATCGGGAAGCGCTTCGCATAACAACTGCTCTACAACGAAAACACCTCGGGTAATGAAGGTCGGAGTTGGGAAAAAAGTATGAGAAGCAACGAACGCTTGTAAGCCGAGTACGCCGACCGGTTCAGTCGTATTGGTGCCGCTGGTATGTTCGACCGTTACGGGGGCCTGGTAGAGATCGCTGAACATCCCTTCGTTGACGAACCAGTTGGTAATGAACGAATTTACTTTTTCGATATCGGCAGTTTCAGTGATGGATTCGTCGATACCCAGCCAGTTGCGAATCAGCGTGGTAAACTGTTCAGTACCAATGTTGCTGCTCATCAGTCTGTCTGCATGTCGTATACGTGTTTCCGCATTCCCCAGAAGACCTGCGCTGGCGTCCGCGAGTAGTGTCTCGTCAGGTAGTGTTCCTGCCAAAAACAATGCCATACGTGTCGCTATCTCAAAGTCAGTGAGTTGCTTTGTCAGTTGGTCACTGCTATCAGGATCAGTCTTGCCACGCTCTACAATCAGGATAAACTCCGGTGACAGCGTTATGTACTGGATGATCGCTTGTATGGTCGCCTTATGCGCGTCGATATCATACTTCGCGTTACCCGCTTCATCGTTTATGGCAACAATGGTGTCGTAAATTTCGGTGATGTTTGAAAAATCACTTTCATTGGCCGGGCGTCGGTAAGCTGTAGCGATAAGCCCCTTTGAAAACTCCTCAACACATCTTCTTGTCAGGGAGCTGCCATTGTCGTTTTCCAGCAGTGCGGGGCAATTGAGTAAACTTTGAAGGTCTTCTTTTGATGAAACACCGCTAAGGAAGTCACTGCTTGCTGCGATGGCCATTTTAGAATATCCGGAAACAGTTAGCTGAGTCAGTGCTTGCGTCTCGGCGTCGTTCGATAGCCCTCTTATAATCGATTCAGTAACAAGAGATTCTTTTGCGGCTTCAACTTCTGGCGATCCAGCCGGTAATTTAAGCAGTGTTCTGATGCTGTTAACGTACTCGTCGTTAGTTAACCGGGCCAATGGCGTTTGGACGTTTTGGTCCGGTGGCTCTGTGGGTTCTGTGGGTTCTGTGGGTTCTGTTGGTTCTCGTGTTTCGTCACTGATCTCGGTAGTGAAGCCATTGATAATATAGGCTGCTGTGGTGAGTGCGCAGCTATTCTCGCCGTCGAGTGTGCATGACTGGGCGTCGTCTGGTGGCATGTAAATGTTGATAAACGATGCCAACTCGGTGAGATCGGTGCAATTGGCGACCAGGCAGTTGTCCGGGTTAAGTGGTCTGAATATATTTTCCCCGCTGTTGCCGTGGCACCCGGCGCAAGTTGCTTCAAAATTTGCTTTGCCTATCGCCAGGTCCGGTCCTGCTGGCGGGGGGCTTTCTTCGGGTAGTGGTTCAGGTTGTCCTGACGGGGTTCCGCCTACAGACATAGTGCTACCGCTGTCGCATCCTGCAAGCGCCAGCAGAATAATAGGTATCAAAGCGAATGTTCTGGTGAGCCGTATCATTGTTAATTCCGGTATTTCTAGGTGTA
>CALKXD010000298.1 GCA_938003855.1 uncultured Granulosicoccaceae bacterium | reverse complement strand
GGATTCTGCCGCCTACCAATGGTTTGATCTTGAAGACTTTGCCTTCGGTGGTACTTATGAGGAAATGGTAACCACCACCGTTGATGAAGTAAGAACTGTCTATTTTAGTCGCAGGGAGAATGGCCTTCAGATTGATAAATTTGCCTTTTTGTCCGATGACTCTCCTGTGCCTACGGGCCTAGGCGACGACGTGGGCAGCTGTTTCGATTTTGGTGATGCACCGGATACCAGTTTAAATACGGCGGGCGCTGGGGACTATATTACGGAAATCGGCAATACCTTGCCCGGACCTATTCATCCGGTGGATCAATCCCCGGCGGTTTACTTGGGCAGTGTTGCCCCCGACACCGAGTCCGATGCTTTAGATAATTCCACCGCCACCGGTGATGATTCTATCGATGAAGGCGAAGCGCAGCTAATAAGCACCGCTGATTCAGATGTGTTCCCCGTTATTACCGTTAGCAATACCGACTACAGTTTTGAAATTGATGTAACCAACAACAAGGCAGTGGATTCCACCATAGTTGCCTGGATAGATTTTGATAGAGACGGCCTTTTTGAGGCTGGCGAACAGGCCGACACCAACCCCACGGTTGCAGCCTCTGCGGGCAGCACGCAGGTGACCTTGGAATGGACTGGATTAACCGGCCTAACGGACGGCGATACCTTCGCTAGATTCCGTGTATCTACAGATACTGAATTGGTCACTAAAGAATCTACTGACGTGGTACTCGATGGTGAGGTCGAAGATCACCTTATCAGTATTGCTCTAGACGCTGTGGATGATTATGGCGATGCACCTAGTGCCACCTATGGTGACGCCATTCATAGCGTTCCCCCTAGCCCTTCATTATATTTGGGCCCGGACATTCCCGATGAAGATCTTCTGTCACAGCAGGGCGGCGATGCCGGTGTTGGAGCGGACGGCGATGACGGCGACGGCAACGACGACGAGTCTTCGGTTGTTTCTATTCCGGTTCTCAGCACCGATTCCATTGGTTCAACCTATTCTCTAAATGTGAATGTAGTTAATACCGCGGATGATGCCGCTGCCGACCTATTTGCTTGGATCGATTTTGACGGCGTTAATGGCTTCGAGACCGACGAAGGCATATCCATTAATACGCCAACAACGGGCATATATCAGCTGGATTGGACTGTTCCTGCTGATGTGGTTACTGGAGATACCTATATCAGATTGCGCTTAACCTCTGATGCCGCTGTGTTGGTTTCCACCCCCACCGGAACCGCCACTGACGGTGAGGTTGAAGATTACGCGCTAGTGGTTACGCAACCTCTGGATTATGGCGATGCAATAGATAGCGGGCTAGGCATAGGGCCTCTGAACTATCGCACGGAGTTAGCGGAAGATGGTGCAAGGCACTTACTCAGCGCAGGGTTGTTCTTAGGTGATACGGCTTCGGATGCGGATGCCGATGCCCTAGATAACGGCGTGGCCAATGGCGATGATAACGACGGCGCGGCCGATGAAGGTGTTGAGCAGTTGCTTACCACCGCCCAAGGCTCGGTATTCCCAGATTTAACCGTAGCGGACACCAGTTTCGATTTTGATATTGATCTGACTAACTCGGTGGCGGACGCCAACCTTTATGTGTGGATTGATTACGATCAAAACGGCTCCTTCGACGAAGATGAACTTGTCGGTGGTTCGGCCATTACGGTGTTGGATGGCGCTACTTCGGCGTCTATTAGCAGTGTGCCGACGGCCGATGCGGCGGTGGGCAATACCTATATGCGCTTGCGCTTAACCACGGATACGCTGACTCCCGGAGCAGCCGGTGGGGAAGATGAACGCTCCTTTGGTTTGGCCAACGACGGTGAGGTTGAAGATTACCGCATTACCCTTACTGGGTTGGACTTTGGTGATGCGCCAGATACTTATGCTACCGATAAAGCCGACGGCGGCGAAGGCGTGGGTCCAAGCCACGTTCAGAACGGTAACCTGTATATAGGCGATACCTTGCCGGATCTCGACTCGGACGGAGTTCCCAGTACTTCCGCCAGTGGCGATGACGCCGACGGCGACGATGAAGGCGGCTACTTTGTTCCCGTTATCGGCTCCTCAGATACGAGTTACAGCATTACTCTGCCGCTGGTAAATAACACCGGCAACACGGCCACGCTTTTTGGTTGGTTAGACCTTAATGAAGACGGAGATTTTGATACCAACGAATCGGTATCCGTCGCCGTGGCGTCTGGCTCCCTAAGTGCGACCCTGAGCGGGGGCAACTGGGCATCCTTCTCGACCCTCAGTGGCAGCCAAACCTATCTTCGATTGCGTCTAACTACGGATGCCTCCATTACCACGTCAACACCCGGTGGCAGCGCCAGCGACGGTGAGGTGGAAGATCATCAAGTGATTGTAGGGGTGGTGGACTTTGGTGATGCGCCAGACACTTACAGTACGGATTTAACTGTCGGTAATGACGGCGCTGGTGGTTTTGATCAGGTAGGTCCTAGCCATGGGATCGACGCTAACCTATTTATAGGGTTAGTCGCGCCAGACGGTGAAGTGGACGGACAGCCCAGCGCAACGGCGACGGACGATGAGTCCAATGGTAGTGCCGATGAATCGCCCTTTAGCTTTCCGTTACTTACTCCGGCGACTGAGACCTATAGCTTAACGGTTGCTTTAACCAACACTACTGGCGCCGATGCGGAGTTAGTGGGTTGGATCGATTTTGATGACAACGGCTTCTTTGATAATGATGAAGGCGCGACAGTCACGGTGGCAGATAACGATACCAGCGCGGACTTGGTCTGGAGCAGTATTCCTGGCGATATTGTGGTGGTCGATACCTTTATGAGGTTGCGGTTGACCTCGGATCTAAGCATTGCGACCCAAGACGCCACGACCAGCTTACCCACCAGTGCGGCCTTTAATGGCGAAGTGGAAGATCACGCCATTAGCATTGTGATTGCCTATGATTATGGCGATGCGCCAGATAGTTACGGAACGGATGGTACGGACGGCGACGAAGGGTTTGGTCCCCGACATATTATCTCGCCGACCTTATATCTTGGGCCCATTATTCCGGATGCGGAGAGCGACGGTCAGCCCAGTGCGGACGGTTTATTGGATGATGATACGGGTACGGGAGAGGCCACCATTGGGGATTCCACCGATGGGGACGAAGGCGACTTATTCTTAACCACCATTCAGCCGGATCAGACCAGCTATACCCTTAATGTGCCTTTGAATAACGCCACGGGTGCCAGTGCGACCTTATATGGCTGGTTGGATCTGAACCAAGATGGTGATTTTGAAGACGCCAACGAGTCTCAGACTACCACCATATTGCCGGGTTCGTCCTTTGGTACTTTAGTATTTACCTGGGCTTCGGGGGATACCTCGGGTGGCGATGGAATGGACAATGGCAGTACCTTCTTGAGGTTACGCTTATCCAGTGATGCGGGCTTAGGTCCTACGGAATCCTTAGTAACGGATACGGCCTCCGACGGCGAAGTGGAAGATTATCGCGTTCAGGTGTCTCTGCTTACCTGTGATTTGATTTATGGCGCATACGCTAATGGCGGAGATTATGATCGTTTGCGCGAGTTCGACAATGATGCGGTTGATTTGGCTGTAACCGATTTTGAAACCGTAGGTATTGGTATTGAGCGCAATACCCGTAGGTTGTATTACATGGAATGGGTGGACAACGAAAACGATGGGGTTAACGAACTTAATTATTTTGATCCGGCTAGTGTGCCCAGCGATGTGGATACTGGAGCTGATCTTCCCGAAATTGCCAACGACAACTATAACCGTATGAGTTTTAGTTTTGATGGCCGTGGCGTAATTATTGAAAGCAATACCTATGCAGTACATATGTTTGACCCGACAGTATCCGGAACAGGTCAAACAATTACCAAC
>CALKXD010000297.1 GCA_938003855.1 uncultured Granulosicoccaceae bacterium | reverse complement strand
CATCGTACCTTTGCTTGGCGAGTTGCCTTCCCTGAGAGACAAGCAGCAGCTTGTTACGTTCAATATGGCTCGATCATTTGAAAGCCAACGGAGCTAAAAACCAGGATTACCCACCGCTCAATTGTGAAATCATATTAAATGCTTATTTCGTCTTGTTAAATCGGATGGATACTTAAGGTTTCCTTTACCGTAATCGCACATTCCGATCCTCGAACTGGCCCGAAATGGGTCAAACGGGGACTAAAAATGTTACGTCGCGAATTTCAGAACTTGCCCAATCGAGGGGCCAAAATTCTCACCGCTTTGCTTGTGACCACAAGCGCGTTGGCAGCGCCATCGGTCGCAAGCGCGCAAACAAGTTCGGCGGCTCCAAATGATCCCACGGTGAATTGCAGCTGGAATTGGAATTATTGGCTCATTCCGAATGGGTACGTGGCAAGGCACCCTTCCAACTACAACCCCACTCGGTTCGTGTTCTCGAAGAGCGCAACTTCTGCTGGGGCTAATACGTGGTACGGTAGTGCTACGGCTCCAACCACAGCCAATATCGCTCGCGCTGATAATCAATTCCCAACGGAAACACGAAGTGCGGCAGATTCGGAACGCTTTTATGGCGTCGGCTACTTCGTCAACGAACCAGGCGTCAACATCACCGTCAATTTCGACGATACTGGCCGTAATGACGGTCATGTATTCGCGGTTTTTGACTCTTCGGACAATCTGATTGCACGCTTTCCTACCGTTGCGGATGTTGGAAACGGGAGTTTTTATTATGCTGGCCCCCCAGGGCATCCGGTCGACTCAGAGCTTATCGATGTCGGTACAAGATGGAACCGTGATTTCAGTTGGAATGTGCCTGCTGATGGCCAATATTACATCCATTACATCGCGGTAGATGAAAACAATCTGATCACTTTCGCAACCAACGACGCTTGCAAAGAACTGGACGTCAACACTCGCAAATCGGCCAGTTTTGGCAGCACCGTTCTGCCAGACGGCACGAGCGATGTTCAATACAGCGTTACCGTGGAGAACACAGGCGAGCTTAGCTTGCGCAATGTCTTGCTTGATGATGATCTGACCGCAGGACTAGGCAGCGCCTTCAACGGTATCGTAGCTGCTCCTCAAGTTACCGGTGCAACCGCAACCGGATCTTCTTTGCCTACGGTGAACCCTGCGTTTGATGGCACTGCAAGCAATAATGATGTCTTTAGCGCACCCGCTGCTCTTGCCATTGGAGATTCCTTGACAGTTACCATGACTGTAAATGTCGATCCGAACGCACCTGGAGCGCCTGCAGTTCTTTCAAACCTTGCTGTTGCAACGGTTGAAGACCCTGCGGGCAACCCTGAAAGTGACGCGTCGGATACGGATACCCAGCCGGACGGAAGCGCAGATACGACGCCCAATGTTCCCAATGAGGATGTTGGCGATCCAACCATCGTTTCACTGCCTTCACCTAACCCGGAACTGCAAATCACCAAGATCGCCAATGATGATGAATTGGTCACTGTGGGTCAGGTGGTCACTTACACTTACACCGCAAGAAACAGTGGTGATGTGAACATCCGCAACGTCACAATCAACGACGTTCACAATGGTGCTGGACCAGCGCCGACGCCAGCCAATGAAACGCTGACCACTGACAGTGGCACCACAGGCGATTCTACGGACGCCACCGCCAATGATGGCGTGTGGGATGTGCTCGCACCCGGTGACGTGGTGACCTTCACGGGAACCTACATCGTCCAACAAGCAGATATCGATAATTTACAATAAGTTACACACCAAATTTACCTTACCAAAAAGATGGCCGGGTATTTCTCAAATCAGAAAAGACAAGACGATTTTTCCAAAGGGGTCGAAAAAATGAAGACGGGATCAAATATTCAGCAAGCTTCGTCTTGCACTTCGATTAAAAGGGCTGCGATGGCATCGGTCGCTGCTGCACCCTTGTTCATGGCTTTGATGGCAGCGCCTGCTCATGCGCAGATTGTCAACACCGCTACGGTTTCAGGTACGCCGGATTCTGGCGGCACTGTTGAAGCTGAAGCGATGGAATCTGTCACCGTTGCGCTGCCCATTGATGCAGTCAACGACACGGCGACCGGCGTTAATGGCGCAACCGGCGATCCAGACGTTCTGAACGTGCTTGACGATGATAGTTTGAACAGCCTGGGCGTTACCCCAAGCGAAGTCACAATAACCTTGGCCACAGGCTCAACAGTTCCTGCTGAACTGACATTTGATCCAGCCACAGGCACTGTCGGCGTTCCGGCTGGAACGGCCGCTGGCACCTACACATTCGATTACACGATCTGTGAGACTGCCAACCCGAACAACTGTGACACGGCAACGGTTAGCGTAACCGTCGATCCTTCAGATATCCAAGCCACCGATGACACAGTCACCGGCATCAACGGCGCAACCGGTCAGGATGGTGTTCTTGACCTGTATGCAGGCGACGAAGTGAACAATGTCGATGCCGATCCAACCAATGTCATTCTGACTGTTCCGGCCACCACAACAAGCGGTCAACCGAACGCAGTTCCATCAGAGCTGACGCTCAACCCAGATGGCACAGTGGACGTTGAACCAGGCACTCCGGCTGGCACATACAGCTTTGAATATCAGATCTGTGAAACGCTGAACCCAACCAATTGCACCACCGCTGTTGCAACGGTCACTGTTGATCCGAGCCCGATTGTTGCGACCGATGACAGTGTCACCGGCATCAATGGTGCGACCGGCGCAGACGATGTACTCAACGTATTTGCAGACGATGAAGTAAACACTGTGGACGCAGATGCGACCAACGGCATTCTCTCTGTTCCTGCGACCGATGCGGCCGGCAATCCGAATTCGGTTCCGAGCGAGTTGGTGTTCGATCCAGCCGATGGTTCGATCGATGTCTTGCCTGGTACACCTGCTGGCACTTACAGCTTCACCTATCAGCTGTGTGAAGCGCTCAACCCGACCAATTGTGAGACTGCTGTTGCTAGCGTCACGGTTGATCCGAGCGAAGTTGTCGCAACCGACGATTCAACAACGGTTCCTGCAGCGGATGCAACGGCTGGTGTCGATGACGTCCTCAACGTGTTTGACGATGACACAGTGAACACGGCGGATGCTGATGCAACCAACGCGACGCTTTCTGTCCCGGCAACCGATGCCGCTGGCAACCCCAACTCTGTTCCAAGCGAGCTGGTCTTCAACCCAGCAGATGGCACGGTTGATGTTGCACCAGGCACTCTGGCTGGCGACTACAGCTTCACCTACGAGATCTGTGAGACCTTGAACCCAACCAACTGTGAAACTGCAGTTGCAACGGTCACGGTTTCGCCAGCTCCGATGCTGGAGATGCTCAAGGAAGCGGACGATACCGAATTCGTCACCGTGGGTCAGGTCATTACCTACACCTACACCGTGACCAACACAGGTAACGTGATCATCCGCGGTGTTGCCGTAACCGATACGCACAACGCTGCTGGCGCTGCGCCAACTCCTGAGAATGAGACGCTGCTGACCGATGCGGGCACAGTCGGCGACTCAACCGATGCCGCACAAGACGGCTCGTGGGATGTGTTGGCACCAGGTGACACGATCACCTTCACCGGCACTTACACTGTGCAGCAGGCTGACATCGACAACCTGCAGTAATGGACGAATGCGGCTGGTCTGGTTGATCCGGGCCAGCCGCAACCGTTCCCCCAATTCTAATTTCGACTTGTGAGCTTTGCTATGCAAACTGCCGTAAATCCTAACCAGCGCCCAGCGCAGTTGTCGCTCAAAGCCCGGACCTTGGGTTCGATCGCTCTGGCGCCGCTATGCCTAGGTCTTCTTGCTCAGCCTGTTTGGGCGAACATCGTCAACGATGCCGTCGCTACAGGTACGCCCGATCAAGGCGTGCTGGAAGATGCGTTGGCAAGCGAGAGCGTGGGTGTGGCTTTGCCCATCACGCCTGCCCCTGATACGGCCACAAGCAGCAATGGCGCAGAAGGCGTTCCAGCCCTGCTCAATGTCTTTGACAATGACACTTTGGATGGCACACCCGCCACTCCCGCTAATACCACGATCACGCTCGCACCTGGTTCAACAGTACCAGCCGAGCTGACATTTGATCCGGCCACCGGTTCTGTCGGCATTGCGCCGAACACTCCAGCTGGCACCTATTCTTTCGAGTATGAGCTGTGCGAAACGGCCAATCCCGACAACTGCCGCATCACCACTGTGACTGTCACAGTAGAGGCGCCTGCGATTGAAGCGAGCGACGACACCGTTACTGGAATTATCGGCGCGATTGGCGCAGATGACGCAATCAATGCATTCGATAATGACGAGCTTGATGGCGAGTTGGTCGATCCTGCTGACATCACAGCAACCGTCACCACGCCTGCAGAGCCTTTGACGCCTGGCGCGCCAGTGCCAGCGCTCGACCCGGCGACAGGTCTTGTCGATATTCCAGCCGGTACACCTGCTGGCAGCTACACGATCGAATACCAGATTTGCGAAACGCTCAACCCGACCAATTGCGCTGATGCGACAATCACGATCGAGGTTGAAGCATCGCCAATCGATTCAGTTGACGATGCTCCAGAACCAGTACGCTCTGGCATTGGCGGCGATGACATCATCAATGCATTCGACAACGATACGCTAAACGGCGAACCTGTTGATCCGGCGGATATCACGGCAAGCATTTTAACGCCTGCTGCTGATCCAGGTGTGGTTCTTGATCCTGAAACTGGATTGGTTTCTGTTGGTCCAGATGTGCCTACTGGCGAGTACACTATAGTGTATGAAATCTGCGAAACCCTGAACCCAGATAACTGCTCAGAAAGCACAGTTACCGTTGTTGTTGAAGCACCAATCAGCGGCCTAGAAGGCACTGTTTTCTACGATGACAACGCTGACCAAGACTTTGGCACTGGTGAAGACGGAGCACCTGGATTTATCGTGCAAGTCTTCGGTCCTGATGGCGAATTGATTGCTGAGACCGTTGCTGATGCAGAAGGCAATTACTCGTTCGAAGGCCTGCCGAGCGGCGAAGGCTATTCGGTTGCGTTTATTCACCCTGAAAGCGGCGTAGTTTTTGATATGATCGAAGACTTAGCGCTTGCGCCGAATGCGACGACTTCTGACGTTAACGCACCGATTGATCCATCGGGTATTATCTACGATTCTGTAGATCGCACGCCCATCGCGGGCGCTACTGTTAATCTGGTTGATGCCAATGGCAATCCTTTGCCGGAGGTATGCTATGTTGATGCGTCACAAGCCAACCAGACTACAGGTGCATCAGGCGAATATCGCTTTGACATCGTACCCGGTGCTGCAGCGCAATGCCCGACCGGAGAAACAGTCTATACGATTGAAATCAATCCGCCAGCCGGCTTCTCTGGACCTTCGACGGTTATTCCGCCGCTCGCTGGACCATTTGACCCAACAGGGCTTCCTGCTCCGGTTACGATCAATCCAGACAACACAGTGCCAACCATTGCACTGCCGCCATATTACTACGATTTCGCTCTGCAATCGGGTGATCCAGACGTGGTGTTCAACCATATTCCGCTTGATCCATTCCTGACCCGCGGCGAGTTGATCGTTACCAAGACCAGCCCGAAACGCACGGCCAATGTGGGCGATGTGGTTCCATATGAAATCACCGTAACCAACGCCGAAAGCGTCCAACGCGCTGACGTGGATGTGGTCGACATACTGCCATCAGGCACGAAATATGTGCTGGGCACTTCGCTGGTCGATGGTCAACCAGAAGAGCCGGTCAGCACTGGCCGCACTTTGACTTGGGAAGATCAGGTCATTCCTGCAAACGGTTCCGTCACTTACAATCTGGCATTGGTCATTGGTGCTGGCGTAACCGGCGGTGAAAAGGTCAACACAGGCATCGCACAAAATGGTGCTGATGGTGCTGACATTTCGAACCGCGGCACCGCAGTGGTGACCATTGTTCCAAGCGCTGTGTTCGATTGTTCTGAGCTAATCGGCAAGGTCTTCGAAGACGCTGACCGCGACGGCTATCAGGACGAAAACGAGCCAGGTGTTCCCGGCGTTCGCCTTGGCACGGTCAATGGCCAGCTGATCACGACCGACGAATTTGGTCGTTACCACATCGCTTGTGCAGCGGTTCCTGATGCACGCATCGGCTCGAACTTCGTGCTCAAAATAGACACACGCACCCTGCCACTCGGCTGGGAGCCAACCACTGATAACCCGCGTTCGATCCGTCTCACCCGAGGCAAATTCGGCGAGCTCAACTTCGGTGTCGCACCGAAAGAGCAGGCCGATGCCGAGCGAACCGAGAAGGGGGAGTAAGGGCTATGAAAAAGACAATCTCCACTCCGCCAATTGTGAAAAGCAAAAACGCTTGGGCGCTACGCTGCTCGATGATGGCTGCTGTCGCTGTTGCGACACCTTCTGTCGCCGCCGCATCGGACACCAATTCAGGCGCAGCAGCAGTAGGCAGCGATATTGCCATCTCTGCCACGGCTGCACAGGCCGACACGCAGAAGATCCGGTTTGTTTCGAACCCTGTTGTTCAGGGCGAGAAGCAAACAGCTCCTAAAGCAAGCACGTCAAAAGCAGCGATTGCTGTTGCGACTGCCAGCAAGATTAAGCTGCCGCTTGGCACTGTCACTGCGAAACCCGCCAAGGTTGAAGCAAAAGAGACCGCCAAACAAACGGTCGAGCGTATTGCTCAAATGGCGCAATCGACGCAGCCAAGCACCTTCACCAAGGCCGGGCTCAAGCGCAATGAAGAGCGCGCGAAGTCGCAGCCGATCTCGACCAATAAGAAGCACGAAATTCGTTTCCGCGCCGACACATTGGTTATCAATCCGGTCCTCAATGTAGGTCTGGTCGATACTATGCGCACAGCTGTTGCGGGCCAAAAGGTCAGCTTCATGGCCTATAACAATTACCCATCCTTCGTTGAGCGTAGCGAGGTGCGGATCTTCCGCGCGACGCAATCCCCGGATGGCGAGCCATTGGCTGTGCTCGATGTGGACGAAATGGGCGCAGCGCGCTGGGATGTTCCCCAATACGGTCCATCAGCCATGTTCTATGTGCTGCGCGTCTATGGCCCCAATGGCAGGTTCGACGAAACCGCCGCGCAAGAATTGACCATTGTCGACAAGCCTTTGAGCGATCTGAACGGCGAAGAGCCTGCTGAACGCCCCAATTTTGGCGAGATTGACGAGGCAGCACGCCGCAACATCAATCTTGGCGGGATCATGGCGACCGTCACTGGTTTTGCCGATCCGGCAAAGGACGTTGTCTATGTCGGTGGCCAAGTGGTGCCGGTTGACAAAAATGGCCGCTTTGCAGCGCAACAGATCGTTGCCCGCAAAGGCCCTGCTTCCAAGCTTGATCTGGTTATCAAGCGCGATGGCAAGATCATCCACGAAGAATCGCAAAGCTTTGC
>CALKXD010000296.1 GCA_938003855.1 uncultured Granulosicoccaceae bacterium | reverse complement strand
ACTACTAAGGATGAGAAAATAAAAGCTAAGGGATGATAGAACCACGTCAGCGCGGCGAGGGAAAAATAGTAGGCTCGCAAGCCTTGATTTGCACTGCGTACAGCCATATTCATCAATTTTGCTGTGCGGCAGGAATAAGCTTTGTCGTTAATCGTACCGCTCGTCGGCGCGCTAATTCTGTCTGGAAAGCCACACTGCGCGTCACATTAAGCTTCGATTTTCATGAGAAAAAATAGGGAAATCCAGCCTTATGGGTATTTTAGATGGCGGAAATCCAAGCTAATAGGGATTCCGAATCCAAACTTATGCTGACCCCCTACCTCTGAGACACAGTGTTAATCACAGATGTAATCCGAGCTTATGGAAGCCCCCACAATACTACCGGCGAACCGCCCCGTCGCACGGGCAAAGCACTACTGAGATCCAGAGACATCATTTGGTAACTGCTGACCAAATCCCACCCACCTTAGTTTTCCTGGATAAAACGCGGCCACAACGAATGTGACCGGGTTAACATTATGCGGTTTCAAATAATCCCCATTCTCCAAACCGCTAATAATTTGTCATCTATTTCCTGTGCACCACGGTACCCTCCGTACTTCTTTTAATTGTACTGATTGCAACCGCTTACTGCCTGGCAGCCTCCCGGCAAGCACAAGGATGACGTATCCCGTGATCACACCTCACAAATTAAATCGCTCATACCGAAGATTTAAATTCTACAATCAGGACGACCACCCGTTCCTGTTTTTGTTTCTGGACATTGGCTTCTTTGCATTAAAAGTTGCGGTCATCGGCGGCGCACTGCTGCTGGCCTACAAATTACTCAATGGCAGCTACTCCACCGCTGATTCAGTCGACAAACGCACCGAAACTTCCAACGCGCCAACCAGGACGGCAACGGCAACGATTGAAAGGGCCACACTCGACAAAATTATCCCATCGACGCCGCCTGATGACAGCACCGCAATCGCCAGTGACTTAATTATAGAGCGGGCTCTGCGCACCACCATAACCACGACATCAACGCCCGCCACCCTGCACAACGAATCCTGGTTACTTGCTCAGGACCGTGAAAAATTTACCATACAATTCGGCTCATCGCCGGATCGACAACTAATGCTTGATTACGCCCGCAGCTTTGCGAATGATGCGCCGCTGTCACTATATCCCTATAAAAAAACCCCTACCAACCGGCCGATATACGGCCTGGCACGCGGCATCTACAACTCACTCGACAATGCATCTAAAGCACTGGACACACTACCCAGCGAGCTGAAGACCTTCTCACCATGGATTCGCCCTATTGGCAAACTGCAGGATCAGATCAGAAAGTTGGACAGCTGACGCCAGAGCACAGCACCGGAGTGGCCTCTGGTGAAGGCAACAGCATGGTTCGCTCTGCCCGAACTGCACAGCGCGACACAACTGGCTAGTGCCTATCCAGAAACAGGGTGTCGCGAGGATCATTCAGGTGCGTGAGATTTTGCCTACCACAGGTAGGCGCTTAGTTGTTCTTAAGTAACTACCTGTGGTCGGTAAAAGATTGCGTGCCTGAGTGGTACGCAGTAGCAGTTGTTTCTGGATGGGCACTAGTAATGCCCATGATCAATTGATGATACCCGCTTTGGGTCGATCACCCCTACCTGACGGCGTGCCCGTTCAACCGCAGTCAAAGCCCGTGACCCTGCACATCTCAGTGGCTTCAGACACGCGGAGGGGAGTGTTATAAGTCGATGGGGCCAAACACACCTGCTTAAGATTCCCGGTGATTTATCTGCCGGTTTAATCAGAACGCATCATGAAAGCTGGCGGCCAGGTAAACTACAGAAGCACCAGTAACGTCAGTCACCTATATAATTTCGGGTCTGTTCAGCAGATTCCCTGTGGCGCGCCACGCACCCGGTGGGTACCGACTTAGACAGACAACTCGGGCATTTGCGGTTAAAAGTCCGGGGATTCGGTCCACCACATACGTTTCATCAAAGGCCCGCTGTCTATAACAGGCCCTGATTCCGGCCCCACAATCAGGATCGGGTCCGCTTGCTCGGGAAACATTATTCGCGGTGCCGGTGGAATGCCGGGCCGCTCCAGGTCCCGCATTCGATCTTCCTTCGTCAGCTTGACGTCGTGCGTATCATCTTCATCGGGCAGTTCAACCGTCGGTGTGCCATCAATGACACTAAGTACATACAGGGCTCCGCTACCCAATTCAGCACCACAACCGCCTGCTGCTGAACTGGGTTTGTAACTAGTGAAAATCACTTGATTATTTATTGTGGTTGATGAAGATAAAGACTTCTCCCCTTGAGCCTCAAGCTGCAAATACCAGCCTTTCGCATCGGCCAGTGCCTCCTCGGCGATCAGTTTTTCTGAGGCGTTCCCCTGCCCGAGCACATTATCGGTCACATCGAACAGGTCTGCCTCTGTCACAGGACGGCTGACGCCGGACTCCTGTACACCGAAGCCGATCGGTTTTCGCGCTTCGCGCAAGACATAAAATCGATCTTCGATAATCCGGTTGAGCGGATGAGCTCGATAACCGCTTCCCATGGAGATCATTCTGGTTGGCTCCCCGTCGACCATCACTAGCGCCACATCGGGTGTATTGAAAAAACGCCGTGCATCCTGTTGTGTAGTGCCTGCAATATGGGCAATAGCACCACCCTTTACAAAGTCTCTGGTGTTAGCTGCATGGTTATCTATGTCAAATCGCCAGACTCTGCCCCCCATATCACCAATATAAATATTATCGTCATAACCATCGCCATCCATGTCGACCACTCTGGGATCGGCGGGCAAACTATTCAGCATATCAGGCAAAACCAGATCGGCATTACTGTCCTGACCAGCACTCCAGAGAAGATCACCCGTGTCGGCATCCACCATATAAACAGCACGCCCCATAGTATCGGCTGTGCTGCTTGCGGCATTATCCTGCAGGGGGTCATAGCCGCCACCAAAAATCAGTACCTGAGTACTGTGTGTATCCCCGGGCAGCTTTACCGTTGACAATGTGGGTCTGGACCAGGTCTGGCCAAGCTCTTTAAAGTCCCCGCTTCCACCTTGAATACTCCAACGAAATTTCGGATTTTCCTTCTCGGTTACATCGAGCGAAAAATATTCGCGGCCACCACGCCGCAAACCGGCATACAGATAAGCGTGCTCCCCGGTTGATCCAATTTTCTTATCACTCCGGGTATCCTCCACCCACAGAGTAATCGGACCATCAACCCCATAAGTTTTCGATACCCCGGTCAGATTTGCATAGCGGTGCTTTAACACGGGCAACAGTGAATGCGGTATATATGAGAACACCTCCTTGCCATCAGCTGTGTTTATCGCATGAAGATACCCCTCATTAGTGCCAAAAAAAACGACTGAGTCCGGCTCGGTTCCCGACCAGTCATAGGTGACAATAGCCGGCGAAGAGTGCAATGGATCACCGATGAAATGCCGGGTATCGGTAACACTGCCGTCGCCATCGTAATCGAGTACATCGACACCATCTGCCCAGTCAAGAATCTTGTCTTTGTCAGCTACCGTCAGTTGCAAGCTGGAATCAGGCAACCCAAGATGTGACGCACTAATGTTATTTCTATTGACAGCGTTGTTTGGATTTTTCAGTTCATCCACGTTTCCCGCCAGATAAGTGGTGACATGACGATCGGTGGCATCCAGTTGAGAGGCCGCACCGCCGGCCCCTACATCACTTCCATCGGAGTCAGCTGACCAGAAGCTCTTTGCGTCGGTATGAAATGAACCGGTGTCCGCATCAATCGCCACCTTGGGAGGAACACTGCTGTCCCGTATAGCGCCGTCAAAGTGATAGCGCTTCAGGTTACCGCGCCAGGCCGTGTTATAGGCAGGCTCAAACAAAGTAAAATACACATCGCTCCGGTGCGAGACTTGAGTGGCCTGATCAAGCGTCACACCGGGTGCTATCATGGTATTTTCGTGCGCCTCTGTTGTAAGCAACAGACTGGCTATCGCCGTTTGCAATTCAGCTGCTGATTCCGCCGTATAGAAATTTCCCGTTCCAGCTTCGGCAACCGATTTCAACCATTCATTTGCGAAGTTGAAACCAATAGTATGAGTCACCACAACGTTGGACTCACTGACCGCCGAAGATTGATCAGTGGTCGCTAAAAATTCCGCTAGTTCCTCACCGCAAGTACCATCTCTTGCCGAGGCCGTTTTGCACGTTCCGGGCACAAGCTTACCCGCAGTTGCTATCGCATCACTTGTCGGGGTGCCATCTGTGAGTACTACAATATGATTCGATTGACACTCGCTGACAATCGGCGAAATATAGACTGGTGATCCACTTATGTACTCAGTGGCACAATCGCGATTATTCGGGTCATCCACGGTGCATCCGCCCGTGCGAACAATACTGCCTCCGGTAAAACTCTCAGGTGCGGAGACTCGTGAGTACGTGATACCGGACATCCACTGTGAGGAGCCTCGCGACCTGCCATACTCAACAGCCTCGCCCCGAAAGTACCGGGCTGCCTCATAAAGCGCGCCGACAGTCGGGGTACCGTGACTGGCGATTATGCTGTCAACAATTTCGATCAGATCATCCCGTACCGTTTCTATCGGAGCGACCGGGTGAAGTATTCTGCCACCGCTGTAGCTATGGCTGAATCTCATCAGCCCGACATTGACGTCCTGCATAGTCCCCAGTACAGTTTTTAGCGCCGATTTCATGCGCTGCAAACGGGTGCCCGATTCACCGGAGTCGGTCCAGTTCATAGAACCGGAAGCATCGAGAATAAACAATACATTAGGTTTTACAATATTTGCCAGGTCTGTACCACTGTCTGACGGTGGTAGAATTATCCACTCATAGCTGGAAGGCAAAGACGATTCACTGAATGCATCAACGTTAAACAGATCCGGACTGCCGTTAGCACGCAGATAGCGTGAGTCAGCGGTGTTGCGTATATGGTAGCGATCACCACCCAATGGAATCATCTCCCAGTTCTGTTTATCACTACCTGCTGAGCCGGCGTACACATTAGTGGCTGCAACGCCGCCCTGCATAGACGCCAGAAAGTTACTGCTCACCGTGTGGCTGATCTGTACGATATCATTGCCGTCTGATGAAACTGACTGTTTTTCGAATTTCCAGTCCTGGCTGTCTGCCGCGGTCACAACATTCGGTGCCGCCGGCAGCAACCACCACTCCACGGCATCACTCAGGTTGGTGGTGATCCTCGCGTCACCGGCAGCAGTCGCGTACAAGTATCTGCCTGTTGACACGTTCCTGAAGCGAAACGAATCATCGGCCTGTTTCAATAGCTCCCATTTATGAGTATCCGTCCAGCCGCTCTGGTCGGACACAGCGTTGTCCCAACCACCATCCAGCAGCCTGTCAGTATCGCTTGCAATCACGATGACGACATCGTTGCCATCAGCACTGGTACCGGCATGATACAACTCCCACTGGCTTGCACCATCGATGTCAGCACGACCGACATTGGAAGAGGCTACCGAGGCATTGCTGTTCTCATCACTCAGGTAACCGTCAGCCGGGTAGGTCTTACTGCGAATAAAAGCTTGTACCGGTGGTGTACTGATGTGGGCTTCACCCACCAGCCAGGTAGCTAGATCCTGCTTGGGTATCGTCGACGAGGACCATCTCACAGTGAGGTTGTCGCCACCGGTTCTTTCAAAAAAAGTGACCGTTATTTCATGGTCACCTGCTGCCAGGTAACGACTGCCACTTCTTTCACGATATCCGTGCAGGCCGTCATTATTTACCACCAGAGTACCATTGATAAATAACTGGCTACCGTCATCAGATCCTATCGTGAACCGGTAGCTGTCAGATGCGGGCACCCGCAACGTGGCCTTGTAGCGGAAGCCATATCTCTCGCCCTGAAATTTCGGGCCGAGACTGAAGTTATTAATCTTACCTGTAGAAACAGGTGTGAGTGCGTCAAAATTCGGGAGCACTCGCCAGTTACCATGATACAGCTCATACGAGACCGCATTGTAGTTTGGCAATGCGGTAAGCCAGGGCTCCAGCGGCTGCCGTGCTATAGAATTTCCGGACCACTGCACAAACAATTCATCCGCAGAATTGTAGTCGTAATAGGTCACAATCACGTTGTGGGGGCCGGCAGTCAGATAGATCGATCCACTTCGCTCTGTTGCACCGTGAATACCATCATTGCTAACCACCTGTGTGCCGTCGATAAACAGCTTGCTGCCGTCATCGGTAGTGGTATAAAACCGGTAGGTACCAGCGGCCGGCACATTAAGCACGGCAGTGTATTTAAAGGAATAGAAATCAGTTCGAGTTCTAGGGTAATCACTAAACGAGGCCAATGTGCCGGTACTAATTGCCGGATACCGGTCGAAGTTCGGCAATCGGCCCCAGTGACCGGACGCAGTATAGTGCTCGTAGCTGACACTATTGCGATTGATCAGTGTGGAATCTTTATTTTCTTCGGCAAGGTAACGAGCATGCAGTACACTTTTGATCGGTCCGCTCTCAGGGAGCCCTGTACTCGCGCTACCGCTGCCATTACTAATGTATGAGCTTACCGCAGAACCGAAATACACCTCAATGTCTTCAGCGTTGGCCGTTCCCGACACTAACACCAGCAGTGCACAGACCAAAGATGAGCTCAGGCGGACTAGCCACTGCCATATATCTAGGGAATATTTTAGCAAGATCTTCAATATCCGTATCGAAGTGTGGAATTTATCTGGGGCCCGACGCGCGAGTTGCAGCATCCAGCCGCGCTATCGACGTCAACAGCCGCTCACACGGCCTTTATTACTACCTACTCACACGGCAAATCACACCGGCAATTTTCATCTGCGCTGGCGATATGCCGTGACATGTCTGGTAAGACCGCCCCCCCTGCGACGGTGGAAAAAACCATACAGTGGCAACAGCAGTATCAAAGTGCTGGCTGTACCGGCGCCCGATTTTAACTCTTTGTTTGTGGTTTTTAACCTTTGCGCGTTCTGCATTCGCTGTAACCGCCCCAGCACAGGAGCTGTTAAGCGATCACGCGCCCCGCCAATAGCCAACTCATAGGTCGGCTCTGCGATCTCGGTGGTGGTGTAGATAAGGTAGCGCGGATCGTCATTGATATGGTAAGCGCCATCAGGGTATAGATCATCGGTTATTCCTCCCTGCAGGTAGTTATCCCCGTGGATAACCAGATGGATGCGTCGCGGATCATCCACCAGTCTGCGCGGAAACGACAGCTCCAGGTTGCCAGCGCGGTACGACTGATTCACTGACCCGACGGGCAGCCAGGCCCACAGCTCTCCATCACCGTCATACGTAAACAGATCATTGCCCTGCAGCAGATAGTCTGCGCCAATAGCACTTCTGCCGCTATAACCGGTTGCAGCGCTGGCGTCTGTGTCGAGGAAAATACTGACGTTCGGTGCCTCGTCAAACGGCAGCGCCTCCGGGCGCATGGCTACTGCCATATAAAACAGAGTGCTGTCATGTCCTACTGCCGCACGTTGCAGATCAACCGGGTTTATCGCGGCGTTATCGCCCGTGGAATCATCGACATACCAGGTGATTGACGATGCCTGCCACTCATCAAGGTTGCCATCGATTACAATCGCGCCGGCACCGCTGATCAGGTTGCTGATCTCGCCCGTATCTGCCACTGGCAGGACGTCAAAAAAGACCGCCGCCTCCATACTGGTAATCGCCCCGTCAGATACTGAATACCGAAACGAATCCTCACCCGCATAGAGCGGGTCCGGTTGATAGTAAAGCTCAGGAGGCACACCTAAAAGACTACCGTGGACCGGTGCTGTCAGTAAATTCCAGACAAGCTCAGCATCAGTATCACTGGCAGTCAGCGTGACGGCCCGCGCCTGCCCTGCCAGCACTGTCAGCCGCTGATCAGAGGCTAACAGCACAGCACTCTCCGGAGCATCTGCCTGGTACTGGAAATAGCGCATCGGCGATGACGCATTGTACAACCCATCTGGATAGTGATCACCGCCCTGAACTACGGTATCCCTGGCTGCAAAGCCAATCTGTAGCGACTGTGGATTGCCAAGTGCCTGCCGGCTGATACGATACTCACTGTAGTCGTCGTCGAATGCAGCGGTCATCTCGTCGCTGAATTGCCACTGCCAACTGTCGGCCAGACCCGTGTACCGGTACACAAACGTACCCTGTATCAAATAGTCTGCACCAAACGGCAAGCTCTGCTGATAGCCGGTACCCGAATCTCCATCGGTATCAATGAATACCGATTGATCCCATAGCGTATCCGGACCACCCTGCTTGTGCACCGCCAGGTAGAAATGCGCATCATCATGCGCCATCCATGCCTGTAACCAGTCCAGCCGAGTACTGTCCAGACTATCATTCCCATCGGCCGAAAACGGCTCGGTGTGCAGCCAGTCTGACAGATCACCGTCGACAGTAATGCCCAGTACATAGTTTGAAACAGCCTCTGCCATCGCGATCGGGCTAAAAGTAACTGCCGCACACACAACGAGCAGGCAGCCCGCAATGTTGCGCCAACTCATTAACGACATCCTCGTGGGTTGGATTGTAGGTTCGCTCATGGCCATCCAAACGGCAGACCAGACAGTTTCTTGAGTTTTTTAGATGGCCGTCTCGCTTTCGGGACAATCAGACCAAATTAAGCTAAAGCGGACGCTGCAATTGCGCAGCGCCTGAAGCAGAGCGCGAAATAAAACCACCCCTGCCTGCCACGCCACCAGTCACCTGGATTAAGTCTGAGGATCAAGCCTGAAAAAAAAACGCTTTTAGATGTGGATTTCACCGACCAGATAATCGACCGCCTGACCAATCAATATCACCCGATCCCCCTGCAGGCAGCAATTCAGCTCACCACCCCGTGTTGAAATCTGGCGGGCGGCTAAATCGGTCTTTTTCAGTTTGTCAGCCCAGTAGGGGGTCAACAGACAATGCGCCGATCCAGTGACCGGATCTTCATTAATACCAACGTTCGGCGCAAAGTAGCGGGAAACAAAGTCACACGCATCACCCATCGCCGAGGTAATCACACCACGACTCTCAAGTGCGCTGAATTTCGCTGTATCCGGCTTTAGGCCAGCGACCTGCGCCTGAGAAGAAAACACGGCCAGGTAGTCAAACTGATCGGCAGAATAGTGGCCGATATAGATCGCCTCGGGCATAGCGCCAAGCGCATCCGCGATAAGGTCAGCAACCCCAGCGGCATTGTGCAGGCTGATCGCGGGGAAAGACATCGCCAGCGATTGGTCGGGACGACGCTCTACAAGCAAGGGTCCGGCGTCGCGTGTTTCAAAACGGATCACGGGCTCCGTACACCCCAGATGCTTAACCAGCACGTGTGCACTGGCCAGCGTCGCATGCCCGCAGAGCGCCACTTCAGCCGTCGGCGTAAACCAGCGTATTTCCCAGGCATCGGCTGTCGCGACAAAAAAGGCGGTTTCAGCCAGATTATTTTCGGCGGCAATGCTCTGTAACACGGCATCGTCCAGCCAGTGCTCCAGTGGTACTACAGCGGCTGGATTACCGCTGAAAATACGACGGGTAAAAGCGTCCACCTGAAATATTTTCTGCACGCGCTATAGCTCCGGAAATTCTACAGTATAGCGGCCGTTGCAGACACGCCATCCTTCTGACTGCGACACACTACCGCTGGCGCACGCTGAGCGGTACAACAAGGACCAACGTCTAGAGTCGGTCTATAGCCATTATAGTCAATGCAGCAGAGTTTCAGCGGTATAGGGTACCGGCGGCACAGGTGCGGTATCCCATCCCAGATCCATTTTCACCCGCTGACAAATATCGGCTTCCCAAGCCGGGTCAAAACCACTCACCGCTTTACTCAGGCAATGGCCCTGAATGATACCGACGCCGATATCGTTGACCAGATCGTGCAATGACAGCTTACTGTGGATGTCGACGCCTTCCAGTATGACCGACGTGCCCTGCTCGCGCTGACTCTCCAGCAGATAGCGAATTAAGGTGTTCGACATTCTGGTATCAAACGACAGTATGTCTCGGTCTATTTTTACATAGTGAGGTTTCAGGCTATCGAGCCTGGACAGCGAGGCATTACCAACACCGAAGTCATCAATGGCGAATCGCACGCCGGTGAGCTCACCCAACTGCTGCACCACTTGTCGATACTCTTCCAGCTGCTTTCTCGCTTCCGATTGCAGCTCCGGTGAAACAACCGTTTTTTCGGACACTTCCATTATAAGGTGATGGCCGTACAACGGAGCTGCCCGCCCCAGCACATCATAGAGTAACTCCCGGTAAGTTGGTGAGCGCAACGTTGCCGGGTATACATTGAGGGACAATGGCTTGATCTTGTAAGCCCTGCTTAAACAGCTATTAACCTGTGCAGCGTAAGACGATACCGTGGTTTCCAGCAGTGTGGAATCGAGTTCTGACTGAAAACCCATTCCCCAAAGCTCTGCCGCGTTGAATACGTCAACGGGAGCCGCGCTCGCATGAATGTTCTCGCGAGCGAGTGCTTCGTAGGCAAAGATATCAACCTTTCGGGTGTCACGGTCAAAGTGGAACATGGGTTCAAAATGCACACCAACACCGCTCAACTGATTTTTAAAAATGCGACGACGATCTTCATACATATCGTTGCTAACAAATCGGTAGGTTGTTTTCAGGGCATCATAGACACGGGCTTTCAATTTCTCGAATGTTTCAAAACTCGCCCACGCCAGTGCATCGTGCAGGGTATTGATCACGGTGCTTAATATTTCTGTCAGCGGGAAGCGCGTGAAACCGTTCTTCGCCGCTACAAAGACTCCACAATTCGCCAGCCGCTCATTGGCGATCACCATACACTCAACACTGCTTCCGACCGATGGCGCCAGTTGAGGTAGAAAATTCTGCAGATGCAGGGAGCGATTACTCAATTCGCTTGAATATCCCGACAACGCCTCTTCGAGCACCGAATGCACGACCGACGCCGGGCACTCATGCAGTGGTTTGTTCGACTCTGCCTCATACAGGTGCAGTTCTCCGTTTTTGCCACGAAAATAGCAGTAGACCATCTCCGCGCCCAACACCTGACGCAATGCTTCAGAAAACAGGTTCAGGTTGCGGCGGCGGTCATTCATCCGCATGACTTGCAAACGCGCTATCAGCTGTTCGACAAAATCATCATAGATACTCATATGGCAGGGCAAAGGGTCAACCGACTCGGCAATTTGCGACGCACACGCCACCCGTTCTATAAGTTGCTGCTGGCTTGCATGCGCCTGTTGAGCTACTGAACGCTGCGCAAAAGAGCTACGCATTTTCTTAACAAAACCTACCACCTGCGACTCCATTAGGTTCAATCCAGTTTTCATATCCGCACTGTCCATAGCCACGGGCGGCAAAAACGCCAACTCCGAACTGTTGAAGCCGGAAGTACCATTCAGCACCAAAGGTACAATCAGTGCATCGCCCGACACCGCTCTGCGCATGGCGAAAAACGACGCTTGAGCCGCTGCCGCGCATTGCTGGTAGTCATCGTCAATCAAAAATATAAAGACACTGGCCTCTTCGAATGCAGCGTCCTGAAACGGCAGACTATCGAGTGATTGATAAACCACTGAACCCGCCCACGAATCAGTAAGCAGACCCTGCAAGCTATCCCGCAGCGGCTGATTGCAAAGCCTCTTTTCATCGGCGGCAAACACCACCAAATCACCAGACCAGCGTAATTCAGACACTCCGGATGTATAGCTATCGGACTCCAAACCGGCCAAAGCACCCTGATATGACACAGGTGAATCAATCATCACAAACTTCCCACTCGACTTATTATTTTTATTATTTTCGAATTCGGCATCCCTGCGCCGAAACTCCGTGAGCACGTTGTACCATGGCCGCATTTCCAACAACGAACAGCTTATTGACACAACTTAAAGTAATTCCTCACATTCGGGCGTAAGTTAACGATACTTATTTGTTTCTTTTTTATTACATCATGTATTACATACTGGACAGCAAAGGCGCATTTTTTGGAATTTCGCGCTATGCCGCGAAGATTCCCCACCCGCCCGTTGCCGCAATCGCCAGTGTTGCTCATACTGAGCCGCTCTCAACACAACTCAGGAAGCCCGTGAACAAACAGTCTTTTGACATAGCTGTATTCGATGGTGACGGAATCGGACCTGAGATCATGCAGTACACGGTTCAGTTACTCGATCAGGTGACTGCGGGGTGCAACAGCTTCAAACTTGACTACACATCACTGCCCGCAGGTGCCGGCCACTACGAGAAAACCGGCGAGTCCCTGCCACAGGCCTCCCTGGCAGCTGCCGGTGACAGCGATGCGATTTTACTCTCTGCGATGGGATTGCCGCACATCCGTAAACCTGACGGCACCGAGATTGTGCCGCAGATTGATCTGCGTATTGCTCTGGGTTTATTCGCCGGTGTGCGACCGGTGTTTACTTTTCCGGGCGGACCGCAGGTTCTGTCTGACGACCGGGCCGCTCAACTGGATTTTGTACTGGTTAGAGAATCAATTGAAGGTCTGTTTGCCCACAAAGATGAAGGCCAGGTGATCGATAACAACGAAGCCACCGAAACCCTTAGAATCACACGCAAGGTATCAGAGCAATTGTTCGATTTCAGCTTCAAGCTGGCTCAATCGCGCGCCCGCAGACTGAACCGGCCCGGCAAGCTCATGTGTATTGATAAAGCCAATGTGTTTCGATCATTCTGGTTTTTCCGTGAAATATTCAATGAGCGTGCAGCAGCTTTTCCAGACATCGAAACCTCGGCAATGTATGTCGATGCGGCGGCGATGAAAATGGTCCAGAGCCCCTGGGACTTCGACGTGATGGTCACCGAAAATATGTTTGGCGATATTTTGTCGGATCTGGGTGCCGGCATTATGGGCAGTCTCGGCCTCGCCCCGTCGGCTGATATTGGCATCAACAACGCAGTGTTCCAGCCCTGCCATGGCAGTGCACCGGATATTGCCGGCCAGGGTGTTGCCAACCCGCTGGCGATGATTCTGTCTGCCTCCATGATGCTGGAGTATCTGGGTGACAATAACAACTGCGAGGAGGCAACCCGCTGCGGTGAAAGCCTGCGGGGTGCGGTTACCCGTGCCGTGGCCATAGACTCCGGTCGCGGCCGCGATATCGGCGGCACCGCCGGCACGGAATCGATTGCCCGAACCGTTCAGGACTGTCTGTAGATCTACAGTGCCGCTTGCAGAGACACAATCCCCACAGGCGCGGCAACTGAATGTTGTCGCGATAGGCGCCGGCTATTTCAGCGGGTTTCATTTCTCTGCCTGGCAGCGATTGCCGGGCTGCACGCTTGCCGCGATTGTTGAGCTGGATGCCGGCAGGCGTCGGCAACTTGAAACACAATTTCCAGACATACTGATCGCCGCAACCCTCGCCGATGTGACAAGCCGTGTCAGCGTGGATATCGTCGATATCATCACACCGCCACACACACACCGGCAGCAAATAGATTCTGCCATCGCGCTGACCGGACATGCGTTGCTGATCTGCCAAAAGCCATTCTGCGCTGACCGGGAGACTGCCGCAGCAGTGGCCAGCGACGTCGCCAATCTCGGCCGCACACTGGTCGTCCACGAAAATTTTCGCTTCCAGCCCTGGTATCGGGAAATAAAGCAGTTAATTGTTAACGGCACTGTCGGTCAGGTCATGCAGGCAAGCTTTCGGCTGCGACCCGGTGATGGACAAGGGCCGGATGCTTATTTGTCGCGACAGCCCTACTTTCGCGATATGCCACGTTTTTTAATACACGAAACAGGCATCCATTGGGTTGACGTGTTCCGTTTTCTTTTCGGCGAACCCGACGCCGTATCGGCCGAGTTGCGGACGCTGAATCCAGCCATTAAAGGCGAGGACGCCGGCCACTTTATCTTTCACTATAGCAGCGGCTTGCGTGCCATGTTCGATGGCAACCGACACCTTGACCATGCCGCTGGCAACCCCCGCTTAACGATGGGTGAAATGCTTATAGAGGGGACTGGTGGTGACCTGACTTTAAACGGCGACGGCGTCATACACACACGCGCGTTTGGTCAGAAGCAGCCCACGATACATCACTATGAGTATCACGATATCGACTTTGGCGGTGATTGCGTGTACCACCTTAATCGGCATATCGCAGAACACCTAATGACCGGCAGCCTGCTGCATAACGAAGCAGACCAATACCTGAAAAATCTGCGACTGGAAGACCTCATCTATACCGCAGCAAAAGAGAAAAACCTGCAACAAGCAGACGGACTGGTCGACCATTTCTAGTTGGCTATAGCACATAAACAGGAGCGAGCAGATATGAATGATCACTGGGAAGTCTACGCACTGAAGTACGCACAGCGCATGGAGCGGTCTAGATACGACTCATTCATTTTTGACGACAACCACGATGCGCCCCATGCGATGGACTATTTCATCTGGCTGCTGCGCAACGGTGAGCAAACCATTCTGGTCGACACTGGCTATGACCGTGCAGAGGGCATCGCCCGACAGCGCCCTGTCACAGAAGAACCGGCCGACCTACTGAAAAGATTTGGTGTGGCACCGGATACCATAGACACCGTAATCGTCACACACCTGCATTACGATCACGCCGGCTCGCTACCCGAGTTCAGTCATGCAAACTTCCATCTGCAAGAACAGGAAATGGTCTATGCAACCGGGCCGTGTATGTGCCACGACACACTCAAGATGCCCTTCACCGGGGAACATGTCTGTGCCATGGTCCGGCAGTTGTTTGCCGGGCGACTGATCTATCATAACGGCTCGGGCGAAGTCGCACCGGGTGTGGAGGTTCATCTTATTGGCGGCCATAGCCGCGGCCTGCAATGCGTGCGGGTGAAAACCACACGCGGTTGGCTGGTGCTGGCCTCAGACGCCAGCCATTACTACGAAAATTTTCTTAACCGAACCCCGTTTCCCATTGTTGTGGACCTCGAGGAAATGCTGACCGGATTCAGCACCCTGAGACAACTGGCCGATAGCGAAAACCACATCATTCCCGGTCACGACCCACTGGTGAGACAGTTATACCCTGCTGTTTTCACCGGCGATGACAGCGTCATTCGGCTGGACCAGCCACCGATCAGGCCGGTAACACGGTGATCTATCAAGACAACACACCGGACACCGATCGGGTTTTAAGGTATTTCCTGCCGGAGACGTGTGGAAGCTCTTCCCAACGGCATCAGTTGTGATATGATTCCACGGCTAATGAAGGCACTATTCATCGCCCGCCGGACAAATCAGTAAATGCCAACAGAACACGTATATCGCGTCCGCTTTATAAATCAGGATAAAATATACGAACTCTACGCCAAGGATGTTTTTCAAGGCGAGTTATATGGTTTTGTTGTTCTGGAAGGCCTGCTTTTTGACGAACACACCACCGTTGTGGTTGATCCGTCAGAAGAAAGACTGAAAAGTGAGTTCGGCGGCGTAACACAGACTATAATCCCGATGCATGCGATTATCCGCATCGACGAAGTAGAAAAACGCGGCACACCAAAAATAGCCGATGTGTCGAGTAACGTTTCAGCGTTTCCCTCCCCTATTTATACCCCGAAAGGTAGTGGAGGCAAGTAGTAAGGCAGTGTCGTAAAAGTTCAGGAGAGGTGTCCGAGTGGCTGAAGGAGCACGCCTGGAAAGTGTGTATACGTTAACCCGTATCGAGGGTTCGAATCCCTCTCTCTCCGCCAATGTAACTGGCCCGTGATTCGTCACGGGCTTTTTGCTTTCTGCAAAACGACATACCCCCAGCTCAACCCCGCTTACGATTTAGGCAGGCGCTTTTTCCCTGAAGCTCCCCGGCCACCAGTGCGACCACCGGGGCGGCCACCACGCCCGCGGGCATTGCCCGGTGGACCACCGCGGCGCCCGCGACCGACCGTATCCGGCACCAGCCGCATCTGCGCCTGCCCCCTGATCGACAACCCTGCCAGTGACTGAAGATGGGTTACCAGGCCGTCGTCTACATCGATAAACTTGCCGGCCCTGACATACGCCGGTAGCTCAACAGGGCCATAGCGCACCCGAATCAGGCGACTGACCTGGTAACCCAGCGCCATCCATAAACGCCGCACTTCGCGGTTACGCCCTTCTGACAACACCACTCGGTACCATTGATTGTTGTCGGTGCCGCCGTCGAACCAGCAGCGCTGAAAGCGCGCTGGTCCGTCATCGAGTTCGACACCTTCGTGCAATTTGCGTAAATCTTCGTCGCTGACCGGACCACGAATACGACAGGCGTACTCGCGCTCTACCTCAGAGGACGGATGCATCAGGCCGTGGGCCAGATCACCATTGTCGGTAAACAACAGCAAACCGCTGGTGTTGATATCGAGACGGCCGACAGCTACCCATCGGGACTCGCGCAAGCGTGGCAGATGATCAAATACCGTGGGGCGTCTCTGCTCATCAGAGCGCGTGGTGACGCGTCCGACGGGCTTGTGATAAGCAATCAGGCGGAAGTCGCGTCGCGCCGACATCACGACTCGATAGCGGCGATCAGCATAGCGAATTCGATCCCCCACAGCGGCCTGGTCACCGAGCACTGCCGGGCGACCATTTAGAACCATCAAGCCGGATTCGATGTCTGCTTCCAGCTTACGGCGGGAACCGAGTCCGGCACGGGCGAGTAACTTTTGCAGGCGTTCAGACATAAGGGATAGGAAGCATCAGCGCTCAAGGTGGAAAAAAATATTATAGTGTGCCGACTATTCTCTCACAGCCGACCGCTCTGTTACGATAAAGTCGTCTGCATTCGACACGGAACCTTCAATGACTTCTCCCGCCCAGTTCAAAGCACTCAACATAGCCGTACTTACCGTCTCTGACAGTCGCACAGAAGCAGACGACAAATCAGGCAACACACTAAAAACGGCACTGCTCGAGGCCGGCCACCACTGCATAGACAAGGCGATTGTCAAAGACGACATCTACCAGATCCGCTCGCAGCTCAGCCAATGGATTGCCAACCCTGAAGTTGACGCTGTATTAAGCACTGGCGGCACCGGAGTCACCGGCAGAGATGGCACACCGGAAGCCGTATCGCCATTGCTGGATAAGGAAATAGAAGGATTCGGAGAAATGTTCCGGGTACTGTCCTACAACGACATCAAGACGTCAACATTGCAATCACGCGCGCTTGCCGGGGTCGCCAATGCGACTTATATTTTTGTTATGCCGGGCTCTCCAGGGGCGTGCAAAACAGCCTGGACCAGCCTGATATCAGAGCAACTCGACAATCGCACTCGCCCCTGCAATCTGGTCATGCTGATGCCACGCCTGAAAGAGCAATAACCCCCCCCTGACGGTAATGGCAATAGCCACCCGCTACTTCCAGCCATGGTGCTGTTTGATTAACTCATAAGCTGCCTTTATGTGCTGTGTTTTTTCGGTGGCAAGCTTAATCATCTCCGGCGGCAGGCCTTTCGAGACCAGTTTATCCGGATGGTGCTGACTCATCATTTTACGATAAGCGCGCTTCACCGCGGGCTGCTCAGCGCTGCTGTCGAGGTCTAACAATGCAAAGGCATCCGCGATCGACATCGTGGTGCTTCGGGCGCTTGTGCTGTTGTTGCTGCTGCGTTGCTCGGACTGGCCGCTCGCGGTCCGTCCTGCACGCACCAGAATCTCCATCTGGCGCAACATAAAACCGGGGAATTTCAGGTAACCACAAATCTCTTCAAGCTTGGCTTTTTCCGCCGGATGCATATGCCCGTCGGCATAGACGGCATGCAGCTGAATTTCGACAAACATTCGCATCAGATTCGTGCGTCTCCGGCACTCGATACGGAACTGCTCCACGACCGCTTTTAGATCGTAGTCGGGATCTTTGCCGCGATTAAACAGCTCGATAGCAACGCGCCTCTGTTCCGCTGACAGCTGCATCTGCGCCATAACGCTTTCGGCCATCTTGATTTCGTCATTGGTGACTTTGCCATCCGCTTTGGCAAGATGCCCCATTGTGGCAAAAGTGGCGGTGAAAAATGTTGCCTGTACGCGCTCCTGTGCTCCGGGTGATAAATCTTCGGTGCTTTCGTGCTGTAATTTCTTTAGCCCCGAATCGAAATTATGACCCAGCACCGCACCAACCAACGCGCCGATTGGCCCGCCGATTAAGAAACCGAATCCACCACCGAGTAGCTTACCCCACCAGTTCATCCATGATCTCCTGATTCAACACTGACTGTATCGGCGGATGGCGACTCCTGCAGCTCGACCAACTCCCCCAGTAGCGACGTGGCATAAACACCTCGCTGCAGAGTAACGTCTATTTCCAGCGTACTGGTATCAAGCCAGCGCCAGCTCATATCCTGTGCAATTGCACGCAAGGCACGTCGCTCTTGCTTGAGACCGGCGGCTTCAAGCCCTGATGTCAGTATATCTTCATCGGCCAGACATTGTGACTCGAGCTCGAGCACCTGTCCGGTCGCAAGGCTTTCACCACGACCATACAACGCACCTGACGTGTGCAAATCAAACTCGCTATGGCGCTGGCTTACAGCCTCATCGGGTTGCGGGCACTGAAAAATACTGTTACTGCCATCAAGCACACACACTTCACCTGGTAACACCGTCTGCCAGTTTTGCTGCGCTATACGTGCGTCCAGTATCTTGTTAAACAGATGGGATCGCGCCGCCGAGAGATAAATACCACGTTTAAACCGACTGATTTTCTGCTTGCGCTGAAACATTGATCTGGCCGAAATCACATTACGCCCACCATGGCCAAAACGCTGCTTACCAAAGTAATTCGGAAAGCCCTGTGCACGCACAGCCAGCAAGCGCGCCTCAAGGAGGTCACGACAATCGTGCAGCTCTCTGAGGGTGATTGTGAAGTGATTCTGTCGATGCGCTCCGCTGCGAAGCTTCTTGCGACTGCGCACAGTTTCTTCGATAGACAACTGCGCCAGTTGCGGTAAGTCGTCAGGCAACTGCCGGGCGATTGGCAGCGGCAAACTGAACCACTGGGTGGTAACCGCATGCTTGTCTTTCAGGCCCGAGTAGCCCACATCCCGAGCGGCCACCTTAAAAAGCCCGGCCAGTTGATCCGCCACATCGCGCGTGTTCAATCCGGTTTTACAGACCTTGATCCAAAGGTGCTCTCCCTCGCCGTCAAGATCAAACCCCAACACTTCGTGAACTCTGAAGTCACCCGGATATTGCTTAAATCTCGCGATGGGAAGTTCGTCACGACAGCTGCCGGGTTGTGAGGTAATATTCATTCTTAGTGTGATGCAGTTAGCGTCTGGTGGGATGCGTATCCTCACCTAATCGGTGGTCGAGGGCAAATATTCACCGTCTACCTGTTCGCACACCTGACAAGATGAGACACCGAAAAAGACTAAATCATCTTTTCAACAGAAAACCACCCGGCGGCAACCCCGCGACCAATCAGTACACACGGTACATTAGAATGAGTAACTTGGACGACATCGACCGGAGGGAAAGGCGACAACTGCTGATCAAACTGGAAAATGAACACGCAGCACTTGATGAGGAAGTTGCACTCTCTACGGCGATTGCCGGCTTTGATCAACTCCACATTGGCAGACTGAAAAAACGCAAGCTCCGCCTGAAAGACATCATCACTCAGGTAAAAAGCAGTATCGTTCCCGATGTGATTGCCTAAGACCACCGACCAGAGTGTCGGCTTACCAACGGCCACCTGCCGTTGGTATAGTCCCCGGCACTGCAAATGACCCGGCCGGAGCAAGCCGGCCTACATTTTTTTTACAACGGGTTGCCACCGCAAGCCATCCCGGGCAGCAAACTCTCCATAGTTACTTCGACGCCAGCGGCTCGCTGGAGTTGATCATGCGAATTAACTCTGCCGCCGGACGATAGCCGGGGATTTTAGTACCATCATCGAGATAAATCAGCGGGGTCCCACGCAAGCCAACCTGAGTCGCCAGATTCACGTGTGATTGAATGGGGTTCTCGCAGGTCGCGTCCTCGACTCGACCACCGGTCTTGGCGATGGTCATTGCTTCCTGCTGATCAGCGGCACACCAGACACTCTCCAACTCACTTGCTGATGCTGACTGCATACCCGCTCGCGGAAACATGAGATACCTGACACGAATGTCAGCGTCAGTGATCGCATTGATTTCCTGATGCAGCTTCTGGCAAAAGCCACAATCCGTATCAGTGAAGACCGTAATCCAGCGATCCGCGTCACCCGCCTCATTGTTAAAGACGACCATTTGATCTTCAGGCATTTTGTCGATCAGCGCTAACTGCAAGCCGCCGCGCCGCTGCTCGCTGACATTCACTTTGTTTTGCAAATCGATGATGCTGCCTTCGAGCATAAAGCGCGCATCGGGCGACAGATAGTAGATCTGAGCATCACTGACCAGCTCGTATATGCCGGGTAATACCGACTCGGAAATACTGGTAATTGGCAAATCAGGCGCAATTTCGGCAAGCGCTGCGCGTAGTTGTTGCTCTGCTGAATCTTCAGTTTGAGCGCTGACAACGCTCGACACCAATATAAGTAGCGCTGAGCCAAGTAGGTTGAAAAGTTTCATGGTATTCCCGGTTTTATGCCTTTGATCAATTAGGTACACGGTTTAAAGGTAGACCGCAGAGTTTTCTTTCGGTTCGCGACAATCCATGGCTAACCAGACAACTCCGATGCAAGTCTCATATTGGCGCGTGGTTTTTTTGTTAACCGCGCGGATGATGCTCGCTGTGCAAGGCTTTCAGGCGCTCGGCAGCAACATGGGTATAAATCTGTGTGGTCGAGATATTGCTATGCCCAAGCAGCAATTGCACCACCCGGAGATCCGCTTCATTATTCACCAAATGCGTTGCAAATGCATGTCGCAGTGTATGCGGCGATAGCGCTTGTCGAATACCGGCCAGAGCCGCGTATTTTTTTACCCGGTACCAGAACGCCTGGCGCGTTAACCCCGCCCCTCGCCGAGTAACAAACACACAATTGGAACCGTCGTTACGGTGCAGCAGTGCAGCCCTTGCCTCCTCCAGATACGTTCGCAGCCATTCCAGAGCATGATCGCCCACCGGCAGCAATCGCTCTTTATTACCCTTGCCGGTAACGCGAATGACGCCTGCATTGAAATTCACCTGACCAAGCGTCAGTGAAATAAGCTCACTGACACGCAAGCCGCTGGCATAGGTCAGCTCCAGCATGGCGCGATCACGAATACCTTCCGGGCTTTCGGTATCGGGTGCCTGCAGCAATCGCTCAACTTGCTGCTCTGACAATGAGCCGGGCAACGGTCGCCCGATCTTTGGAGCTTCGACCAGCGCGGTGGGGTCAGCAGAAATTATTTTTTCCCGCGCCAGAAGGTTAAAGAAGCGCTTTAGAGTCGATAACAGCCGCGCGGTCGTGCGCGCACTGTTACCGAAAGCGACGCGACTGGCGAGGTAGGACAATACATGCTCCGCCTGCACACCCTGCAGCGTCACAGAGTCATTGCTCATCGCCTTGGCAAACAGACGCAGATCACTGGTATAAGACTGGATGGTATTGTCGCTCAAGCCACGCTCAAGCCACAGATAATGACGAAACCGCTCGATTAATTCTTGATTGCCAATCTCTGTAACTGACACTGTTGAT
>CALKXD010000295.1 GCA_938003855.1 uncultured Granulosicoccaceae bacterium | reverse complement strand
GTCTGTTTTAGAGAATGCTCGGCCAATAGCTTTACGTGTTTCACAACCGTATCCTCCATTTGAGCGATAGGACAAGAAGGAATAGACAACGATGTCATCCACGATGGATCAGTACCACCCTCGGCACACGACTGCACCGATGGTGTTTTCTCGCACAGACTTAGCGCTAGTATTAACCACTCGACCTTACCCCTTATTACTCACACTACGTCGTATTGCGGTGGATAACCGCGTCAGAAATCACCCCGAAAACCCCGCGAGCGGTGTGGCATTGGGCGGGCTGTTAAAGCACATGGCGCAGCCCCTCACTGGGCGCGAGATCTTAGCCTATTTTGAACCCTCGCACGGCGCCCTGATCAGTGAAACCAACAGCCTTAACGCGATTGTGCAAGGCATTAAACAAGGCGACTTTGCTCTGTATCGCTGGCCCTATGATGCTCCGCGTCACCACTTTAGTCGACGCAACGCCACCCCTCGAGCGCCCAGCCGTTACGATGCCAAAGCGGCACCCCCTGCGTTAAACCTCCCCAAACTGAGCAAGTTAGGGGGCTATATCGCCCCGTTTGCTCCAACACTCAACGAGCTGGATGCCTTGGCCAGCAAAGCCGAAGCCTTACGCAACGCCTCGCCCCAACAGCTGGCCAACATGGCGCTGGAGTACGCCCCGCCTGAACTTGGCGAAGCGGTGAACCAACTGCAACAGCAGGTCGATACCATCAACAACACCCTCGTCGGCCCCGTCAATGCCGCCAAAACGGCGATGGAATCGGGCGACCCCATCGGGGCGTTGTCCGCCCTCACTGGTAGCGGCCTAGCCTCACTCCCCATTGCCCAAACCGCCACGGGGGGCGAACCCATTAGCCTATTCAGCGGCGAAGAACTCCTCACACTCACCGACTTTACCGTTGGGGGTAGCCTACCGCTGCCATGGTCGCGCACCTACCGCACCAGTAACGATAAAGATATCGGTTTAGGCGTGGGCTGGACACACGACTACAGTGACTATGTCACCCTCGACCCCCACGGCCAGCACCTCTACCTACACGATACCGAAGGGCGTATTATCCCCCTACGCTTGCCAGACGTCGGGCAGCGCAGCCACAATACCACCGAACAACTCTCCCTCTATCGTGCCGATGACTACCAATTTGTTATCACCCCCCTGAATCAACCCGCGGGTGTGCAACGCCACTACCGCCGTCTGGCCGATCACAGTGATCGCGCTGTGCTCACTACCTTAGAAAACAGCCATCATGTGGCCTATCGCTTTCACTACGAACACGGCCAACTGACCCATATCGTCAGCAGCCAAGGGGATTATCTGCGCCTGCGCTACACCCCCGAACAGCAGGCTCAACAAACGCCACAAGAACAGCAAGCAGAGCAAAAGCAGCACACACAACAAGCCCCAGCGATCCGCCATATCTGCCACGTCAGCCATTACAGCGCCGACGATACCTGTATTGCCCACGTCGATTACACCTACAGCGACGACCACGACTTAATCAGCAGCACCGATGCCGACGGCTACGGCGAACGCTACGACTACCGCCACCACCTCATTAGCCAACGCCAAATCAAAAGCGGCTACCGCTTTTATTTTGAGTGGGATCAATTCACCCCACAAGCCCGTTGCCTGCGCCAATGGGGTGACGAGATTGCCGGGCAAGCCACCTATGACTATCGTTTTTTCTGGGAGCCAGACCAGTACCAAGTCACCCTCACGGATACCCGTGGTGGCGAACAGGTGTACCGCCACAATGCCAAAGCACAACTGGTGTACCATCGCGATGCCAACGGCGGCGAAACCCACTATACCTTTAATGCTTCGGGTCAACTCATTCGCACCACGCACCCCGATGGCCGTATCGATGACAAGACCTACGATGCCCGCGGGGTACTCATCTGCGAGACCGATGCCCAAGGGCAGCCCCAACACTATGACTACGATACCCAAGGTCGTCTGACCCGCCTGCGCAACCACGCTGGTCACACCTGGCACTACGCCTACAACGATCACCACCAGCTTACCGAAGTCACCGACCCCCAAGGCCACCTTAGCCAGTACCGCTACAACGCCCTAGGTTTACTCGGCAGCGTGATCAATGCCGCAGGCCACACCACCCGCTACTGGTGGAATGCGCAACAACAACTGACCCAACAACAAGATGCTCTAGGCCGTCGCACCCACTATCGCTACAATGCGCAACAGCAACTCCGTGAAATCGAAAGCGCCCAAGGCCACATCACCCAGTATCACTATAATGCCCGTGGCCAAGTCAGCCACATCACCAATGCCGAGGGTCAACAAACCCATTATCGCTACAGCGCCCTAGGTCTGGTCGACCGCATCACCGACCCCAACGGCACACGCACCGACTATCACTACGATGGTCTCAGCCAAGTCAGCCAACGCCACATCACCGATGCCACAGGCACCCTGTGCAGCCAACTGCACTACCATTACGACGGCGAACGCAACCTCATCGGTTTAAGCAATGAGCGCGGTGAACGCTACCAGCTGCACTACGATCATCACGAACGCCTCATCCAAGAAATCGGCTTTGATGGCCGCATCACCGACTATCGCTATAACAGCGCAGGGCAGGTCATCGCACAAGCGCAACGCGCCCACGCCGATGCCACCCCACAATGTACTGAATACACACGCAATCAGGCGGGGCAAGTACTCACTCAAACCGACGCTGATGGCAGCACCACCTTTACCTACGACACACACGGTCGCTGCATCGCCGCCAACAACGCGCACCGCGAACTGCGTTGGGCCTATGATGCACTGGGTCGCATCACCGAAGAATGGCAAGATGATCAGGTATTGCGCCACCACTACGATGCCGTAGGCAACCGCACACTCACCGAACTGCCCAATGGCGCCAGTATCAAACTCAACTACAACCGCGCCCAGCAATTCACCGCCATGCGCTACTGCACACCCAATGAAGCGGTTGATTCAGAGTCAACCACCCCACGCGCTAACAGCACCCTCATTGTGCACTGCCAACACAACCGTGAAGGCGCCGACATTCAGCGTGACCACGGCAATACCTTGGTGACCCTCAAACACTACGACCCCCAAGGGCGTATGGATACCCAAGTCATTGCGAAACGCAAACCCATTGTCGACCCCGTCACACCACTGGTTCAGCACGCCCTGGGTCAAAGCCACGAGCACTACTACCCTGGTGGCAACAGCAAACAATACCGCTACAATAGCGTCGGCCAACTCACCGACATCGACGATAGCCTACGCGGGCACCACCAGTACCATTACGATGTGCAACACCGCTTATTGCGGGTTGACGGCCCCGTGCCCGAGCATATCGTGCACGACCCCGCTCATACCGTACTGGCCATCGCCAGCGACGCCACACATGCCCAGCAACAAGCGCAGCACACCGAATTAAGCCACAATCGCCTACAGCGCTATGGCGATCAGCGCTTCACGCTCGATGACTACGGCAACCGCACCAGTGTAGAGCCTATTGCCGCACCTGCGCCTGCACCCGCCGCAGCGCTTGTGGACCATGCTCATAGCGATGATCAGCCTCACGATAACGACAGCAATAACACCACCACCACTCAACCGCCCATATCGGCACGCTATGAATATAATGATCAACACCAGCTTATTCGTGCGCACACCGATCAAGGCGTCACCACCTTTGCTTAC
>CALKXD010000294.1 GCA_938003855.1 uncultured Granulosicoccaceae bacterium | reverse complement strand
CTCTTTCCCTACACGACGCTCTTCCGATCTTGGGGTTGTTGTGTGTTTTGCCTTGCTCACGCTGCGGGTTTCCAGGTGGGGTTGTTGTGTGTTTTGCCTTGCTCACGCTGCGGGTTTCCAGGTGGGGTTGTTGTGTGGTTTGCCTTGCTTACGCTGCGGGTTTCCAGGTGGGGTTGTTGTGTGGTTTGCCTTGCTTACGCTGCGGGTATCCAGGTGGGATTGGTTGGTGGTTTGCCTTGCTTACGCTGCGGGTTTTCGGGTGGGGTTGTTACTCGAAGTATTCGGA
Organism: uncultured Granulosicoccaceae bacterium; assembly: GCA_938003855.1. Classification (GTDB taxonomy): domain Bacteria; phylum Pseudomonadota; class Gammaproteobacteria; order Granulosicoccales; family Granulosicoccaceae. The sequence goes on along the minus strand of CALKXD010000294.1, from coordinate 4,270 downwards.
GTGCTCTGAGTGTATTTCTTTTATCGTGCTGTCCAGGCGGCTTAGGTGTTGGCGGGTTATGGCTAGTGCGCGGTCCACGGATTTGGCTTGCAGGGCTTTGGCCAGTTTTTCATGATCTGCCAGCAGTGTGGCGGCTTCGCTTTGTCTGGCCAGGCTGAGGGTGCATAGGCGATCAATCTTCTGGCGGCATTCTGTTATCGCTTCAGCGGCGAGTGGGCAGCCGGCTAATTCGCATATCAGCAGGTGGAAGCGTAGATCGAGTGAGTGGAATTGTTCGGGCTCGGTCTCGAGGATCTTGTGTTGTAAGTCCAGGTTACGTTGCAGTGCGCTGGTGCATGATGCATCCCAAACGGCGCAAGCCTGGGTAATCACTTCAAGTTCTATTGCCAGCCGAACAAAGCGTGCATACGCCACGCGTTGCAATGAGAACCCTCGAACGATCGTTGCTCTTTGCGGACGGACTAATACCAGCTCAAGGTTGCCGAGCCTGCTCAGTGCTTCGCGGACCGGCTGGCGTGATACGCCGAACCGCCGGGCGACGTCGGCTTCTGAGAGTTTTGTGCCCGGTAGTAACTCGAGCGATGCGATTTCGCCGTACAGCTGCTCGAAGACGACATCGGCCGTGGTGCGGCGTTCGAACAATTCAGTGGACTCTTGCATATCGAATTTTCCTCAATAAACGCACGCGGAATGCTCTGTTCCACCTGATGCTGCAATCGACCTGCTGTTTTGTGCCGGCTGGTTACCCGTCATCATCAGGCGCTGGTGAAATTGATGCTTGACAACGGTGACAGATCAGGTGGTATTCTACCATACCAGAATGAGAGGGAATAGCGTGTCGCAAGATTCCGGCGACAATCTCCCGCGACGGCAGGGCGGTTTCCGGCACGGTCAGATGCGACGACACAGCCCCCCCGGGGTTTAAATCGCGGACGTCAGTGTACCGGGTGTCCTGCTGAAATCACCAGATTTTCGGGTTATAGATAATGATCGTTGAAAAAGCTCAACTAGCGCCAGAGGCATTGGCTGGAAAGGTTGCCATTGTCACGGGGGCGGGGCGCGATATTGGTCGGGCCTGCGCATTGCATCTGGCCGCGGCCGGTGCTTCTGTCTCACTTAACTATTTCAATTCGTCAGCCGGTGCCAAGTCGGCCAAAGCCGATATCGTGGCGTCGGGTGGTGCGGCTGTTATCACACAGGGCGACATGACGTCAGACACTGACGTTGCAGCACTAACAGCCGCTACGGTCGCCGCCTTCGGTGAGCGCATAGATATAGTGGTTCATGTTACCGGTGGCCTGGTGGCGCGAAAAACTATCGCCGAAATGGATCTGGATCACTGGAATAAAGTGATGGATCTAAACGCTACCTCTTACCTGCGCGTTGTTAAATCGGCGCTGCCGTATATGTCGGCGGGTGGCTCGATTGTGGGTCTTGCCAGTCAGGCCGGTCGTGATGGTGGCGGGCCGGGTGCGGTGGCCTATGCGGCATCGAAAGGGGCTGTGATGACCATGACCCGGGGAATGGCTAAGGAGCTTGGTCCAGATATCCGCGTCAACTCGGTGTGTCCGGGTATGATCGATACCGATTTCCACAATACCTTTACCAAGCCGGAAGTACGCACGCATGTCGCCAACATTACGCCTTTAAAGCGCGAGGGCGCGTCTGACGATGTGGCAAATCTGGTGGCTTATCTGGCGTCAGACGGGGCGGCATTTATTACCGGGTCCAATATCGATATCAATGGAGGAATGCTCTTCTCGTAAGGGCGTCTGCGGTTGATATGTTCTGATTCATTGATTTTTCAAAGGGGCTCAATACCTGAGGTGCCGTTTATTGAATGGCATCGATTGAGCCCGACACGTAAGGTTTTAACCGTAGCACTGCTACATCTACACTCATTGGAGGATTTATGTTCAAAAAACTTTCCTTAGTTCTAACTGGTGCACTGGCGTGTGTAGCGTTCAATGCCAATGCAGCCGAAAACTGGCGAGCCTGGAACATCCACAACGACGGTCACCCGAACACGGCTGCGATGGACAAGTTCTCTGAACTCGTCGAAGCGGCTACTGAAGGTGAAATTAAACTGGAAGTATTTCATGGTGGTGTACTCGGTTCTCAGCCGGACGCGCTGGAGCAGGTTCGTCTTGGTGCTATTGAAATAGGCAACTTCAACCTGGGTCCTATCGGCCCGATGGTCAAAGAAGCCAATCTGGTCTCTTTGCCGTTTATCTTTAAAAGTGTCCCACACATGTTTCGTGTTCTGGAAGGCGAAGCTGGCGAGACAATAGCAGCGGCAATGGCCGATGCCGGCGTTCAGCCACTTGCGTGGGTCGATGCTGGAGCGCGGTCTTTCTACAGTCAGAAGCCCATCAACACGCCTGATGATGTTAAAGGTCTGAAGATTCGAGTAATGAACAACGACCTCTACACGTCTATGATCGCAGCAATGGGTGGCAACCCTTCACCGATGGCATTTGCCGAAGTTCAACAGGCGCTTAAGACCGGGGTTGTTGACGGTGCAGAGAACAACTTTCCGTCGTTCAAGAACGTTGGTCACTACGAAGTTACTACCCACTACTCACTGAGTGAGCACCTGATCATTCCTGAGTGCATCTGTGTTAATACGGCCAAGTTCGCAGCATTGTCTCCAGAGCTTCAGGCAGCTGTCCGTGGTGCTGCTGAAGAAGCCGCACTGTACCAGCGTGAGTTATGGGCGGTTCAGTCAGGCGAAGCTCGCAAAGAGGTCGAAGCGGCTGGCATTAAAGTCAACGAAATTGCTGACAAAGGACCGTTCCAGGAAGCCATGGTTAAGGTCTATGATGACTACCTCGCTGCCAACCCTGATATGGCTAAGCTGGTTGAAATGGCTCAGTCTACTGAGTAATAGCGGTTAGGTGATTTCCCGCCGCACGCGCGGTGTAAACTCACCCATGTAATGAAGTCCCCGGCTCTGGCCGGGGACCGATAGTAAATTTGCGCTGATACGTTACCATCGACGCTCGTCAGGCAGTCCGGCACGTAGCCTTGCGGTTGTCTGGCACAGTAAGTAATGCCACTGCATAATCGGTGGTATATTTATTGGTAAATAACTAAATACAGTCGCGGTCCGCTGTGGATTCAGCGCGTTTTTTCCCCGGGGGACACAATGAGCCAAACGCCTGAACCGTCCGCACTACTGCGAGGTATGGATGGGGCATTCAACCTGCTTTGCAAGGTTTGCCTTATACTGGCCGGTACCGCCCTCATTGCGATGACGCTGATGTTCGCGTGGCTGGTGTACGGTCGCTACGTGCTGAACGATACACCCACCTGGGTCGAGCAGGTGTCCCATTTGCTGTTGATGGTGATTGCGTTTTTTGGTGCTGCGGTCGGGGTTCGTCAGGACACGCACCTGTCGGTTGTTTTGTTTCGCAGTGCCGTGCCTTCGAAGGTGCGTACTCTGTTTGTTTTTGTCACAGACGTGCTGATGGCAGGCTTCGGCGGCTTTATGTTCTGGTACGGGCTGCAACTGACGCAGTTTAAGTGGAAAACACTGATCCCCCTGATTCAATGGTCGGAAGGCCTGCGCTCACTGCCGCTGACTATCTGCGGTGCTCTGGTTTTTCTTTTTTCCACGGGTCACCTTGTCCGTCTGCTGCTCGGGCAGGACCAGCGCGTAGACAGCATAGAATAAGAGAATAAAATGGGACTACTGCTTCTGCTCGGGGTATTTGCCCTATGCGTCATCATCGGCCTGCCTGTCGCGTTTGCGTTGGGTATTGCCGCACTTGCTGCATTCTTCCATGAGGGCCTGCCGCTTCTTATCGTTTTCCAGCGCATAGTCGCCGGTATCAATGTGTATTCATTGATGGCGATACCGTTTTTTATATTTGCCGGTGAGCTGATGTTCCATGGTGGCATCGCCATGCGACTGGTGCGCTTTGCGCAAAATGCGGTCGGTGCGGTCCGCGGTGGTTTGGGCATCGTGAATGTTTTTTCGTCTATGTTGTTTGGCGGTATATCCGGGTCGGCGATTGCTGATATTTCGGCGCTGGGGTCGATTCTTATCCCGGTAATGAAAGACAAGGGGTATGACGCCGACTACGCGGTGAATGTCACGGTGACCTCTTCCATCGCCGGAATAATTATCCCGCCCAGCCATAACATGATCATCTTCGCTCTCGCCACTGGTGGCTCGGTATCGATATCCAAGCTCTTTCTTGCCGGTGTAGTGCCGGGTGTATTGATGTGTATCTGTCTGGCTGTTGCGGCTTATGTGATCGCTGTG
>CALKXD010000293.1 GCA_938003855.1 uncultured Granulosicoccaceae bacterium | reverse complement strand
GCCGACGCCGACGCCGACGCCAGTACCAGTAGCGATCTGGGTGAATCTGTCGAGCAAATTGAACTGGACCGAATGCAGCGTGGTGGCGTTGTGATTGCCGTGTTATTCAAACCGGTTATTCCACATAAGATCCCGGTGTGGGAGCAACAGTTATCGGCAGGTGCTGTCTGCACACATCTATTGCTGGCGGCTCAGGCATACGACTATGCCGCACAGTGGCTGACCGAATGGCCCGCCTATGACCACAGCGTCATCGAGGCACTCGGCGGTCAGCCATCCACCGATCTGGTGGCAGGCTTTATTCACATCGGCAGGAAAGCCGAGCAACCCCAGGAGAGAAAACGGCCGGTGGCTAGTGAAATCATCAGTTACTGGACCTGACCGCCGCACAGACAGGTCACATCAAGCAACCACATTGATTGGCGGCGGCTGACACAACGCCGCAGCCGTCGATCAGCGCTGACACGCTCTTCAGCCGACACTCACCGGACTCGCAAGTGTTACTGGCTCGCGATGGGCACGCGGCAGCACTTCAATTATTACCCCCCAATCATGTACGCCGTTTTTCATAGCGACGGTTAATTTGTCTCCTATGCTCCATATATACTAAGTGTTTCAAGGGGCTTTGCCTCTCAACGTTAGTACATAACATCAGACAGTACGCCAACATACTTCTAATAACTGTATTCAACGATATTTATGTGTATAAAACCTACCAGATTCTCGGTCTTCACCATTGTCCCTCTTGTTTTTGCCATGCTGACAAACATCGCATCGGTGACTGATGTCCGGGCCGCGACCCCTAAGTGCCTGGACCCGCTCAGTGACGCTGACGGCGATGGCTGGGGCTGGGAAAACCATCGCTCCTGCATCGTCAATCCCGACAAACCGGATGATCACGATGACACTCTCTACAAGGGCCGCCATCCCTACTGCAGCAGCGCTGATGCTGATGAAGATGGCGATGGCTGGGGCTACGAAAACCATCGCAGCTGCTTTGTAAAGACAGGCGATGATGATGGTGACGATAACGACGACCATGATGACGATGATGACGATGACGACGGTGATCGCGATGATAAGGACAACGATCAGGGTGATTTGATTTTCAGTCAGACGTTTAACACATCAGGACTAGGCCTGTATCAGGGCGACCAACTCAACAGTGGCTGGAATACCCCTCTGTGGCACGCCGGTTTTGATGAGGGGCGCGTGACAATATTGTCTGATGACGACGATCACGGCAAGGTAATGCAGGTGACGTACCCCGCCGGCGCCTATGGCTTTAACGGCGCAACGGCCTTTTTGTCAGATGTGCAGTTTGGCATGGGTCTGCCCAAATCCTACAACGAGTTGTACTTATCCTATGATCTAAAGTTTGATGATAATTTCGAATTTGTAAAAGGCGGCAAGCTACCCGGGCTGTGCGGTGCCAACACGAATGAGGCCCCGAGCACCGGTTGCAATACCGGTGGCGGCTACCCCAGCGGCTATGATGGCTGGAGCGCACGTGGCATGTGGCGTGCCGACGGTGCTATGGAAAACTATGTCTATCATTCAGGCCAGAGTAACTACTACGGCGATGATGAATACTGGAATGTCGAAGCCGTACGTGGCCAATGGCATCGTGTGCAGCACCGTGTGGTGCTCAATACGGTTGGCAGTAAAGACGGTATTCTAGAAGCCTGGTTCGACGGAGAAAAAGTACTTAGCCTGAATAACATCGAGTACCGCAGAACCGATAGCGTCAGTATAAATTTGTTCTACTTCAGCACTTTCTTCGGTGGTAATGATCCGTCCTGGGCACCGGCGACAGATCAGACTATCCGATTTGATAATTTCGCCATATCGACCGCACCGATAGAATTCGACTAGTTTGCGAATACTGATTTATTGTCGGCGTCTATCGCGTGTGCCAACGCATTGAGCCCGGCGTGCTGATCAGTGCCAGACAGTAACAACAGAACGCCCGGCGAGTCAGCCGGGCCTCGCTGATATAGCCGGTCACGATGGCAATCAAAAAGCCGAAAAAGTAACCCAACAGGCCGAACACATCGCAACGCTACCTGCCCTTTCCCCATGCATCCCCTGCGTCAAACCGGCAACATTTGAATAAACCGCCAAGTAGCAGGCGTTAAAAGTGCACACCACCACGGTAAAAGTAGTCACGCTCATCAATCCTGCAGTTCCGACAAGCAGAATCACCAACGCCGTCAGGGCTATGATCATTGACGCATAGCGTGCTGCCCGACACGCTCGAACTTTTTTAATCAATTGATGCTCTCACCCGACCGACGTGCCGATGCGATCTGACAGGGTGCAATAGCCCGGATTGCCGGGACCAGGTGCGATCATGCAGATCGGCGCAATCAGCTACAGTTCCTGACTCGCAACGCCAGGTCCGTCACTACTACCGACAATAGCCGGCAACACAATATCCCTGGAGAAAGCGGATATACTCAACATCAAATCACAATAAAATCCGAACGATGTAATTTTATTTTCTTCACCTGCTTTCGTTTTATGTCGGGCATTCTGCCACTGAGATACCGTACCGCCGCACAACACGTGCTGACACACTTACTGTGTTGTCAATCATGCAGTCCCAAGCACGGTAGTAGCGCCGTGCACGACACTGCGGGTGGTAAGTCCACTGAATTTGACTTGCACCCGACCTCAAGCCGACTGCCTCACAAGGATCCTGCATCACCCACACAAACAGAATTCAAACCACGACCGGGAATGACAATTTTCACCCCGGCGACTATCCCCGCTATGCGGCCATTTAATGAAGTCCGGCAGCGGCCGCCAGCACTCTCAACCCAAACACCTGCATAACCATGACAAAATTATTCGACAATCCGTGGCAGAAAATCACCAGTAAGCCAATCTACAACAATCCGTGGATTAGCGTTCGCGAGGACAACGTCATCAATCCCGCCGGCGGCGAGGGCATTTATGGCGTCGTTCACTTTAAAAATCTGGCAATTGGCATTATTCCGGTTGACCGGGAACAACACACCTGGCTGGTCGGGCAGTACCGCTATGCGCTGGACGAGTATTCGTGGGAAGTTCCCATGGGAGGCTCCCCTCTCGACGACGATCCGCTCAACGGCGCAAAGCGGGAACTCCGCGAAGAAACCGGACTGACCGCAGCCAACTGGCAGCTATTAATGAAAGTGCATCCCTCCAACTCGGTATCTGACGAAACCGGCTTTATCTATGTGGCCAGCGACCTGACAGAAGGTGAGACCGAGCATGAAGATACCGAGCAGCTGATCATCAAACGAGTACCGCTACGCGATGCAATTGCGATGACAATGGACGGCGAGATAACCGACTGCATGACCATTGCCGCTCTGTTGCGGCTGCAGGCAGGCATGCAAAGCGGTGAGATAACCTTGTAAAGTCGAATCCGGCAGGGCAACAAAGGTATGATCCAGACACCGCACTGAATACAGCACAACACAGGTGACAAAATGAAAAAAGTGATTATCGATACTGACCCGGGAATCGATGATGCCATGGCGCTCTGTTACGCACTGGCTCACCCGCAACTGAATGTGCTGGCACTAACCACGATCTTTGGCAATGTGGCGGTCGGGCTTGCGGCGCAAAACGCGTTGCGACTGTGCGAGTTGACAGGTACCTCTATCCCGGTTGCGCTGGGCGCTGCAAAGCCGCTGGTGATCGAACCACATCCGGTGGCAGACTTTGTTCACGGCACCAACGGCTTCGGCAATATAGAGCTTGCGGCTCCGACGGGCTCGCTTGACCGACGCCCGGCTGCAGAATTGATTGTCGATATGGTGCGCGAGCAACCGGGTGAGATTACCTTAATTCCCGTCGGCCCGCTGACCAATCTCGCGACAGCCCTGGAACTCGCACCCGATATAGCCGGTAAAGTTGCCGAGGTGATTATCATGGGTGGGGTCTTTTACCGAGAGGGTAATGTCAGTGAGTTTGCCGAGGCCAATATCTGGAATGATCCACATGCCGCTAAAGCGGTTATGACCGCTGATTGGCCGGTAGTCATGCACGGACTGGACATCACCTACCAGATCGATTTTGATCGCGACTACCTGGATCGCCTTGCCAGCGCATCACCCGTGGCCGGAAGATTTCTGCGCGATGCGGCCGAGTTCTATATTAAATTCTACCAGCAACACCATGACTTCGAGGGTTGCTGCCCACACGATCTGCTGGCTGTCGCCTATGCCACCAACCCGGAGTGGTTTGTCACCGAGACGGGCAACCTGGATGTCACCACCGAAGGCACGCAAATCGGACGCACCACGACCTCAGCCACCACCGCTACGGCCAACAAACGCATCGCACTAGAGGTTGATCGCAGCGCACTGTTGAGCGAATACCACGCTGTGGTATCGCGCCTGCCGCCTTCCTAGAACGGTGGCCGCTGGCAGCAGTGCGACAGCGCACTAAATCAGCCGGACGCCTCAATCAGTAACTCAACATTTCTCAGCCCCTCAGACCCCGGCACAGCAATCCGTGCCGGGCCGGTGATCGCATCGATAAAATTCTGTATCTCCCCGACGTAGGGATTGCGTAGTTCAAAGTCCAGCGGTGCATTATTAATGGTAATTGTGCCGCCACCACTCGGCCCCAGCGTTCCCTCGCAGATGACCATGGCATCATCGCAGTGCAGCTCAAAGCGAGACGGCGCACTGAACATCACTGAGGTAGTGATGTCGACCGGCACGCTGTCACCGAACTGCATTGATACACAGGCAGTCTCGTCGTGCGGCCCGCCATAAGTGCTCTTGTCAATCACCGAACGACAACGGGTAACTTCGCCACACACCGGCAACAGCATCCAGCGCATCAGATCAATGCAATGCGTACCGACCCCGGCCAGACCCCACCAGCGTCCCAGTTCCGGATGAGCGCGCCAATTCGAATTGTCCTCGGCCTGCCAGGTCCAGAGTGCTCTCGCATAGCGCGGTTTACCCAGCACGCCTTCATGCAGCATGGCAGCGATTTTCTGATGACCGTCGTGCCATCGCAAATGATAGGCAATGCCGAGTTTCAATCGCTCCTGTTTGAATGTTTCGTTGATTTCCTCGGCATCTTCACTACTGGTGGCCATGGGTTTTTCCAGCAGTACATGCTTACCGGCACGGGCACAAGCAATCGCCTGGCGCGCATGCAGAGCATCCGGTGTAGCAATAATCACCGCCTCTAAACTGGGGTCTGCCAGAAATGCCGCCAGCGACGCATAAGCGTTAACCGGTGCCATCGCACCGTGCTGATTCGCAAACGCAGCAGCGCGACGGGTGTCCCGGCTTAACACGCTCCAGAGTCGCGCGCCCTCCACATGTTGAAGCGCTGGTGCAAGTTGCATATGGGAAATGCGTCCCGTACCAATTATGCCGACGTTTATGCTCATACTCTGGTTTCGCTCTTTCTGACTTGTCGCTACTATAGCGTAAAGCGATTTGCTGTCGATACCGCTCACGGGACAGCGACACTGCTGCATGGCAGGGGGGTTGTCCCTGGCAACAGGCCTATAGTTTACTGTTTCGGGATCTCACCATGGCTCTTCTCTCACATTGTCGTCACTGGGTATTTGATATGGACGGCACACTGACTCTGGCAGCCCACGATTTTGATCTGCTGCGCCAGCAACTGGATATTGAAGCGGGCCTGCCTATTCTCGAAGCCATTGCCGGAATGCCAGCCGACGAGGCTCGCTCGGCGCACCGGAAACTGCATCAGCTGGAAATGGACATCGCTGCAGATTCACGTCCGCAACCCGGCGCACTTGACGCCCTGACCACACTGAATGAGCGCGGCTGTTCACTTGGAATTGTAACCCGCAACGCCAGAGACATCGCTTTTGAGACGCTGACAGCCGCAGGTCTGAGAGACTTTTTCAGCGACAGTGACATTATCGGTCGCGAAGACTGTACACCAAAACCGGACCCGGCCGGCATCGAGCGGTTAATGACCCGGTGGCAGGCCGGGCGGTCAGACACGGTGATGACAGGTGACTATGTGTTCGATCTGGAAGCCGGCAGAAACGCCGGTGTGACCACGATCCACTTTGATCCCAAGCAACTCTACCCATGGCCCGATATGACCGATGTAAAAATCAGCCATCTCGAGCAGCTGCACGCTTTGCTGTGACCTGAACCGGGGCGTTACCTCGACTCGCGCACCACCACAAACGATTCATTCAAAAACCACAATCCACCATGCTTTTTAACAACCTCACGGGTCACCTCAAGATAGGCGGAATCGCGCATCGCCTCGTCAATTCGATCATCGGCAATCTGTGCAACATAAACAGCGGCATTCCAGGTGGCCAACAACGACGAGGTACCGATGTGTGACATTTCCTCGGGCAACACATGCAATTGGTATTTAAACAGCGATCCCTCATCGGGGTTGGCACCACAATGCAGGCATGGATCATCACTGAGTTCCAGCTTCAGGGCTTCGATCACGTCGTGCCGCGGCGTCGGGAACGGACGCTCATCAGGCCAGACCTTGCGAATAATCTCCATACCCGGATCGTAGCCGGTCGACTGCACGACCACCAATCGACCACCGTCACTCAGCGCGCGCGCCAACGGGGCAACCACCGTTTTGACTTTTACATCGGCTGGTTGCCTTGAGCGATACGGTTGCGCACAAATCACCAGGTCGTAGCCGTCAACCATCGGGCCCGGTTTCGGGATCACCGCGTCGAGCGCAAACTTCTGATCTTCCCGGTAAAGCACTATCATCGCCGGGTTAACATACAGAGGATTGCCGGTCTTTTCGCTTGGGCGGGTCTGCCAGCCCTCTCCAACCAGCTCCGTCAAACCTCGCAACTGACTGTCAAAGTGCTTAGCCGTGGAACCCTCAAGGGCAATATCCCACCGCTTAAGGTTGGGTTGATCAGACTCACGTTGCGGATAGAGTTGCGGTGCTTCGAGATACCGCATGTTGGTGATGACAAGCACCATCTGCGGATGCTCGGCGAAGCGGTCGGCCATTTTCTCAAGGCCAAGCCGCACATCTTCCATGCTGATTTCTTTGGCGGCGACTAAAAACGGGATATGCGGGTGCTCATCGTGCATCGCGCGCAGAACATGGGTCAGTACTGTCGCATCCCCCATGCCCGCATCGAACACCCGAAGCGCCGGGGGCTCGGGTTCAAGCTTGCCCAGCTCTTCATTGATGCGTTGAGCGATGGACCACTTTTCATTGGTGGTCGTGACAAACAGCAGGTATTTCTCGCGACTGTCAAAAAAGCGCACCGGCTGCTCGTTGAGTAATTTATCTACAGATTCCAAGGCAGTATTCCTGCATCGACACCCGGTGAGGGGTCGAACTAGTGGGGAAAGAAAAAGTGTAGATCAATATCGACGCAGTATGGGGACCACAGACAGCATTATCGCAGACAGGCGTTAACCCGCTAATTCAGGCACTCACGGTACTGCCGTAGTGAACAGAGCGATTGGCTATTTTGTCGTAGTTAAACAGTTGAAAATCTGCAGCCCAAAGCGCCTCTACTGTCTGACGTGTGGCCTTGCTCGTGTAGTAGTTCAGAAAGGGCATTCTATTTTTTCTTGAGTTAGTGAACGCCGTGTTTCGAACCTGCAACGGAAACGGATCAATGCCGATTTTATTGAGCAGTACAGGAAAATCGCCAGCCAGCGCTTCATAGGAAAGTAGATGCTGCACCCTTACGTTACCGGCGGCATCGCAAATCCAGTCGGCTTGTGATCGATACCGGACGCCATTGAATTCGCGGTGTTTATTGTGCGCAACATCGCGCACAAACTGATTGAAGTCGTGACTATAAATATATCTGCATCCCCACAACCACAAAGAAACCATGCGGTCATAGGGATTTCTTATTACGCTAAACGAATAATGGTTTTGAAGATCGTGGGCGGTGACCTCACTGCAGGTTCCACCGTGCGGGTGACCATAGTCGTCAAAAACAGCAGAACCATGCGAGAGAAAGTTCTGGATAGAATGGTGCTTGCCCTCGAAAAGGTAAGCCGGATACTGATACTGAAATGACGTCGTTATCGCTGTTCCCGCGGTCTTAGCAATATCGATAAACAGAATGCCCAATTCCACATTTTTCACGACGATACCTCAACAAACACTCGCAATGCTTTAACGACGGGGTGCTTCCACTTTCAGGGCTCCGATGCCGCTACTCTCCACTAACCTATCGGCCGCATTTTTTGAACTGTTAGACTCTTTCTCAGGAGGGCTATGAACTGCAGGCACCGCAACAACCAATGACAGCCGCACAGGGCATGCGAGACAGACTGTCCACGGTGACAGGTCAGGAAAGCGGGGTAACTTTGGTTACACCAGGCGGGCCGCAGCGACTGTCGGCGACAATATTGACGCGCGGAATACCCACCGGACCTGGCGCTAACGGTGCCGCCTTTTACCGGCCACACCCGTCCCGACTATTTAACACACGCCTGCGCATCTGTCGTAACATCGCTCCCTACACTTGCAGGAGCACCTGCTCAACACCACTTTAACGGGTCTGCTGTGATTGTCTGGAAAGCGCTGCGGGGGTATCCGGCGGCAACACGTGAAAAATCTGCGGCTGCGGTCGCTCAGTGGCCGGGGGACGTTTGCTTTTTTGATTTACAGATACTGACACAAACGCTACCGTAAACCGCGTTGCTAATTTGGTCGGTGTGAGAGGATTCGAACCTCCGACCCCTTCGTCCCGAACGAAGTGCGCTACCAGGCTGCGCCACACACCGAGAGAATAACCGCGCAAAACTTTACCAAGCCCGGATTCAGTACGCAAGTATCAATTGCAGCAACTCGAGACCGGTTCGACAGTCGATCCACAGCAGCCGGAGACGCAAGCGGCGACAGCAGACCGCTTACCCTGTTTGTTCCTGAACACTACATTTTTACCAATACTGCAGGCAAGCATGTTTAATTTTTTTGAAAAACTCACGGATGCGTTTCCTGGCAAAACGCCACAGACTCCGCCGGAAAATCTACTCGCCTTCGTTTACCACTATAGCCGCGACATGCGATGGCCATTGCTGGTGCTGTCGCTGCTCACAGCATCGATGGCGATTTTTGAGGTCATGCTGTTCGGGTTTCTGGGTCAGCTGGTCGACTGGCTGTCGACCAAAAACCCGCAGACTCTGTTGATCGAAGAAAGCGCCACTCTGTGGAAAATGACACTGGTACTGCTGGTGGTGCTCCCGGGTATCACCGTCCTGCACACCTTTCTAACTCATCAAACTCTGCTGGGTAACTTCCCGATGTCGATACGCTGGCTGTCGCATCGCTACTTATTGCGACAGAGCATGTCCTTTTTTCAAAATGACTATGCCGGTCGCATTGCTACAAAAGTCATGCAAACCTCGTTATCTATCCGCGAGGCGGTCATGAAACTACTCGATGTTTTTGTTTATGTCGCGGTCTACTTCGCGTCGATGCTGGGTATAGTGTTTAAGTCGAGCCCCGCATTGATGCTGCCACTACTGATCTGGCTTACTTTATATGTCACTGTCCTGTGGTGCCTGATCCCCAGACTGAAGAGAATCTCGACGCTTCAAGCCGATGCGCGCTCAATTATGACTGGCCGAATTGTTGACAGCTACACCAACATTTCCACTATCAAGTTGTTTGCCCACACGCAGAGGGAGGAGCACTACGCCAGAGAGGGCATGACGGAATTTATGCAGACGGTCTATCAGCAAATGCGCTACTCAAGCTACCTCGATCTACTGGTAAGTTCACTCAACTACCTGCTTATATTCAGTCTTGCGGTCATCGCTATAACGCAATGGATGGACGACGCCATCACCGCGGGTGCTATTGCACTGGCCATCAGTCTGGCCTTGCGCCTGAATGGTATGTCGCACTGGATCATGTGGGAGCTAAGCACACTGTTCGAACATATAGGCAGCACCGCCGACGGTCGCAACACTCTGGCAAAGCCACTGGATGTCACTGACACCGATAACGCTAAACCACTGACCGTCACGCAGGGTGAGATCCGCTTTGAGGCGATAGGGTTCAACTATGGTGGTGACGAGCGCATTATCGAAAATCTCAGCCTGAATGTACGTGCCGGTGAGAAGGTGGGGCTGGTAGGGCGCTCCGGGGCGGGTAAGTCGACACTGGTCAATTTGCTGTTACGTTTTCACGATGTCGATACCGGTCGGCTGTTGATCGACAATCAGGATATCAGTCAGGTAACGCAGGACAGTCTGCGCAGCCAGATAGGCGTGGTCTCTCAGGATACCTCGCTACTGCATCGTTCGGTGCGGGACAATATTCTGTACGGCAATCCCGATGCCACCGACGAGCAAATGATTTACGCCGCTAACCAAGCGCAGGCACACGACTTTATTCAGCACCTGACCGACCCGTCCGGTGGCAGTGCCTACGATGCACAAGTCGGTGAGCGCGGCGTAAAACTATCCGGCGGACAGCGGCAGCGCATTGCGATAGCGCGGGTGCTGCTGAAGGATGCCCCCATCCTGTTACTCGACGAAGCAACCTCAGCGCTCGATTCAGAAGTCGAAGCGGCAATTCAACAGAGCCTGTACTCTCTGATGCAGGATAAAACCGTGATCGCTATTGCGCACCGACTCTCCACGATTGCCGCGATGGACAGGCTGGTGGTGATGGATGCGGGGAAAATTGTCGAGCAAGGCACCCATCAGGAGCTCATCAACGCCGGTGGTATTTATGCGACGCTATGGAGCAGGCAGACACAGGGGTTCATCGACTCGGATGCCTTGAGCTAAAGCGGTGGCCAACCACACGGCCAGTCACCGCGGACTGGCCGTCCTGATCAGGCGTAGCTTCATTTGCTCGACAAAAAATAAATCGGCCGGTGACCAGGCCACACTATCGATAGACTCAGCCCCGAGCCAACGCATTTGGTCATGATCAGTTAACCGGAACTCACCGGCCCACCGGCTAACCACATAGCCATGCAGCTTTATCGATTTGCCAGCGCTGTGGTGGAGACAAGCGCCCAGATATTCACTGGAGACAATCTGCACATCGAGCTCTTCGATGAGCTCACGATTCAGGCAACTGATCAGTGTTTCATTGCGTTCGAGCTTACCACCGGGAAACTCCCAGAAACCGGCCAGCGACATTCCGGGTTTGCGTCGAAAAGACAATACACTGCCTTCATTGAAAAACACCGCAGCAGTGACTTCTATAGGCGGCTGATCGCTAGTACTCACCAACGCTGCAAGTCTATACGATACAAGTGATGATCCGCCGGTCTGGCGCTGCTGTTTAGTACGTTCATTGGCAAACACAGATAAAAAACCGCGGCCCGCTGAACGGCAGAGCACATTGTCGCCGCCCGGTCTTCAGCGCAGGCTTCAGCGCAGGCGGTAACCCGGCCTTGTGCGGAGTTCACTGCACCTTTTTTCCATGGACAGTAGTAAATAAAGCGCACGCTGCACAGTGCATTTGCTACTCAAGCTCATCGAGTCTGTCGATTTCGTCGATCATGTCCAGTTCATCAAGCCTATCGATGTCATCGAGCTGATCGGCACCAGTGCTGTTTTCATCAGGGGCCGCTTCATAATCAATTTTGTCGCAGTCTTCCACCTGACAACGACGCATTGCCAGATACGCCTCGCGGGTGAAAACATAAGGGTCCAGCGCTGCTTCAGCGAGCAGCGTGTCCTTGCCGATTAACTGCTCACGTTGATTGATAACATTCAAGGCAAGCATTTCAGTAACTGCTTCCTGCCCGGCCGCCGCCTCACTCAGTGCTCCGAGAGCTTCAGCCTGCAGGTAAGTATCAAACGCGGTTCCCACCGCGCTTCGCATGGTCCTGGGACCCAGCACGGGCAACACGATGTAAGGACCTTCGGGTACGCCCCACACGCCGAAGGTCTGGCCAAAGTCTTCGTTATTTTTTTTCAGGTCCAGCATTGAGGCTACATCGATTACGCCTCCGACACCGGCCACGGTGTTCACTGTCAGACGCGAGGTGTCCCACATCGCCTGTTCCAACTTCCCTTGCAGGGCGCTATTGGCGACAACGCCGATATCACCAATATTGCTGAAAAAATTCCGCACACCCTGACGGACAATTGCCGGGGTATGGTTGCGATATTGCTCAGCCAGCGGTCGCAAGGCAACTTCGTCCAGTCGCTGATTGAAGCGAAACATCAGGCGATTATATTTTTCCAGTGGGTCGTGCTCATTTGCAGGTCCGCCCTCGACGGTGATTGCACTGATGACTTCCTGACTGATCTTCTCGAAGTCTGCTTCCAATGCGGAGTCGACCATCGCCGAGGTCGCGGTCAGCAGGGATTGCCAGTAACTGGTGGTATTGGTCACGGCTCCGGAATTTTCATCGGCCGCAGCAACGCGGTGTCCGGCGAAAATTACCGAAACCAGTAGAGTGAAAATTACAGCTATTCGTCTCATGGCAGACCGCCTCCGAATGTCGACTTTACTCATACATACTATGCGTCACACACTGATAAACAAGCGACTAAATGCAAGTTATTGATAAAAATAGAAACGCCTTGCTCCCGGGTCTGCTGTTTAAGCCTCATCACACAGGCGATACAAGCCGTGCTCTGGCCCGGATTGACCGATTTCAGCGCCACCTCTTGCTGTGGCGGCCTATCGGAACTATAATACATTTCAGTAATTACTGAAATTACGATAACTATGAAACTAACCTCTTCAATCCAGGCGTTTGTCCTGCACTTTGGCGAAATGGGCAGCCGCTGGGGCATAAATCGCACCGTCGGCCAGATATACGCACTGCTGTATCTGAGCAAAGACCCGCTCAACGCTGAACAAATCACCGATACTCTCGGGGTGTCGCGCAGTAATGTCAGCATGGGACTGAAAGAACTGCAATCGTGGAGACTGGTCCGATTGCAGCACTTTCCCGGTGATCGTCGCGATTATTTCTCAACCCCGGAAGATGTTCTGGAAATTGCTCTGACGCTGGTCGAGGAACGTCGCAAGCGCGAGCTCGACCCGACACTGACTTTGCTCAGACAAACCCTGATGGAACCGGCCACTGATCAGGACGAACAACATGCCCATGAGCGCATGGGGCAAATGTGCGAGCTAATGGAACAGGTATCGCAATGGTCTCATGATTTACAGAAACTCAGCCCCAAAGAACTGCAGCGACTGCTGATGCTCGGCAGCGCCGTCCCAAAGTTGCTGCAAATGAAAGACAAATTGTCACTGGTTGGGGCTCGATCAAAGCCGCATAGAGAAAATTCTCCCGACTGAGGCGAGTAACCATGAGCGTCGTCGATCTGGCACGGATACAGTTTGCCGCAAATATTTCTTTTCACATTCTGTTCCCTACCATCAGTTTGTCACTGGCGTGGGTGTTGTTGTATTTTCGAATCCGCTATCTTCGCAGTGGGGCTTTAGAATGGCTGCAAGCCTATCAGTTCTGGGTTAAAGTCTTTGCGCTGACTTTTGCACTCGGCGTTGTCAGCGGCATTACTATGTCGTTTCAATTTGGCACCAACTGGCCTGGCTACATGGAGACCGTCGGCAATATTGCCGGGCCCTTGCTAGCCTATGAAATACTCACAGCATTTTTTCTTGAAGCGACCTTCCTCGGTATCATGTTGTTTGGTATGCATCGGGTGTCAAACACCGTGCACACCATTGCAACTCTGCTGGTGGCGGTGGGCACCAGCCTGTCTGCATTCTGGATTCTGGCGTTAAACTCATGGATGCATACACCAGCGGGCTATGAGATTCGCAATGGCGTGGCATTCGCGACAAATTGGTCGCAGATTATATTCAATCCATCCATGCCGTATCGAACCAGTCACATGCTGCTCGCCTCGTGCCTGACTACCGCATTTTTAATTGCCGGTATATCGGCCTATCGCCAGTTAAGAGGCGACCACGGCAAAGACGTTTTACTGACCTTTCGCTGCGGGGTAGTGCTGGCGGCCGTTATCATTCCGCTGCAGATTATTGCCGGTGACTTACATGGTCTAAATACATTACGCCACCAACCGGCAAAGATCGCAGCCATGGAAGGTGTCTGGGAAACTGATCGTGAAGTTCCCCTGTTGCTGTTTGCGCTGCCCGACGAAAAAAATCGCACCAACCACTATGAAATCGGCATTCCGGCACTAGCCAGTCTTATTCTTACACACAAGACTGACGGTGAAATACGCGGCCTAAACGACTTCAACGATATCCATCCACCAGTGAAGCCTTTATTTTTCGGCTTTCGGCTGATGGTGGGCATCGGCTTATTGATGCTACTGGTTTCGTGGTACGCCGCCTTAACCGTTTGGAAGTCCAGAGACGACAGCACACGTCCGGCAGGGAAGTTTCTATTACACACACTGGTGGCGATGACATTCTCGGGCTGGGTAGCCACACTGGCCGGATGGTACGTCACTGAAATTGGCCGTCAGCCGTGGCTGGTCGAAGGCGTATTGCGCACCCGCGATGCTGCTGCACCGGTAGCCTCCGGTGATCTGCGCATGACACTCACACTCTATCTGGTGTTGTACGCGTTTTTACTGGCGTCCTATATTTCCACGCTGTTCTATATGGCTCGTCGCGCACATACCACCTCGCCTGTTGCGTCAACGGGGCCTCGCTATGCATAACCCGGATTACTACCTGCCCGTTCTGTTTGTTCTGCTGATGGGCTTGAGCATGCTGATTTACGCGGTGCTGGATGGCTACGATCTCGGTGTCGGCATGCTGATGCCTTTCGCCGCTGCCACTGAACGCGACACAATGATCGCCTCGATCGGGCCATTCTGGGACGCTAATGAAACCTGGCTGGTGCTTGGTGTGGGCCTGTTGCTGGTAGCGTTTCCAAAGGCGCACGGCATTGTGCTCGGGGGCTTGTATCTGCCCGTTGCAATGATGTTGCTGGGGCTCATACTACGAGGGGTAGCCTTCGACTTTCGTGCAAAAGCGCGCGTTGAGCGCAAGGCATTGTGGGACACGCTATTTTCAGCCGGCTCATTTATTGCGGCGATTACACAAGGCTACATGCTGGGTCGCTACATCACAGGTTTTGACAACGGTCCGACGGCAGTGGCGTTTGCCTGCGTGAGCGCTCTGTGCATGACCGCTGCCTACATACTAATTGGTGCTAACTGGCTGATCATGAAAACCAGCACGTCACTGCAGCTAAAGGCAGTTCGGTGGGCGCGCTATGCGTTACCACTTACCTGCCTTGGTTTGCTTAGCGTCTCGGTGATAAACCCGCTGGTGAGCGACCGTATAATGACTAAATGGTTCACCTGGCCCACCGTGCTTTATCTGGCACCGTTACCGATCGCCTGCTGCACACTGCTGTATGCACTCCATCGTCAGCTCGCGTCACTGCCAAAAGCTCAGGACCGGCATAGCTGGGTACCATTCGCATTGTCTATGTCAATCTTCACACTGGCGTTTTTCGGGCTCGCTTTCAGCTTCTACCCTTATGTGGTTCCCGATCGGCTCACTATCTGGGAGGCGGCCAGCGCCACAGAATCACTGGCGCTTATCGGTCTCGGGGTAGTAGTCGTTGTGCCAGCGATATTGGCATACACCCTGTTTTCCTACTGGGTGTTTCGAGGTAAGAGCAACAAGTTAACCTACTACTAACCTGAATAAACCACGAAAAATCGATATTCGAATTTGCGCACCATCACGTCGTGAGAATCCGTATGGGCGCGCAGTGGAATGAACAGAGAGACCAGCACTTTGACACGGCAGTAATCGTCTGCCTTTATTTATCAGCACGCCATTGACATCACTTGTGTAATCCCCAATCTGAAACAGCACTGAATCCTGCGAAAAACGCAGACTCGCTGTATGGAAGAAGCCAACCCTATGAGCAATAAAATAACCGAGCCCAACTCCGGCACCGGCCTGGTCAACGTACTGAAGAGTGCTGCTGCCGCCGCCTTCGGTGTGCAGTCACAGTCAAACCGCGAAAACGACTTTCAACACGGCAAACCCGTTCATTTTATTATTGCCGGCATTCTGATGACACTCCTGTTTCTGGGCGGGGTTGGATTGTTCGTGAAGCTTATGATCTCGACAAGCACTTGATGCCATGCACATAAATGGCTGAAACCCACCCTTTTGACGCAATAACGCC
>CALKXD010000292.1 GCA_938003855.1 uncultured Granulosicoccaceae bacterium | reverse complement strand
ACGGCGGTAGCGATATCGATCCGGTCGCGCGTACGCTGACCGTCGATGTAACGTCAGTCAACGATGCACCGGTCGGGGCCGACAATACCGTTGTAACATCAGAGGACACCGACTACATATTTGAAGCGGCAGATTTCGGCTTCAGCGATGTCAACGATAGCAATGCCTTTATGGCGGTTACCATCGACACGCTGCCGACAGACGGTACACTGCTGCTCAATGGCGTTGCAGTATCGGCGGGTGATTCGGTCGCATCACTGGATATCGTCACCGGCGATCTGATCTATCGTCCCGTGGCGCAACAACACGGCCTGGCCTTTGCCGACTTCACGTTCCGCGTGCAGGATAACGACGGCACTGCCAACGGTGGCGCGGATATCGATCCGTTTGCGCGCACCATGACCATCGATGTGACTTCGGTTAACGATGCACCAACCGGCGCTGACAACACAGTCACCACGTTAGAAGATACTGACTATACCTTCAGTGTCGCCGACTTCGGCTTTAGCGATGTTAACGACAACGATGCCTTTGTCACCCTCAACATTGATTCGCTGCCAGCGTCCGGCACTCTGATATTCGGTATCGCGCCCGTCAGTGCCGGCGCCACCATTTCCACCACTGATATTGCCGCCGGCAATCTGATCTTCCGGCCCGACCCGCAGGATAACGGTGCCGGATACGCAAGCTTTGGATTCCGTGTGCAGGATGATGATGGCAACGCCAATGGCGGCTCCGACATTGACGCTATCAGCCGCACCATGACCCTTGATGTCACCTCGGTCAACGACGCACCGAGTGGTGCTGATAATACAGTCACAACCCTCGAAGATACCGATTACACCTTTACCACCGCCGACTTCGGTTTCACCGATGTCAACGATGGCAATGCGTTTATGGCGGTTACGATCGATACCCTGCCCGCCACCGGAGCCCTGTTGCTCAACGGCGCCACCGTATCCATCGGCGACTCAATCTCGACCCTGGATATTGTCGCAGGCGAGCTGATCTATCGCCCCGTGGCCGAACAAAACGGATCGGCGTTCGCCAGTTTCACTTTCCGTGTGCAGGATGATGATGGCACTGTCAACGGCGGCAGTGATATCGATCCGATTTCGCGAACGATGACCATCGATGTCACTTCGGTCAACGACGCACCGAGTGGAAGCGATAACACCGTCACCACACTCGAAGACACTGACTACACCTTTGCATCTGGCGATTTCGGATTCACGGATATCAACGATGGCGATGCGTTCCTTGCCGTAACCATCGACTCACTACCGACTAACGGCCAGCTGCTATTGGGTATCGTACCGGTGGGCATTGGCGATTCGATCTCGGTTGCCGACATTAACGCAGACCTGTTGATATTCAGACCGGCCAGCCACGACAATGGCAGTGCCTACGCGGACTTCACTTTCCGCGTGCAGGATGACGATGGCAACGCCAACGGTGGCAGTGATATCGATGCTGTGGCACGCACCATGACCATCGACGTCACCTCGGTCAACGATGCGCCCATCGGCACCGACAACACTGTTGTCACGCTGGAAGACACCGACTATATCTTTGCTGTTGCAGACTTCGGCTTTAGCGATGTTAACGACGGTGATACCTTTATCATCCTTAATATCGACACCCTGCCCGGGGTTGGATCGCTGCTGCTCAGTGGCGTGGCGGTGAATGCCGGTGATGCGATTGCGGTGAGTGATCTGGCGGCAGGCAATCTGATTTTCCGGCCCGTGGCCGATCAAAACGGTGCGGGCTACGCAAGCTTCACCTTTCGCGTGCAGGATGACGACGGCACCGCCAACGGCGGTTCTGATATCGATCCGCTCAGCCGCACCATTACGATTGATGTCACCTCCGTCAACGATGCGCCAACCGGCGCCGACAACACCGTCACGACACTCGAAGACACTGACTACACGTTTGCCGTGGCAGATTTTGGCTTCAGTGATGCCAGTGACAACGATCTGTTTATTGCCGTGACCATAGACAGCCTGCCTGTCAACGGCGATCTGCTGCTCAATGGCCTGGCGGTTGGTTTAGGTGATTCTGTTGCCACCAGCGATATCGCCGCAGGCGGTCTGATCTTCCGACCCGATGCCCACGACAACGCCGCAGGCTACGCCGACTTTACCTTTCGCGTACAGGATGATGATGGCGACAGCAGCGGCGGTACCGATATCGATCTGATCAGTCGCACCATGACGATTGACGTCACCTCGGTCAACGATGCCCCGAGTGGCACCGACAACACCGTCACTACGCTGGAAGACACCGACTATATTTTCTCAGCGGCTGATTTTGGCTATAGCGATATCCATGATGGCAACGGTTTTGCCGCGGTCAGGATCAGCAGCCTGCCGCTGGATGGCACCTTGCTGGTTGGCGCGTCAGCCGTCAGCGCCGGTGATTTCGTATCGATTGCCGATATCAACTCAGGCCTTCTGATCTTTCGCCCGGTCGCCGAGCAGCATGGCACCGGCTACACCGACTTTACGTTTCAGGTTCAGGACGATGACGGCACATTAAACG
>CALKXD010000291.1 GCA_938003855.1 uncultured Granulosicoccaceae bacterium | reverse complement strand
CTATTCTGTAATCTGGTTGAAGCAGGAGAGCAGTCGGGTACTCTCGAAAGACTACTGAATGAAGTAGCCACCTATAAAGAAAAAACCGAAGCACTCAAGGCTAAAATCAAAAGCGCTATGTTCTATCCGGTTGCGGTATTGATCGTCGCCTTCGCGGTAACAGCAATTCTTCTGGTCTTTGTGGTACCTCAGTTTGAAACTCTGTTCGAAGGCGTTGGCAGTGATCTGCCCGCTTTCACCAAGATGGTTGTTAATTTATCCGAATTTATGCAGCAATGGTGGTGGGTGATTTTCGGATCCCTCGGCGGAGCAGTGTTCTTCTTCAAGACAATGCATAAAAAATCGCAGAAGGTAAGAGATAAAACCGACGCCCTCATTCTGAAGATGCCAATCATCGGTGAGATTGTTCACAAAGCATCAACGTCAAAATTCGCCAGAACGCTGGCCACGATGTCTTCTGCCGGCGTACCGTTGGTCGAGGCAATGGATTCGGTCGCGGGCGCAGCGGGTAACGCTGTTTATCGGGACGCTGTCCTGAGAATGCGAGACGACGCTGCCACCGGTCAACGCTTAACGGCTACCATGCGAGAGCAGGATCTGTTCTCGAACATGGCAGTGCAAATGGTGTCTATCGGTGAAGAGTCTGGTGCACTCGATGACATGTTGGCCAAAGTAGCTGACTATTATGAAGAAGAAGTAGATAATTCCGTTGACGCGTTAACCAGCTTGATGGAGCCGATGATCATGGCTTTCCTGGGTATTGTAGTGGGCGGTCTGGTCGTCGCCATGTATCTGCCTATATTCAAAATGGGCGACGCGTTCTAGAGATCAACAGAACCGCTTCAGCCGCAGGAGACTGAGCGGCGCCTTTTCTGCCACCCAGTCTCCGAGGCTCACTTGCATCGAAAAGTGAGCCCGCACCAGGTTACACCATGACACTATTGGACGCCCTACAGAGCAGCCTGCCTTTGCTCTACTGTGTTTGCTTTACGCTCGGCCTCTTTGTCGGCAGTTTTCTCAATGTGGTGGTTTATCGCCTGCCAATCATGATGGAAAGAAACTGGCGCGTCGAGTGCCACGAGTTTCTGCAACTGGAGCATCCGCCAGAACCAAACACTGAACCGTTCAACCTAATGGTTCCACGATCTGCGTGCCCGAAGTGTCAGGCGCAAATCTCTGCCTGGCAGAATATCCCGGTGATCTCGTGGCTATTGCTGCGTGGCAAATGCGGCAATTGCAAAACGCCTATCTCGGTCCAGTACCCGCTCGTCGAATTACTCACCGGCTTGTTATCACTGATAGTCGCAATAGAGTTTGGTGCCAGCCTGGCTACTTGTTTCGCCTTGCTGTTTACCTGGGCATTAATCGCGCTGGCGTTAATAGATTTTCACACCACCCTGCTACCCGACACCATCACCCTGCCTTTGTTGTGGCTTGGTCTGCTGCTCAGCTTGTACCCGGTCTTTGTAGACACCCATCAGGCAATTGTCGGTGCTGCTGCAGGCTACATGATTCTGTGGCTGGTGTTCCAGGCGTTTAAGCTGCTGACTGGCAAGGAAGGCATGGGCTTTGGCGATTTTAAACTACTCGCCGCGCTAGGTGCATGGCTGGGGTGGACAAAGCTGCCTTTGATTATTCTATTGTCATCACTGGCCGGCGCGGTGATCGGCATTACAATGATGGTCATCTTTAAACACAGTCGAGAGAAGCCGATCCCGTTCGGGCCGTACCTTGCCATTGCCGGCTGGATTGCACTTATCTGGGGTGACCCGTTAGTACAGCTTTACAACGCGCAAATGGGGTTATAATCAGCGCTGGCCATTGCACCCGGGATAACATGCTACGCGTTGCACTTAGTGGCGGAATCGCCAGCGGTAAAACAACAGTAAGCAACGCTTTTGAAAAGCTGGGCGTACCGGTTGTGGATGCGGATCTACTTGCCAGAACGGCAGTAGAGCCCGGCAGTACCGGGTTGGCTCGTATTGTCAGCCGCTTTGGCGACAGCATCCTCAACAAAGACAACAACCTCGATCGCGCCGCGTTGCGCAAGATTGTCTTTAACGACAGCAAAGCCAGAGCCGACCTTGAGGAGATAGTCCATCCGGAGATTCGTCGCCTCACAGAAACCGCTCTGGAA
Organism: uncultured Granulosicoccaceae bacterium; assembly: GCA_938003855.1. GTDB lineage: Bacteria > Pseudomonadota > Gammaproteobacteria > Granulosicoccales > Granulosicoccaceae. The sequence goes on along the minus strand of CALKXD010000291.1, from coordinate 23,296 downwards.
AAACACCAGAAAGATGGCGCAAGCTATGCGATTGTTGTTGTCCCGCTGCTTGTCGAAACCGGCCAGTCACAGCGCTATGACCATGTAATTATCGTCGACGTAAAGCGTGATACGCAACTACACCGGCTACAGCAAAGAGATGGTGGCAGCGAGGCTGCTGCTGAGAAGATACTGGCCAGTCAAGCTACTCGCGAGCAGCGTTTGGCCATTGCAGACGATACGGTTGATAACGAAGGCAGTATAGAATCGATAATCACTCAGGTGTCAGCTTTGCATACAAAACTGCTCACACTCGCGGGAAAAGCCGACTCCGCTGCACGGTAACCCGGCAGTCTGCCTGACTCCTGAGGGTCTGATCTCCGAACCATTAGCGAAATACAAGACGCCTGTCCCATCCGGAGTTTCACGATGGCATCAGCGGATTTGCACCACGATACGTGGCTTTGCTTTAGTAGAATCGGCTTTTACGGTTAACTGCGGCAGCACAACCAACTGGTCTTTGAGGTCACGCTACCCAACGCGGATAAGATCGCTTTACTGATGAACAACCGCTTACCGGCAGACGCTATGGCTAACCTATGACCGGTACTCGGCATTGATTTTGACGTAGTCGTAGGACAGATCAGTGGTCCAGACAGTAGCCTGCTCGGACCCCATACCCAGATTAATGGAGACCGTCACATCTTCTTTGGCCATAATTTCGACTGCACGTGCTTCGCTGTAGTGAGGGGAAGGCTCACCATCCACCACAACGGCTAAATCGCCAAGCTTCAGAGATACTTTCTGCATATCCAGGCCATTAACTTTGCTGCGGCCGACGGCCGCCAGAATTCGCCCGAGATTCGGATCACCGGCAAAGAATGCCGTCTTAACCAGTGGCGAGTGCGCCACTGTAAAGCCAACCTGCCGACAGTCTTCCGACGACACACCGCCGCCCACAGCAATTTCAATGAAACGCGTTGCCCCTTCCCCGTCGCGAATGATCGAATGCGCCAGATAGCGACTAACCTCTTCGAGTGCGGCACAGAACACTGCCCAATCGACGTGAGTCGGGTCTAACGGTGTATTTCCCGCGGCCCCTGTGGCTAGGCAAATATAGGAATCGTTGGTCGAAGTATCGCCGTCAACGCTGATACTGTTAAAGGTCCGCTCGGTGATTGCGCTGACCGCAGACTGCAGCACCGCCTGATCAACCACCGCATCCGTCGCAACGAACGCTAACATCGTAGCCATATCCGGGTGGATCATCCCGGAGCCTTTAGCAATCCCGGTAATGGTGATCACTTCGCCATCCACCGTGACGTCCCGGGATATTCCCTTCGGCAGGGTATCCGTCGTCATTATCGCCTGTGCCGCATTTGACCAGTTATCTTCTGTCAGTCTGCTACCGATACTCTCTATACCTTTTTGCATCAGCGCTACCGGAAGCATCTCCCCGATCACACCGGTAGAAAAAGGCAGCACCTCGTTTTTTGTGATACCCAGCGCCTGACCCGCTGCTTCGCATAGAGCAAGCGCATCACGCTCCCCGTCACTGCCAGTTCCGGCATTGGCATTCCCCGAGTTAATCAACAATGCCCGTGGTGCGGTAGCGTTCAGGTGTTTGCGTGCAATATGTACAGGTGCTGCACAGTAAGCATTGCGCGTAAATACACCGGCAACACTTGACCCTTCAGCAAGCGCGATCAGCAACAGATCCGGCACTGCATTTTTTTTGATGCCACAGGCAGTTGCCGCCAGCGTCACACCTTTAACCGGTGTAAGGTGCGTCGGAGCTTGCAGTCCAACAGCCACAGCGACCTAACCCAACTTGCCGTGACAGCGCTTGAATTTCTTACCTGAGCCGCACCAGCACGGATCATTGCGACCGACCTTGGGTTGCTCACGGGTAAAGGGCTCTTCACCCACTTCCGGTATATCATCAGTACCCGTCGACGGAGGTGCCGATGCAGTGGCACTGGCCGTTTCGGCATGTTGGTAGCTGACTTGCTGAGGTGCTGCTGCCTGGGCTTCTGCTTCTGCGCGTTCCACTGCCGCGGGGTCCTGCACCTGCACTTTCGACAACACGCCAACAACGTCTTTTTTGTATTCATCGAGCATGTAGGAAAATAGTTCAAACGATTCACGCTTGTATTCCTGCTTCGGATTTTTTTGTGCATAACCTCGCAAGCCGACGCTCTGCCGCAGGTAATCCATCGATGCCAGATGCTCTTTCCAATGATCATCCAGTGTTTTCAACAATACAAATTTTTCAAATCTACGCAGGGTATCGGCCCCTGCCCGTTCTTCAGTTTGCTGATACTTATCAGCCAACTGCCCGGCGACGGCATCCCGCATGGCTTCTTCGTCGATCTGTGGATTTTCATCCAGCATAGCTTGCAGATCAACGTCGAGGTCAAACTGGGTTTTAAGCTCTTGCGTGGCACCGGGAAGATCCCAGGTATCATCAAGTGAACCAGGTGGAACATAATCATTGAGCAGGTTTTCGACTGCATCCCCACGCATCGCGGCGACGGTGTCGGACACTTCTTCTGCTTCGATCAATTCATCGCGTTGCTCATAGATCACCCGACGCTGGTCATTGGCAACGTCATCGTATTCCAGCAAATGCTTGCGAATATCGAAATTATGCCCCTCAACTTTACGCTGAGCGTTTTCGATGGCACGCGTCACCAGTGAATGCTCAATGGCTTCACCTTCTTCCATACCCAGCTTCTGCATAATATTGCCAATGCGCTCAGAGGCAAAAATACGCATCAGATTGTCTTCGAGCGAGAGGTAAAAGCGTGACGAACCCGCGTCACCCTGGCGCCCCGAGCGGCCCCGCAGTTGATTATCGATACGACGACTTTCGTGGCGCTCGGTACCAATAATATGCAATCCCCCCGACGCCAGCACTTCGGCGTGGCGCTTTTCCCAATCGGACAGGCGCTGAGATTTTTCATCATCGGTAACTGACTCGAGAGCAGCGAGTTCAGACTCCAGATTACCGCCCAATACGATATCGGTTCCGCGGCCGGCCATGTTGGTCGCAATGGTGACGGCACCCGGTCTGCCAGCGTCAGCAATAATCTGGGCTTCACGCTCATGCTGCTTGGCATTCAGCACTTCGTGTGCAATATTTTTTTCCTTGAGCAAACCGGCCAGGTATTCAGAGGTTTCAATCGACGTGGTACCTACCAGTGTCGGCTGCTTGCGCTTAACACAGTCTTCTATATCCTCAACGATAGCATCGTACTTCTCGCGCTGCGTCAGATAGATCAGATCACCCTTATCCTGCCGTACCATCTTCATGTTGGTGGGGATAACCACCACTTCCAGATCGTAGATGGACTGAAACTCGAACGCCTCAGTATCGGCCGTGCCAGTCATGCCGGCCAGCTTGTCATAAAGACGGAAGTAGTTCTGGTAGGTGATTGACGCAAGCGTCTGGTTTTCCTGCTGTATGGTGACGTTTTCCTTAGCTTCAATTGCCTGATGCAATCCGTCTGACCAACGTCGCCCGGCCATGGTACGGCCGGTAAATTCATCAACGATCACAATCTGCCCGTCGCTGACGATATAGTCGATGTCCTTCTTATAAATGGCATGCGCTCGCAATCCGGCATTCAGGTGATGCAGAATATTGATATGCGCAGGATCATAGAGACTTTCATTTTCCTGCAGCATGCCTTCATTGAACAGCAACTGCTCAATGTTATCCATACCGGTTTCGGTCAAGTGAACCTGCTTGGCTTTCTCATCGACGGTGAAATCACCCGGACCGTCCTCTTCTTCAACCTTGACCAGAGAGGGCACAACTTTGTTAATGCTTGCGTAGGTTTCACTGCTTTCGTTGGTCGGCCCGGAGATAATCAACGGCGTGCGTGCTTCATCGATCAGGATCGAGTCGACCTCATCGACAATCGCGTAATGCAAGCCCCGCTGAACTTTATCCTCCAGCGTCAACGCCATGTTGTCACGCAGGTAGTCAAACCCGAACTCGTTGTTGGTGCCGTAGGTCACGTCAGCGGCGTAAGCGGCGCGACGGTCTGCGGAGGCAAGCCCGCTGACGATGACTCCGACGGTCAGACCGAGAAACGTGTAAAGCTTGCTCATCCATTCGGAGTCACGCTGGGCGAGGTAATCATTAACCGTAACGACATGCACGCCTTTGCCGGTTAATGCGTTCAGATACACCGCCGAGGTGGCCACCAGAGTCTTGCCCTCACCGGTGCGCATTTCGGCGATTTTTCCATCGTTCAGCACACTGCCACCGATCAACTGAACATCGTAGTGCCGCATCCCCATCGCACGAGTGCCCGCCTCGCGTACCACGGCGAACGCCTCCGGCAAGAGCTCCTCAAGGGTAGCGCCATCGGCCAGCTTGCCTTTGAACTCATCGGTTTTCGCCTTGAGCTGCTCGTCCGATAATGCCGCAACAGCATCAGCCAACTGGTTAGCCGCGATCACCGTTTTTTGGTACTGTTTGACCAGTCGATCGTTGCGACTGCCGATGAATTTTTTTACGAGATTACTGATCATTTGTCAGCTACCCGCGCCAAGCATTGAGTCATTAGTTGTTTCCAGGCACTGTGTCAGCCCGATAATATCAGGTGTGGAAGTTGGCCGTAATTGCAACCGGCACTCGTAGTATATTAGATGTGGACAGAAAAGGATCATGCAAGACGCCCGGCAACCAAAAATCCGTGCCAGATTGCAGGCAATTGCACTGGGTCACACCCGCAATTTATCCACCTGATTCCCCCCAAAGACCGTCACAGCAGAGTTGGTTCCCATGCAGAAGATTGATTCCTATCTGAAAACCGAACTTTTGGCTCGCACCCGAAACTGGACGGCAATCAGGGACATACTCACCCTGGCGTTGCCACCGCAGTTTCTGGATCACATTGTCTACGCTGCAATCGACGACACCAACCTGACTCTGTTCGCTGACACGCCAGCCTGGACTTCAAAAATTCGTTTCTATGATGCAGAAATCGTCAAGGTTTTCAGTGCTAACGGCCAGGTTATTCGCCAGGTCAATGCTCGCACGGTGCCGGCAATCGAGCGCCCCGGCCAAGGCCTTCGCTAGCTTGCTGCAGCCAGCGGCTGGGAGTACAAAATAGGCGCTTCTTCTTCTTCAAAGGTGACCTCTTCCCATGATTCAGGATGCTGTAACAGCGTCCGTACCAACTGGTTGTTCAGGCCGTGACCTGACTTGTAACCCGTGAACTGCCCGATCACACCGCACCCGAGCTGGAACAAATCACCGATGGCGTCGAGGATCTTGTGTCGCACAAACTCATCGCTGTAGCGCAAACCGTCTGCATTCAGCACTTTGTAGTTGTCGACTACAATGGCATTGTCGAGGCAACCGCCCAACGCCAGATCGCGTTTACGCAACTCTTCGATATCACTCATAAAGCCGAATGTCCGGGCACGGCTGATCTCGCGGATGAATGACGTGGAGGAAAAGTCAATAATCGCAACCTGCGCCCCTTCGGCAATTGCCGGATGCTTGAAGTCAATTTCAAAATTAACCCGAAAACCATCGTAGGGATCGAAGCGTACCCATTTGTCGTTCTCTTCATAGACAATGGGCTCGTTGATTTTAATAAATTTTTTCAGTGCGACCTGTTCACGGATACCAGCCGACTGAATCAAAAAGATGAATGGTGCAGAACTACCGTCCATGATTGGAACTTCGCGAGCACTCACATCGACAAAGCAGTTATCGATGCCCAGGCCGGCAAACGCTGCCATCAGGTGCTCGATAGTGGAGATGGTATTGCCTTCGTCATCGCCGATAGTCGTCGCGAGCTCGGTAGAGACTACCTGCTCGGCGGTGGCAGGAATTGAAACTGTCTTGCTGCCTAAGTCACGGCGAAACACAATACCGGTGTTAATCGGGGCTGGTGACAAAGTCAGGTACACTTTACGCCCGGTATGCAGTCCAACACCTGTAGCGTGGATGGGATTGTTTAGGGTTCGCTGGCGGATCACCTGATATTTCCTTTATTTTAAGGCGTTAACCCTGCCTCAGGGCTACATCATTATTATTAATTGTTGTCTTGAGCCGCTTTTTGCAAGTAATTTTGTGCAGCGCAGACGCGAATCGTAATGCATTCGCCATGGCTAGCTCCAGCACCCTTAAGCTCTGGTAATTATAACCATTGCACCGAACCTGCGCTGACCAATGAAGCCAGCACAGGGGGTGAAATCAGCGGAAATCGCGAATTACGCACATCCTTGTACGAGAATTTCGCACCGGCGCACATTGCCGTGCACCGGTCGTGCAACCGATCTAGTCTGCCTGACGACGCAGAAAGGTTGGCAGATCCAGATACTCTATCTCATCATCAAGCTCTACCGCCGCGTACTCGACTTGCTTCGGAGCGGCCCGTCCTGGTGCGCTGCGAGCACTGGCACGCGGCTTTTCAGGTTGCTTGAATTTCCCTTCCAACGGAGCGGTGCGCGAAGTGACTTTACTATCAGCACCGGAGTTCTGCCTGGCAATGGCCGGAGTATCAAGGTGCCTGAAGTTGTCTTTATCGCGTTTGTCTTTATCTGACGTGACCACTTTCATTGGCTTGCGGGCCCGCTCGTTTTCCAGTCCAGTGGCCACCACAGTAACGCGGATCTCACCTTCCATTTCTTTGTCGATCGAGGTACCGATAACGACATTGGCATCGACTGCAGCGATCTCTTCGAGGATATCACCGACCGTTTGAAATTCGTTCATCGACAAATCTGAACCGGCAGTAATATTACACAGAATCCCACGTGCGCCTTTGAGATTGATATCGTCAAGTAACGGGCTTTGCGTTGCCATGGATGCCGCTTCCGCAGCACGATTTTCGCCGTGACCACTACCCGTGCCCATCATCGCCTGACCCATTTCCAGCATTACCGCTCGAACATCCGCGAAATCCACGTTGATCAAACCCGGGTTGGTGATAATTTCGGCAATACCCTGAACGGCATTTTTCAATACATCATTGGCCGCCTTGAACGCCTGCAACACAGTGACATTCGGACCCAGATTGGTCAGCAGTTTTTCGTTTGGCACGATGATCAATGAGTCCACATGCTGTCGTAGTTCCACCAGGCCATCTTCCGCCACCTGGCGACGTTTGCCACCCTCAAACGGAAAAGGCTTGGTCACAACCGCCACGGTCAGAATTCCGAGATCCTTGGCAATAGAGGCGATCACCGGGATCGCTCCAGTGCCGGTGCCGCCACCCATGCCAGCGGTCAGGAATAGCATGTCAGCGCCGTTAATCACCTGCGCTATATGGTCGCGATCTTCCTGCGCTGCCTGACGACCGATATCAGGATTAGTCCCCGCGCCCAGGCCCTTGGTTATTTCGGTGCCAAGCTGAATGGTGCTCTTGGCGCCCATCTTGGAAAGTACCTGCGCATCTGTATTTGCACAGATGTATTCCACACCATGAATGTTCGCATTCATCATGTGCTCGACGGCGTTGCCACCACCACCGCCAACGCCAATCAACTTAATAACTGCTGACTGATTTTGATTTATATCGTATTGAAACATGTTTGACCCTCGGTTATTCGCGCACAGACGCAACAAATTAAATTACCAGCTACCAAGCACTGTCCGACCACTTTCCCAACCGCCGACGACGCGTGGGGCAGTGATCCGGACTAGAAATTTCGCTTGAACCAACTTTTCATTTTCTCCAACATCCCCTCCTCACTCACTTCCTTCCTACTTGTGTCATCCGTCATCCGCCCCCCGGCTCGCTGGCCATACATCACCAGCCCGACTCCGGTTGCATGAATCGGATTACAAACCACATCAGCCAGCCCGAATATATTTTGCGGTTCTCCGAGACGGACTGGCATATGGAATACTTCTTCTGCTAACTCAACGACTCCCTCCATTTTTGAACTGCCTCCGGTCAACACTATGCCGGAACCACACAACTCCTCAAACCCACTGCGCTGTAGCTCGGCCTGCACCAGGCTGAGCAATTCGTCGTAGCGTGGTTCCACCACCTCTGCCAATGTTTGCCGCGCAAGCTCACGTGGCGGTCGGTCACCGACACCCGGAACCTCTATTGCCTCTTCAGGATCCGCCAATTGCCGCAACGCGCAGGCGTATCGAACTTTAATATCTTCTGCGTACTGTGTCGGCGTTCGCAATGCCACAGCAATATCGTTAGTGACCTGATCTCCGGCAATCGGTATCACTGCCGTGTGTCGAATCGCGCCTTCGGTAAACACAGCGATATCCGTGGTACCGCCACCGATATCCACCAGACATACACCCAGCTCTTTTTCATCTTCAGTCAATACCGCAAACGATGACGCCAGCTGTTCCAGGATGATGTCATCAGCCTCCAGGCCACAGCGTTGCACACACTTGCTGATATTCTGCGACGAACTCAAGCTGCCGGTGACCAGATGCACTTTCGCTTCAAGCCTGACTCCTGACATGCCGATGGGCTCGCGGATACCGTCCTGGTTATCGATGATAAATTCCTGCGGCAATACATGCAGAATCTTCTGATCCGCCGGAATAGCCACTGCCTTGGCCGCATCAATCACCCGTTCTACGTCACTGGCCGACACCTCGCCATCCCTGATCGCAACTATACCGTGTGAATTGAGGCTTTTTATATGGCTACCGGCTATCCCTGCATAGACAGATTTCACCTGAATACCTGCCATGAGCTCTGCCTCATGCACAGCCTCCCGGATAGACGTAACCGTGGATTCTATATTGACCACAACGCCTTTTTTCAGACCCTGTGATGGCTTGTGGCCCAGACCGATAATATCAACGCGATCACCATCACTCACATTGGCAATGATCGCAACAATTTTCGACGTGCCAATGTCCAGCCCGACAACAATTCTCTGCTCAGAACTCACTGCCATCAATCTACCCTCGTACTGTTGGATGGCGATCCCTTACGTGCCATTGCAAAGCCATTGGTGTAACGCATATCGACCTTGACAACGTCGTCATACACCGGAGCAACATAGGATCTGAAAATATCTGCGAATCGCTCTATACGCTCGCTTATAAGACGGTGCCCTATAATAACCTTTACATTGTTTTTCAACGTTAACGTTACCGACCTCCTTTCGTCCTCTGATATGCCGGTAAGCGGGGCTTCGACCTTACTAAACAAAGGACGGGTTTCCATCAGTAACTTCAGTAACGCAACGTGTCTTCTCTCAGGTGAATCCAGCTGCGGCAATTGCTCCAGGTAAGAATTCACCGCAGTGCCATTGCTGGCATTTAATTTTGGCGGAAAAAACAGTTTAAAGTTATCACTGATCAATCCGGCTTCACCCCAGCGCGCAACGGCCTTATGCTCTTCCAGATGCACACTGATGCTCTCAGGCCACACGCGACGGACATAGGCTTTGTCTACCCATTGCAGACCTTCCACTTCCTTTTGTATCTGCGCTATATCCAGGTTAAAAAATCCACGTTCTGCCTGGGTCATTACGCGATCTCGCAGTAAGTCCTGGTCGGTGTGCTGGTAGACACCCTCAACCACCACGCTTCGAATGGGGAAACGGCCCGGATCACGAAAATGATCAAGCACCAGTTTACCCATGAAAAACAATATACCCAGCACAACAATCGCCGCCACAAACGCTATTGCCGATGCGACTGTGCGGTCGGTATCAACCGGTGAAATCGGCTCATCGTAACTCATCACCGTGGGTTGCTCCCGGTAGTACTCAGTATGCGCATGACTAATTCAGGGAAGCTCAGACCGACGGCGTTCGCCGCAATCGGCACAAGACTATGGCTGGTCATCCCCGGGGCGGTGTTCGCCTCCAGAAAATAGGGCTTGTTGTCAGCGTCGAGTAGAAAATCTACACGCCCCCAACCGTGACACTGCAGCCGCTGGAATGCATTTAACGCCAGATCTTGAATTTCGCGTTCCAGATCCTCCGGCAACCCGCAGGGACATTCATACTCCGTTGAATCTTCAAGATACTTGGCCTGGTAGTCATAGAATTGATTCGGGGTAGAAATTTTCACCAGTGGTAAAACACGATCATCTAAAATGGCCGCTGTGATCTCCGCGCCGTCAACAAATTTCTCAACAATGACATCACCATAACCGGCGGCAAGCTCATAGGCCGCACTCACTTCATTGTTCTGCACAATAGACACACCAATACTGGACCCTTCACAGGCTGGCTTGATCACTAGAGGAAACCCGATGCTCTGTGCCGCCACCACGCATTCATCCAGACTTTTCACTAATGCCCATGGCGGGGTTGGAATACCATGCTGCCGACAAAGCGTTTTGCTCAGATGCTTGTCCATGGTCACAGCGCTGGCCAGCACACCACTACCGGTATAGGGAATGCCCAGGGTATCGAGAAATCCCTGCACTCTGCCATCCTCCCCCCAGGTGCCATGTAATACATTAAAAACCACATCACATTTGCCGCTCAACGCTGCCCCCAGTGCGGCTCGCTCAACATCCACAGCAAAGGCATCGACGCCAATTTCCTGCAGTGCTGCCAACACTTGTGCGCCACTGTTCAGGGACACTTCGCGCTCCGCAGACCAGCCGCCCATAAGCACAGCGACTTTGCCGTAGTCGCCACCATCCATCGCTGCGGCCTGCTCAGACATCGACGTTATCCTGACTGAATGCATCGGGCAATGCCGCCGCAACAGCGCCGATAGAACCGGCACCAAGCGTTAACACCACATCACCATCTACCAATACACCCCGCAGTGTTTTGGCCACAGCATCCACCTCTGGCACAAAGATCGGGTCGATCACACCACGCTGCCGGATTGCCCGCGCCAGCGCTCTGCCGTCGGCACCGGCTATCGGCTGCTCTCCGGCCGGATAGACTTCGCAAAGCACCAGTACATCAGCCTCTGCCAATACATCGGTGAAATCGTCAAACAAATCTCTGGTTCGGGTATACCGATGCGGCTGAAACACCACGACCAGGCGGTTATCAGGACTACCGCTGGCGATTGCTTTAAGGGTTGCCGCCACTTCTCTCGGGTGGTGACCGTAGTCGTCATACAATTCTGCACGACCGTCACTGAGGTTCAGCACGCCAAGCGATTGAGCGCGCCGCCCAATTCCCTGAAAATGTTGAAAAGCACGGCGGATAGTGGTGGCCCGCAAACCAAGCTCCCAGCCAACGGCTACCGCTGCCAATGCGTTCTGGGCATTGTGAATACCAGGCAGGTTGAGCGTAATCTGGCGCATTTCACTGCCATCGGGGAGACGCACATCGAAGCAGGATTTCATTTTATCCTGTCTGAAGTTCAGGCCGGCTACATCAGCATCTGCATCAAAGCCGTATGTCATTACCGGACGTGCGATACGTTCAATAATTTCCTTGACGGTATCGTCATCGATGCACACGACTGCCAACCCATAGAACGGCAGATGTTGAATGAATTCTAGAAATGCGTTTTTCAATCGTTCGAAGTCATTCTCATAGGACGACAGATGATCTGCATCGATATTCGTCACAATCGCGATCACAGGCTGCAACGACAGGAACGACGCATCGCTCTCGTCAGCCTCGGCGACCAGCCATTCTGACTGCCCCAGATAGGCATTGGTAGAAGAGCTATTCAGCTTGCCACCAATAACATACGTTGGATCCATCCCCCCCTCAGTCAACAAGCTGGCAACCAGACTTGTGGTGGTGGTTTTACCATGGGTGCCGGCGATAGCAATCCCCTGCTTAAAGCGCATTAGTTCGCCCAGCATCTCGGCACGTCTGATAACCGGTATCCGCCCTTGCCGGGCCGCCAGCACCTCGGGGTTATCCTCTGATATCGCGGACGACACAACCACCACATCAACGCCACTGACATTATCGGCCGCGTGCCCGGTAAACACCCGCGCACCAATCGACTCGAGTCGAAGCACCAGCGCGTTGCGAGATGTATCAGAACCACTCACGCTGTAACCCAGGTTCACCATCACCTCGGCAATCCCGCCCATACCCACACCGCCGATTCCGACGAAATGCACATGATCAATTCGGCGCATCCAGCTTTGAATACCGGCACTACTTGCGGGCATAGCCATCAAACGTTCTCCAGTATGTTGTCGACAACCCGCTGGGTTGCATCACGCCGGGATGCATTCCGGCCCTTTTCTGCCATAGTAATTAGTGTTTCCCGGTTACGGACTAATGCCGATATTTGGCTGGCCAGTCCTTCGGCAGTCAACTGCGACTCCTGCTGCATCACAGCAGCGCCATGATCAACGAGGTACTGGCCGTTTACAGTCTGGTGATCATCAACAGCGCTCGGAAACGGCACCAGAATAGACGCAAGACCGACAGCAGAAATCTCGGCCACGGTCATCGCCCCTGAGCGGCAGATGATCAGATCTGCCCAACGGTAGGCATCCGCCATATCATCTATAAACGAGATCACTTGTACCGGATGACTGCTGCCTGCATAGGCCTGTGTTGTCTGCTCGATCCAGCGCTCACCGGTCTGATGACGCACCTCGACCGGCTCGTCAAGTAGCGCAATAGACTGCGGTACTAATTCATTAAGCGCCTTCGCGCCCTGACTACCACCAATGACAAGAACCCGCTTTGCCCCAGTACGACCTGCCATGCGTTGTGCCGGTGCTTCGACACCGAGGATATTCGAGCGCACCGGGTTACCGGTATGCACAGCAGCACGGCCGGCCCGAAAAGCGCCTGGCATAGCTTCCATCACAGTGGCGGCAAAGCGATTAAGAATCTTGTTGGTAAAGCCTGCCACAGCGTTCTGCTCATGCAGAACCATGCGCCGGCCACACAACCGGGCCGCCAGGCACACCGGGCCAGACACATAGCCGCCCATCCCCAATACGGCACGTGGTCGAGTACGACGGATTATGGCGATAGAATTCCATACGGCACCAACCAAAGTAACCAGGCTGCGCACGCGTTTCAGCAGACCATTGCCACGCAGTGCCGTGACGGTGATGGTCTGCAGGGGAAAACCCCAGTCAGGAACCAACGTCGATTCAATTCCGCGCTCGGTGCCCACCCAGACCACCGGAATATTCTGCTCACGCAAGGCCGTGGCAACAGCAAGCGCAGGAAACACGTGCCCTCCGGTTCCGCCAGCGGTTATAAGTACAGGTTGCTCAGACACGACGCAGCACCTCCGGCGTTTCCCGGCGCGTAGCAACGGCACGGGTAAATTCAGCGGCTGTCTGCTCCGACGACTCGCGCGCCACTCGCAACACCAGCGCACAGGCAACGCACACCATGATCATACTGCTGCCACCATAACTGAACAGCGGCAGCGTAATGCCTTTGGTCGGCAATACACCCATGTTAGAGCCAATGTTTATAAATGCCTGTAACCCGAACCAGAAACCGATACCGGTAGCCAGATGAGCACCAAAATCGTGACCGGCACGCTCGGCGTTTCTGGCAATACGAAAACACCGCGAAACGATCAATGCAAATAATCCGATCACCAGAGTCACGCCAAGGAGACCGGTTTCTTCTGCCATGACGGCAAAGACAAAGTCAGTGTGCGCCTCAGGCAGGTAGGCCATTTTCTGCACACTGCTGCCAACTCCAACACCGCTCCAGGAGCCGCGGCCGACCGCGATCAACGATTGCGTTAACTGGAAGTCGGTATCAAAGGGGTCATCCCAGGGGTTCATAAAACTGAACAACCGGGTCTTGCGATAGGGTGACAGTAAAATCGCGCTAATGGCTGCAGGCACCAGCACACCAATCACTGCAAATAAGTGCAGGAATCGAACGCCGGCAATAAACATCATCGCCACAATAGTCATGGTAATCACCACGGTAGCGCCGAAATCCGGCTCCATTAGCAACACCACTGCAGACAAAGCGGCAATCAACAGCGGCGTCATAAATACACCAATGCGATTACGGATCTGCTCACCTTTGCGAACAAAAAAACCAGCCAGAAAGATAATGATCGCTACTTTATAGATTTCAGAGGGCTGTACCGATACACCGATCTTGATCCAGCGCTGACTGCCATTGACATTGCTGCCAATTCCGGGAATCAGCACCAGCACCAACCCGGCAAAGCTGATCGCCAGCAACAAAGGCCCGTGACGCTCCCAGGTACTCAGCGGAACGCGCCACAGAGCGGAGCCTATTAATGCACCAAGCAGAAGATAGATCGATTGATTGCGGCCATAGACCAGCGTCTTTTCAATAGCACCTTCCGATTGAGAAATCGATGCGGAAAACACCATCACCAGACCTACCGCCGCGAGCACGCAGATTAACAGCACAAAATGCCAGTCAACGATATTCCGCTCGGTGATCACCGCGGTCTCGCGAAGTATGTTCCTGCGCCTGGCGGGAGGGGCTTCCAGAGCAACACTCATTTCATCATTCAGGCGCATAATTTTTGCACCTCACTCACGAACGACGTACCGCGCTCTTCAAAGTTACTGAACATATCAAAACTCGCACAAGCGGGTGACAACAGCACACAATCACCATGACAGGCGATATCCCGCGCTCGTAATACAGAACCCTGCAGGGAATCCTCCCGATACACCGGAACAGTATCGCCAATAGCCTGATGAATTTTTTCAGCGTCCTCACCAATCAGAATGACTGCCCGGCACTTCTGTGCAATGACTTCAACCAATGGGGAAAATTCTGCGTTTTTGCCCTGACCACCGGCGATCAGCACCACTGGCCCTGCCATACCATTAATTGCACTGACGCAAGCGCCGACGTTGGTGCCTTTCGAATCATTGAACCAACTGACGCCCTCACTCTGACAGACAAGCTCAGTGCGATGCGCCAACCCTGTGAAGCTGTGCAGGCCGCTACTGAAAATAGCCGAACGTTGCTGCGCATCGCCCAACGCCAAACCATCCAGGACCGCCGACGCCATCGCCATCGCTGCCAATGCATTCACACAATTGTGCCCGCCGCTGACCCGAAGCACAGACGCATCGACGCGGATATCACCCGGCCCCGTTAGAGTGTGGCCAGCCAGATGCCAATCGGCATTTTCATCGGTCGCTGAAAACGAAACATGCGCCGACGGCATGACCACGGCAGCCCGGGTTTTGTCATCGTCGTCATTAATCAGCACGCTATCCGCGTGGTCATAGATGCGCCGCTTAACCGCCGCATAGTCATCCAGCCCGTCATAGCGGTCCATATGATCTTCACTGATATTGAGGACGGTCGCCCTGACGGATTTTAACGAGTGCGTATTCTCCAGTTGAAAGCTGGACAGCTCCAGTACATAGACATCGATCTCGTCGTCTGCCAAACCATCCAGACAAGCCAAACCGACATTACCGATCACCGCGGCACGCAATCCCGCCGCTTGCAGAATGCTGCCAATCATTGATACCACCGTACTTTTTCCATTGGAACCGGTCACCGATAACACTGGGCGACGCACCACTTTGGCAAACAGTTCAACATCACTGATCACATCGATACCGGCGGATCGGGCTTGGTCAAACGCAGCGGTTCTGGTTGGCACACCGGGGCTGACGATCAGCCGATCAAACTGGCAGAGCAACTCCGCAGTCCAGCCACCTGCATGATAGGCAACGTCCGCCAGCAGCGGCAACTGCTGCACCAGTGCGGACGACAGCGCTGGCTGGCGGTCGGCAATCTCGAAGGACTCGCCACGGGCCGCGAGATAGCGAGCCACGGACAAGCCACTAACGCCGAATCCAACAATCAATTGTCTGGTGTTATGCGTCGTCATATCAGCGAATCTTCAAACTGGCCATGCCGACCAGCACAAGAATAAACGTGATAATCCAGAACCGCACAATGACTCTGGGCTCCGGCCAGCCTTTAAGCTCAAAGTGATGATGGATAGGCGCCATGCGAAACATACGCTTGCCAGTCATTTTAAATGAGGCCACCTGCAACACCACACTGACAGTCTCCATCACAAACACCCCACCCATGATGAAAAGCACCAGCTCCTGCCTGACTAACACCGCCGTCACACCGATCACCGCCCCAATAGCCAGCGCACCGACATCCCCCATAAACACCTGGGCAGGATAAGTATTGAACCAGAGAAACCCGAGACCCGCACCGACCAGACTTGAGCAAAACACCGTCAACTCACCCACACCTGGAATACCGGGAATCCCCAGGTAATCAGAGAACACGGCGTGACCGGTGACGTAGGCGAATATTCCCAGCCCGGCCGCCACCATCACCGCCGGCATGATCGCGAGTCCGTCCAGACCGTCTGTTAGATTCACCGCATTACTGGTACCGACGATGACAAAGTAGGCCAGCGGTATAAAAAACACGCCTAGAAATATCGATACATCTTTTACAAACGGCACCAGCAAGCTCACTTCGGCTGCACCACGTGCGGTATAAAATATAAAAACGGCTGCAGCAAGTGCCGACACCGACTGCCAGAAATACTTGGCTGACGCCGACAATCCGGCAGAATTTTTTTGCATCACTTTTCGGTAGTCATCTACCCAGCCGATAGCACCAAACGAGACCATGACAAATAACACGACCCAAACATGACGCACGGTGAGATCAGACCAGAGCAAAACGCTGATCGCAACCGCAACCAGTATCATGACACCGCCCATAGTGGGGGTACCCGCCTTGGACAAATGCGTACTCGGTCCGTCAGCACGAACACTTTGACCGATACTGGCTGCCGTCAACTTGCGAATCATGACCGGCCCAAACACCAGGCAGGTAATCAGTGATGTCAGCGCGGCGATAATCGCACGCAGGGTAATGTACTGAAAAACACGGAAGTCATCGTTGTACTGACTGAGCCACTCGGCGAGAAAAATCATCATGGGTGATTCTTCCCTGTGGTACGGCGCTCGTCAGTATCCCAGGCGAGCAATCCGGCAACCAACTCCTCCATCTGCATTGAGCGCGATCCTTTTACCAGCACCACACTCTTGGTGCTCATCGCCTCAATGGCACACTGCAACATGTCTGCTTTATTATTGAAGCAGTTTTCAGCCTGGCCGAATTCTATCGACGCATGGCGCGACAGTGGCCCGAAGGTCAACAGACAATCAACACCATGCATCTTTGCGTAGCGACCTATGGACGTGTGCTGCTGCTGAGCATCTGCTCCTAGTTCGCGCAGATCGCCGAGCAGCAGGATTTTTTGTCCGTCTGTTTGCTGCAGCACGTCGATCGCCGCACGAGTCGACGCCGGATTTGCGTTATAGGTGTCATCGATGATCACGTGTCCGCTGTCCGGGTAATGGAAATTCAATCGGCCTGCAACAGCCGTAGCCTGCGATAAGCCGACAGCGATGCGCTCTAGTGGCACACCAACCGCGATAGCCGCTGCTGCAGCGGCGGCGGCATTCAGCACGTTGTGCTGACCGGGGAGCAAGAATTCGCACTGAACGGCTTCACCACAATAATTCAGCACAATTCGAGTAGCGCTCAGTCGCTCTGCATAGACGTCTGCGTTTGCCCCGGCACCAAACGTTATCACCGTTCTGGCTGCGTTTTCCTGTCGCCAATAAGGGGCAAAGTCGTCGTCTGCGTTTATGACCGCAATACCACCGTCAATCAGGCTTTGGTAAATGGCACCCTTTTCCCTGGCGACTGTCTCTACAGAGCCAAATCCCTCCAGATGCGATGCGCTGGCATTGGTGATCAGTGCCACCGTGGGCTGTGAAATATGGCTTAGCCACTCTATTTCACCGGGCTGATTAGCGCCCATCTCTACAACCGCGTACTTGTGTTCGGCAGTGATTCCAAAGAGCGTTTGCGGCACACCAATCTGATTATTATCGTTGGCCCGTGTTGCATGCGCCTGGCCGTCGGCAACACAAATTGATGTCAGCAGTTGCTTTACGGTGGTTTTACCGTTACTACCCGTCACACCCACCAGCTTAACCGGTAGAGATTGTCGCCATAGCATCGCGGCAAGGCCTAGCGCTTTTTGAGTGTCAGGCACCACCAGTTGCGCAACTCGGGTATCGACAACGGTTTCTACAACCACCGCGACAGCACCGGCGTCGACTGCACGAAGCGCGTAGTCATGGCCGTCAAAATTATCACCGCGCAGGCACAGAAAAATATCACCAGCCTGCACAGATCGAGAGTCAGTGCAGACACGTGTTATTTCCAGATCCGGCCCCTCCAGGTGACCACCACAGGCTGACGCAAGATCAGTGAGCGTTATGCCGTTCACGTGGCGTACTCCGCAACCACACTGCTATCACTGAAAACCAGACGTCTGTCTCCAACCAATTGATAGTTCTCGTGTCCCTTGCCAGCAACCACCACGCAGTCAGCCGCTGTGGCTTTACCCAGCGCATGCTGTATTGCCCGCTTACGGTCTCTTTCGACATGTACTGCCGACGTGCTTTCAAAACCTTGCAGAATCTGACGGACGATCTCATCACCATTCTCACCGCGCGGATTGTCATCAGTGACAATACATTCGTCGGCGAAGCGCTCAGCGACCGAGGCCATCACCGGTCGCTTACCCTGATCGCGATCCCCCCCGCAACCGAAGACCACCAGCACTCGCCCGGTGACATGCTCAGAGACTGACTTGAGCACCGACTCCAGAGCGTGCGGATTGTGCGCATAATCCACAATGACCAGCGCGCCGTTCGCGAGTCGGGTCGTTTCCATCCTGCCTGGCACCGGCTGCAAAGACTGCAGCGCGACTGCAGCCAGGTCCGGGGAGAGGCCAGACACGACCAGCACCCCGAAAGTAGCCACCATATTCTGGACGTTGAATCGACCAATCAGCCGGCTTTCCACCTGATAGCTGTCACCATCATAGTCGAGGGCGAATTGCAGACCGTCGGATTGCTGCACAACATTGCTGTACCGGATATGCCGCTCACCGCCGGCATCGGCTCCGAAGGTGGTGACCTCGAGGTCGGTCAGTCGCCCGACCAGACTGGCGCCGAACTCATCATCTATATTGATCACCGCCGCGCGCAACTGAGGCTGATAAAACAATGCTTCTTTGGCAACTCGATAACTGGCCATGTCGCCGTGGTAATCGAGATGATCACGCCCGAGATTGGTTAACACCGCCACATCAAATGAAATACCAGCCACCCGGAACTGAGCTAACGCATGCGATGATACTTCCATCGCCGCATAGGCGGCACCCGCATCGCGAAACCGGGCCAGTGACGACTGCAGCTTTACCGCATCGGGTGTCGTCAGACCGGCGTCTTTCAAATGACCACTAAAGCCCCATCCCAAGGTGCCTATAACTCCGCAGTTAGGCCGGTGCGCATTGAGGGTTTGCCCGAGCATATGACAGACCGATGTTTTGCCATCAGTACCCGTCACGCCAATCACTTTCAGCGCTCGCGAGGGATCACCAAAAAAACGACCGGCGATCTCTCCGGCCACCAGCGGTAATTTTTCAACCTCGATGTGCGCAATTGAATGCTGCCGCAAAAGCTCTTTCTCTGCAGCATTCGGACGCTCACCACCCAGTTCGGTAAGCACCGCCGTGGCGCCGGCTGCGATCACCGCAGGCAGATAATCCATCGCGTTGACGGTAAGCCCGGCAAGTGCGATGAACAAATCACCATCAGTGACATTGCGGCTATCCAGCTGGACACCGGCAACGGGACGATCAAGTTCAGCGGGAACCTCTGCCCAACCGGCCAGCAAACTCATCAGCGGTTGACTACTGCCAGGCGCCGGGTCTGTCAGGGTAATGCGCCCGGAGTTCATTTTTTGATCCCCACCGGATGCATACCGTACACCTGCTTACCATCAGGATTCACATTGCGTATCCGCAGAGCGCCCGCCATAATCCGCGAAAATACCGGTGCGGCAACTTCGCCACCGTAATATTTGCCACGTGGTTCCTTGATCACTATAACCGCCACCATCGCCGGGTTATCGGCCGGCGCCATGCCGGCAAACTGCGATATATAGCGGTCATCGGCGTAGCTGCCGTTTTC
The DNA here is from genome assembly GCA_938003855.1 of uncultured Granulosicoccaceae bacterium. GTDB lineage: Bacteria > Pseudomonadota > Gammaproteobacteria > Granulosicoccales > Granulosicoccaceae. Next base: position 3,380 of record CALKXD010000291.1, on the reverse strand, counting down.
GGAAATATGCGTGGTACCGGTTTTGCCGGAAACGGTATAGCCCGGAATACCGGCCGCCTTACCGGTGCCGTCACTGACAACCGCACGCATCATGGTGCGCACCTGCCGGGCAATGTCTTCACTAAAAACCCGCTCCATGCGCGGCTCGCCATTGAGCTTCTGGAACGTGACTTCAGGCATCATTCCATCAGAAGCAAGCGCCGCATAGGCACGCGCGAGTTGAAGCACGGTGGTTGAGACGCCATACCCATAGGCAACGGTTGCCTGCCGCACGACAGACCACTTTGAATAATGTGGGAACGACCCCGACACAGCCCCCGGAAATTCTATAAGGGGTGATTGCCCGAAACCGAGCCGATCAAAAGCCCGCCACAACTGATCTCGCTCAAGCTGCAGAGAAATCTTGCTGGCGCCGATATTACTGGAATTTTTCAGTATTCCGGTGAGCGATAACTCACCATAGTTGCGATAGTCCCGCACTACGTAGCGACCGACATTAAATCTGCCGGGGGCGGTATCAATGACATCATCAGCCGTAAACAAACCACTCTCCAACGCAGCGGCCACAGTAAACGGCTTGATCGTCGACCCGGGCTCGAGAACATCTGTCACAGCCCGATTGCGTTTGATCCCGCCCACGCGCTCGGAAAACCGATTCGGGTTATAGGATGGCTGATTGACCATCGCCAGTACTTCGCCGGTGCGCGAGTCCAGCACCACCGCAGATCCCGACTTTGCACCGTTGCGTTGCACGGCCTGTTTTAATTCGCGATAGGCCAGATATTGAATTCGCTTATCGATACTTAACACCAGATCGCGGCCGGGCTGTGCTTCAGCAACAAGCTCGATATCTTCAATCGCGTCACCGAGAACATCAGTGACTACACGGCGCTTGCCGGGCGTTCCTTCCAACCAGTCGTCAAAGGCCATTTCCAGCCCTTCCTGCCCCTGGTCATCGATGTTATTGAAGCCAAGCACGTGCGCAGTAATCTCGCCGCTCGGATAATACCGTCCGTACTCCCGCTGAATATTGACGCCTTTAATCTGCCCCCGATCTTTGATCGATTGCAGCGCTTTGGCTATCCGTGGATGAACATGTCGTCGCAGATAAATAAACTCGCGTTTGTTCTCGACGCCCTTTTTGACTAACTCGCGAACTCGACCGGGATCCATCTCCAGTGCATAGCCAAGCAAATCGAGCTTGCTGTCGTGCTTGATCAATTCACGCGGGTCGGCCCAGATAGACTTGATCGGGGAACTGACAGCCAAAGGCTCGCCGTTGCGGTCCAGCAGCATGCCGCGATGGGCCGCTAAGGGCAGCGTACGTATCTGCCTTACGTCACCCTGTCGCTGATAGAACTTTGCATCGAGAATCTGCAGCTGAAACGCCCGCCCCCACAGCACCAGCCCTAGCAACAGAAACACCCCGAGCACAAATGCACGGCGCCCGCCAAACTTCGACCCTTGCAACGCGGCGCTCATTTCAGCACCGTCTTGATTTCGTTGTGCTCTGGCATGCGCATACCCAGACTCGAAGTGGCTATTTCCTCGATCCGGCCGAAACGCGCCAAGGTGCTTTCTTCAATCTGCAGGCGCCCCCATTCAATGCGAGCCTGATCAATCCCATCCTGCATTGCCCGCATGGATTTGAACACCATTCGGCTTTCGTGCTTGCTGTAAACAATGCCCATAGCCGTGGCCACATTGAACGATAAAAGAAAAGCGACAGCCACTCGCAACCCGGTCATAGCGGCTTCTCTGCAATTCGCATAATTGACGATCGCGCACGCGGATTGTCAGAGGTTTCTGCATCTGACGGCTTCACTGCACGACCACGCTTGATCATCCGTGGAGCGATCACTGTGGGTTGCACCGGTAGACCGCGCGGAATATTGGCTGAGGTATCCGGCCCACGAATGAAGCGCTTTACAATTCTGTCTTCCAGAGAATGAAAACTGATCACAACTAGTCGCCCGCCGGGTCGCAATACATCGACCGTATGCTCAAGCGCTTCTCGCAAATGCTGAAGCTCCTGATTTATATAAATCCTCAAGGCCTGAAAGCACCGCGTTGCGGGGTGCTTGTGTTTTTCCCAACGCGGATGTGCCTGCTTAATAATTTCAGCAAGCTCTCGAGTTGTTGTTATAGCCTTCAGGTCTCTTGCCTCTATCACTTTCGCTGCAATCCGCTTTGCGTAACGCTCTTCGCCATACTCTCTAAAAACTACCACCAGCTCTTCGGTGGCAACAGATGACAACCACTCAGAAACAGGCATGCCCCTGGTTTGATCCATGCGCATATCCAGTGGCCCGTCTCTGTCAAAACTAAACCCTCTCCCGGCCTGATCGAGTTGCGGTGAAGACACCCCTAGATCAAACAGAACCCCGTCCACGGCACCAAGCATTTCACTCGCGGCTGCCGCCTCTTTTATTTCACTGTAGTTACATTGTCTGATTTCAAACCGCGGATCACAGCCAAACATCTTGCTGGCATGCTCTACCGCCTGCGCATCACAATCGAGTGCAAGCAGTTTTCCGTGCTCATTGAGCGCATCCAATATCGCCCGGCTATGACCGCCACGACCGAATGTCGCGTCGATATAGAAGCCGTCTGCTTTTATATTGAGAGCCGCAATCGCCTCAGCGCGCAGTACCGAAATATGACCCTGATCTTTGGTCAAAGCCGGAAACCGATATGCATGCGCTCCGTTTGAGATTTAAGACTTTCGACAAGTTTTTCCTTGTCTTCTTTACTGGCCCGTAACCAGTTGTCTTCTCCCCAGAGTTCAAACTTCTTCCCGTGACCTATAAGCACGGCATTTTTAGTTAACCCGACCTCTTCTCTGGAGGCTTGAGGAATGAGCACCCGACCACTACCGTCCATATCCACTTCATTGGTGTACGAGTAAATAAGACGTTGAAAACGACGAAAGTCAGAGGATTGATCTTCTACTTCTTCCATTTGACGCTCACATTCCTGCCATTCACCGTGGGGATAAATTGGCAGGCAGTTGTCATGCGGGTTGTACGTAATAACCATTTTTCCGTCGCACAAATCCAACAACTGTTCTCTATAGCGAGCGGGTATGGCGATCCGCCCCTTAGAGTCGAGTGTCAAAGTTGTTTTACCAAGAAACATGATACGAATTTAGCCAGTGAGATTGTTAGTTACCCCACATCGACCCACAACACCCCACATGACCGACCGGACGGCTGCAACTCTACCACAGGACTGACTACTTACAAGTTACCGTGGGCGTTTCGGCTTTATAAAACCTAGCGCTGGCAATGGCTTACAAAGGATGTAGCACCTAGCCACGCACATCGAACTACACCATCTAAATCATGCACTTATAAATACAGCCGAGATTTCACATTAAC
>CALKXD010000290.1 GCA_938003855.1 uncultured Granulosicoccaceae bacterium | reverse complement strand
GGGCTTTTCTGAAGCCTAGTGCTGTGATAGAACCTTCGAGCTGAAAAATAAGAAAAAAATAGCCCACAAAGACGTCGGCTTCCATTTACAAAGAATTTTGTAGATGGCCCTAGACTTGTATATACAACGTGGGATTGATTTATTTTTCTGGGCGAAACACCTCGAGAGGTTTAGCGCTTGGTCGCATCTTGTAGAGCGCGAAAAACTGAACAACTTTTGTGCAGGACTTTCTTGCGCAAGTTCAAATTCGCGCCCAAATCGCCTGCGCAAGTTTTGAGCGTGCGCGACGCTGTGACTACGGTAGCGCGCACGTTTCGCGCGCGCGCGAATTCAAATGTGCGCATGAATTTGCACTGCGCGCTCGTCACGCCGTCGTCGTCTCGCCGTCGTCGTCTCGCCGTCGTCGTCTCGCCGTCGTCGTCTACACCGCAGTAGATCAACCTCGGTGAGGACGCCGACGGGTGAGGGAACAGAAAGTTTTCAGCTCGACAGATCCGACGAAAAGTTCAAAGCTCAACGGAAAAAAACTCCTGAACAAAAAACGACCGCTGTTCACGCTTGACAGCGCACGCGGTGGTCGGACGCGTCTGCTCGGATGACGACGACTTCGTCGCCGACGACGAAGATGACGATTGCTTGGCTGACAACGACGACTGCTCGGACGAACACTGCTTGGACGACAACTGTGTCGCTATCGCAGGCGCAGAACATGCGTATTACGGTAAGCGGCAACGACGTGCTCGCGCTCGTGACCTGGGCCGGTGCAACACACGCGGATTACGGTAGTCGGCCTGCTTGAGCCTGGACTCGTGACAGGCGCCGGTGCAAGACACGCGGACTACGGTAGGCGGCCCGCTTGTGCCTGGGGTCGTGACAGCGGCCGGTGCGACACATGCGGACTACGGTAGGCGGCCTGCTTGTGCCTGGGCTCGTGACAGGGGCCGGGGCAACACACGCGATGTGCGACAGGCCTGTCCACGTGGCCTAATTGTGTTTCTGACCGTTTTCTTCGCTCGGCCTCTGCCCCAAGGCGACAAACGACGCGTCGAAATAGTTGACGCTGGCATATAGCAACGCTTAGCTGCTCTAACACGATCATCCTGTGAGCACGCACTCTGTGCGTTTTTTTGTCAACTGGGTCTTTCGTTCGTCATGGTACGACTACGGTAGCACCCAGAAGCGCGCGCGCCCGCCAATTCAAACAAATTCAAGCAATTGTTCTCACGCACGCGCGGGCGACGTCATTGCGCGCAAAACTTGTCGGCGATGAAATTCCCCACAAAATTGAGCGTTCCGATGCGTGAAAATTTGGTTGGGCAAACAAAAAACTCGCTCCTGCGAAAAATCTTCAGGCGCAAAACGTGTCGTCAACCGATTGAGCCAATATGGAGTTTTTAGAATGCTCGGATATGACGAGACCAAGTTTTCTGTCGGTCGTTTTGCCTACTTCCGGCACTTCGTTTGAGTGCTTGAGATATTCTTACGTTTTGCAGGCATATCAGTCGCTTACGGCGCTCACCCGGAGTGCGCCACGTCTGCGCCACGTCTGCGCGTCGGCGGAGCATCGATGACGGATGCCCTCGCAATAGACGTCAGGTGAGTCGTGAACCTGCGTGCTGAGAGCACGCAGGGACCGTAGCCCCCGGTTGCCAATTGCAGCCGGGCGGGCAGTGCACGAGGGGGGTCGGACACTTTTCAGTCACAGCAGCAAGGTGCAAACATCTGAACGATGATACTTTCCGCAGGCCGACGAAAAAAATACTCCTGTCCTGCGGACTCGAATCAGCCTTTTCTTGAGTGCAGGGGCCAATAGTGTCGCTGGGGTGTACACTAGAACGACCTGTTTCTGCACACCGCCACCGTGCAGGGACTGAGTCGCCAAACTTGAGCACACTCACACCGTGCTCGAGTTTGGTCTGACGAACAAGTGACACTATTCGCCCCTGCGGGGAACATTACTGTACCTGCAACGTGTCACCGGATTGTTCGGGTGCAGTAGCCGACCTGACGACGGTGTGTCGTGCTGAGCTTAGGCACTGACGACCGGGTTGTTCGGGTGCGGTTGCCGACCTGACGACGGTGTGTCGTGCTGAGCTTAGGCACTGACGACCGGGTTGTTTGGGTGCGGTTGCCCACCTGACGACGGTGTGTCGTGCTGAGCTTAGGCATTGACGACCGGGTTGTTCAGGTGCGGTAGCCGACCTGACGACGGTGTGTCGTGCTGAGCTTAGGCACTGACGACCGGATTGTTCGGGTGCGGTCGCCGACCCGAGGACGGTGTGTCGTGCTGAGCTTAGGCACTGACGACCGGGTTGTTCAGGTGCGGTTGCCGACCTGACGACGGTGTGTCGTGCTGAGCTTAGGCATTGACGACCGGGTTGTTCGGGTCGCGAATGACGACTTGACGACGGTGTGTCGTGCTAAGCTTAGGCACTGACGACCGGGTTGTTTGGGTGCGGTTGCCGACCTGACGACGGTGTGTCGTGCTGAGCTTAGGCACTGACGACCGGGTTGTTTGGGTGCGGTAGCCGACCTGACGACGGTGTGTCGTGCTGAGCTTAGGCACTGACGACCGGGTTGTTTAGGTGCGGTCGCCGACCTGACGACGGTGTGTCGTGCTGAGCTTAGGCACTGACGACCGGGCCGTTAGATTGCGGTTGCCGGCCTGACGAAGCGCACTGTAGCAGCCCAAACTGCCAATTGTAGCCATGAAAAAGGCAAAACCCGAGGAGGGGTGCTGCCAAATTTTTCATTTGGCTACCGTAACCGTGTCGATGGGTACACATCTGTTGAACGCTACGGAAGTAGCGGTTGCTCTTATTGTGGCTGGCATCCCAAACTGCCAATTGTAGCCATGAAAAAGGCAAAACCCAAGGAGGGGTGCTGCCAAATTTTTCATTTGGCTACCGTAATCGTGTCGATGGGTACACACCTGTGAACGCTACGGAAGTAGCGGTTGCTCTAATTGTGGCTGGCATCCCAAACTGCCAATCGTAGCCATGAAAAAGGCAAAAAGGCAAATTTTGCCAAATGCCAAATTTTTCATTTGGCTACTGTAACCTGATCGTTGGGTCACTTGTTGAACATGCCAGGAGATTTGGGTCGCAGCGTGCGCGCTATGAGATGGGCGCACTAGTACAAACTAGTCATCAGTGATTTTTGTTGGGCTATGATATCTCGACTCTGAAATCGCGGTAACCTTGTCGGCGATATTTATGGTGACTGTGATCGATTTAGGGCCTTGCATGAAAATAAACGCGTGGGCTCATGGGTTGGATCACACTGTGTTTGTCCACACGTTGTATTTTGTCACCAAGATGTGTGTCAACCCATTGTTTTCCATAGAGCTTGCAGCCGCCGCGCGCCCGCACGCTCACCTACAACAAAACCGTACGCCTATTTCTTTTACATTTTTCTTATTTCAAATTTCTTTCATTTTACTTTTTTCTGGTCCACTTCGTGCCTGCCGAGACTGGCTCCCACAGGTGGAGCCGGTGACACAGGCCGTCGTGCCAGCACCCCGGCAGGTGGGGTCGTGACACGGGCTGACAAGCCTGAGCCCAAGTCGATGGGTCCCATGAAACAGGCTGACAAGCCTGGGCCCGAGTCGTTGGGTGTCATGAAACGGGCTGTCAAGCCTGGGCCCAGGTCGTTGGGCACGATGAAGAAGGCTGCCGATCACGGACCCAAGTCAAAGGGTGCCACAAAGCAGCCAGTCACTCTTTTGTCAGAGCATTCGGATGCGAAACGATTCGCGATAGTGCCTATGTTCAAAAAAGTGGTGCGAAAGGCAGAGAAGGTCGTGCGAGCGCTCGAGCAGATGGTCTTTGGGACATCGTCAGTGTGCAGCCGTGCCTGTCCGACGCCGGTTCCCGTAAGTAATCGGTTCAGGGTGCTCAAGGAGTGCAAGGGCCTGCAGAAGGCAGTCTCATCCCAGGAGCCGCTGTTCAAGTTCAGCACGCGCAAGCGGCAGGGCGACGCTGGCGCACTGAAATCCCGAAAAAAACGCCGAAGCCAGAGAAGCAATCGTCGGCGTCGTTATCCGAAAGCGGGCAAGGGCCGAAGCAAGAAGAAAATGTCCATGCGCCAAGCTCAGCTGTTACTCCAGTCCAGAGCTCAGATCGGTGGGGCAGTGCAGCACAGCTACGTGTCGTCAGAAAGCAGCGATGAGTGCATGGACGACCAAGTGCATGGCACGGATGCTCCATGGGCGATGTATTTGAGCAACTCGAAGGACGGAGTGCACAACAAGTGCTACGTGAACTCCCCGACGCAAAGTTTTATGGCCTCACCCACTTTCCGACAAGGTGTGATGGCGATCAACCTGAGCAGAGTCACAGAAGGCAGACAGACAATAGAGGCACTGAAGGGGCTTGTCGCGGCGTATACGAGCCGTTCGGCCGCCCAGCACGATGTAATGCGCATGTT
>CALKXD010000289.1 GCA_938003855.1 uncultured Granulosicoccaceae bacterium | reverse complement strand
GTGGTTCGGTGTGTGAGGTCGCCTTGCTTACGCTGCGGGTTTCCTGGGTTTTGGTGGGGTCTGTGGTTGGGTTTAGGGGCTTGTGTGTGTTGGTGGGTGGGGTCGCCTTGCTTACGCTGCGGGTTTCCAGGGTTTTGGTGGGTTTTGGGGTGGGGTTTAGGGTTTGTGTGTTTCGGTGTGTGGGGGCGCCTTGCTCACGCTGCGGGTTTCCAGGGTTTTGGTGGGGGTTGTGGTGGGGTTTAGGGCTTGTGCGTTGCGGTGTGTGAGGTCGCCTTGCTTACGCTGCGGGTTTCCAGGGTTTTGGTGGGGTCTGTGGTGGGGTTTAGGGTTTGTGTGGTTCGGTGTGTGAGGTCGCCTTGCTTACGCTGCGGGTTTCCTGGGTTTTGGTGGGTTTTGGGGTGGGGTTGTGAAGACTTTGCTGCGGTTGTTTTTTTAGAAGGCGTATAACAGGCCTAGATTAAAATAGACCAGGCGCTGGGCGGGTTGATAGCGGGCTCCATCAACGCTTAGGTCAAGGTCATAGACATTGACTTTGTATTGGGCGCGCATGGCTAGTGCTTTACCCAGGGGTACGACCCAGTTTATGCCGATGCTGTATCCGTCTGACTCGCCGCTGTACTCGCCTTCGAGGTCATCAAATTCGGTTGGCTCTTCATCGTCTTCGTCGTCGTCTTCTTCAAACCCTGCGGTAAACTTTAAATCTGTGTTGTAGCGTGTGTAGGCGAGCGTAAAGCTGAGGTTGCCGGGCCGGCCCAGTGGTATGGTGTAGCTGACGCCGGCAAACAGGCCGTCTTCACGGTAGTGCTCTTTTTGCTGAGTTTCGGTATCTCTGATGGTGAAGTCTATATCGGTGGAGCCGGCGCGGTACCCTGCAAAAAAGGCCCAGTTTGCATCGGCTCTGTAGCCGAAGTTGAGATCGACATCGGTACGCCTGGCGCTGCCGATCTCGTCTTCCTCGGAGATGTTCTCTGTGGACATAGATCCGGACACGGCCACTGACGAGTAAAACTTTCCACGGCTGATCCCACCGGTGGCGGTCAGGGTGTTGAAGGCTGTGTCTGCATCGAGCTTTTCGTTAAACGTGAGCTCTGTGAAGCCCCAGGCAATTCCGCCGACGTACCTCACGGGGGGCGACCCGGCTGCCATTGACCGGGCTGAAATGGACAGCGACACGCCCAGTACTATCAGAACTAAAAACAGTTTTTGCATCCTTACATTCACCGTTGAAACCGGGTTTTATTCTAATCGATAATCAGCGTTGAGTCTTGCTACACTAACCAAGGGGAAGCATGGACGCGGCATGGGATTCAAACACCCGGATTACACGGTTATCAAGGAACTGGGATACGGCGCCGGCGGGGTTGTCTATTTAGCCGTTCAGAACAGCTTGAACCGACGCGTTGCCGTTAAGGTTTTTAATGCTCCGTTTGCCCGCGACGGTGCCAGTCAGCGCTTCCAGCGCGAGGCACACATACTCGCACAGCTTGATCATCCACATATTGTCCCCGTCTACGAGCTGTCTGCGCTGCCGGATGAACAAGGCTATTTACTGACCATGGCCTATATTGACGGCGGCACGCTTCGGCAACGTGCGGCTGACTTTTCTCTGCGACAGGCGCTGACGGTGGTCAGGCAAATTGCCGATGCGCTCGGCTACGCGCATGCGTCGGGCTTTATACACCGAGACGTCAAACCCGATAACATTTTGTTTCAGAATGACCAGGCGATGCTGGCTGATTTCGGCATCGCCCGCGCAACAGACTCTGAAACCCGTATGACTCAGCACGGCGCTGTGCTGGGCACGCCCGAGTACATGAGCCCTGAGCAAGTCAATGGCAACACAGTCGATGGTCGCAGTGATCTGTACAGCCTGGGCATTGTGCTGTACGAGCTACTAACGGGGCAGCCGCCATTCAAGACGGACTCTGCCATTGCGACGGGTATTCAACAGGTCACCGCAACTGCCGAGCCATTGCCACCGGCATTTTCGGTCTATCAGGCAATGTTCGACCGGCTGCTGGCCAAAACCAAAGAGCACAGGCATGCCAGCGCCAGTGAGCTGGTGGCCGAGCTTGATCGTGCGACAGAGCAATTACCCTGGCCAGTTGATGACGCGCTGCATGTACTGAGATCGCAGCGTGCTAAACAACAACCCGCACCGCTGCTGCCACCACATAAACGCCGCTTCGCGGGTCCGGTGGCACGGGCGTCGATAGTGCTGCTTTTGTTACTGGCTTTATTAACGTGGTTTTTGCAACAACGATCTGACGATACTGCACAGTTGCCAACCGCAGCGGATGCGACCGCAGAATCAGGCAACACGGCAACCACAGCGGTAACCGCCGAAAACTCTACCGTTACCGTACAACCCGCTCCTGAGCAACAACAGACCCCTGTATCACAAGCTGTTCTGCCGCCTGTCAGTAACCCCACGGCAACGGACCCACAGGAGCTATCACCAACAGATACCGACACTTCTTCTGCGGCCATAGACACAGCGGCCGCCCGTCAGGCAGCACTTAGGGAAGAACTCAGTCAGGCTAATTTACTTTGGCAGAGCGGTATCCGGTTTACGGGAGACCCTAATGCGGTAAGCCGCTATAAGGATTTACTGCGCCAATACCCGGAAGATCAGACAGCGGCTGACACGCTGGAAGATATATTCAGCCGCACTTACACTGACGCCGGACAGGCGGTTAGTGACGGCCAGCTTGATAGTGCTGCGGCCAGCCTGCAGGATCTTAAAAAACACTGGCCTGACGATGCCCGACTGCCGGCGCTTGAGAGCAGCATTGAAACGGCCAGGCAGCGTGAGCGCGAAGCGGCCAGACTATTAAGCCAGCAGCGCGCAAAAGAACAAAGGCTGCAAACGCTGCTTGACGATGCTCGCGCGGCAGAACGCGCCAACCGGCTGCTAGAACCGGCAGCTAACAATGCACTTTTCTATTATCGGAAAATACTGCAGGAAGACGTAAGCAACACACACGCAACAAGCGCGCTCAAGCAGATCAAACATACCCTGCTGCAGCGTGTTAAGCGGGCAACCGACGCCGGTGAGGTCGACACTGCCGCCTCACAACTCTCTGCCCTGGATAGCCACTACCCTAATGATCAGGCAATTGCACGCGCCAGGGCGCAACTTAACGCTAAAACGCAGCAGCTTGAATCACAACAGGCTGCCGCCCGCGAGCTTGCAGCACAAGCGCTTAACCTTGACGCAAGCGTCTTTCAGCTGGAGCGTGATATTGCACAATGGATGACGGAACCTGCAGCCAGTGCGATAACCGGCCATAGTGACATTCAAAGCCGCATTGAACAGTTGCAGCGCAACGCTCCGCAGCATGCGGCACTTGCACAGATGCGGGTTACCGTGGCACAACACCTGAGCACACTGACTAGAAAACCGGTGACTGAGCCGACAGAGATTCTGGAAGACACATTCAACATGCCCGGGTTCTGATTCATCTGGCAGAACAACAGATAGATCACCCTGTTGAATCGCCAGATGGTTTGCTTTCGATGATGCGCCTGCTAAGCCACTACTGGATTAGTGGCGCGTCTGCACGACAGTATCAGATGCTCCTTACCGCTTCGCACTTTCAATAGCTTGCTATGACGGGGTTCACCAGATTACGCAGGTCCTTGCCGACAATCAGACATGCCGCAGACAAACACCAACCCGGTAACCGTTCGAAAGCCGCGTTGCGGCATGGAAAGTGCGCCGGGGCTATTGACCGCTGCGTGGCATACAGCAGCCTAATGACCATTGACCACGGAGGATCCAGTGACTAACAAAGCCAATACTGACAGAGGGGGAAACAGACCTCAGCAACGGGGATTGATCGCTTCGTTTTTCCTTGGCTTAGCTGAGGATGCGATGAAGTTTGTCATCGCCTTTGCAGTGGGCACCGGAGCCACTGCCGTGGCGTGCTGGTACTATGATGTACCACTGGTTTTTTCTTTGGTTGGCGGCATTCTGGTGCTAGGTATTGCGCTGGCACTGATGTCCGACAGTTTATTTTCCTAGCCTGCATTTTTCATAAGGCGACTAGATGAAATGACTCTATAGATCCACCTATTGAGTTTGCGGCTTAAAATGCCGAACCCTCATGAATAATGCAGGCCAGGCATTCACTCAGCACCGCTAAAACACAAACACTTCGATCACTGAAAGATTGCTTATCGAGCGCTGGCCCCAAATAAAAAAATCCCTGCCAGCAACGCGCTGGCAGGGATTAACTACAGCGACTTGTCGATCCCGGTTACAGCGCAGTACACGCCTGGCCAAAGTTCGGCACGTTGATGCAGGCACTCAGCCGTGGCACGAACGCCAGCTCACCCGTCAGTGCCGGGTAGCCATTGACGCTGGCGCTGACAGTGCCGCCAATGCCATCGATACCAAGCTCCATTTCGATCTGCCCTTCAATAGACGCATCGATTGGCGGCACCAGCTGGAATGGTTTTTTCGCTATTTCAAGCGCTACAGTGGCGGTATCCCGTGCAACAAACAGCGCTGCCACCCGTGGGTCCAGATCTATCGGCGTCAGCACCATTCCCTGTTTAACACCTTCCAGTGCAAGCTTGGAGGCTTCCAGTGCGCCATTCGCAACAACCTTGGCCGCTTTCAACGTTACGATGGTGGCGTGGTGGCGTGCGATAGCGGCAGATCTCCACGACTTCTCAGCGGCATAGCTTGCATAGCGACCGGCCTTCTGGTGCCATTTGGCTTGCTTGTACCAGCGGTAGCGGGCCGAGATACGTGCCTTGTGGCTGTTGATGGACCGGTATTGTGCGCTAATACTGCTGTTTAACCCGTTGACCTTGCCTTGCGCTGCTGTCACCGCTGCTTGCGCGTTCTTTAAGCTTTGCTGATCACGTTCGCGCTCTGCGGTGACGGTGGCTCGCATTGCTGTGATGGCGGCGTTGATTTTGTTGACTTCATCCTGAGCGGCAGTCAGCGTAGCAGTGGCCTCTTCCATCGAGTCTGCAATGTCGCCCAGGTCAAGCGTCACCAGCGCCAGCCCTGACATCTGCGGCCCCTGGTCGGTAATTGATCCGCTCAGCCCGATGCGTGATACCGGGGTGACAAAAGCGCCGTTGACAAACATGCCCTTCGAGCTGATTTCCAGCGTGACATCTTCCAGCGCAACACCAAACACATCCATGTTACCGCTCAGGCGAAGCAGGACATCTGACGGGTTGTTCCAGTCAAATGCGGCATAGACCTCGATCTCACTATTGACCTGTATATCCGGTGAAATCTGCATACTTGTAGAACCGATGATCTCTATGCCACTGGCATCAATCGACAGTCTGGCCCGGGTCATTTGCAGCTCGTTCATGTCGACACCGATCAGATCCCCCAGCAGATCAGCACCGAGCCCCATTTCACCCTCGATCATCAGCTGGGTGTTTTGCAGGTCGTTGCCGATATAGCCCTGCGCTGTCGCCCCACCCACCGGCATGATCGGCAGTATGTCCTCAAGGAAAGCCGTATCCGGTTTTAGCTCTCCGGCAACAAACACTTTTTGCGCGGTGTCTGTTACCTGCACTGCCGCACTGGCGTTGCCAAGGTGCACGTCAAAATCTATAAAGGAAGGCAGACCCGGAATACCGATCGACACTTCGCCGTTACCGCCCTGGGCAATACCATGCTCACCGATATAAGTGATGATCTCCCCTTCTATAGATACTGCCGGTGACAGCGGGATATCACCGTGCAGGTAGATCTGTCCGGCAAAGTCGGCCACATCCTGCGGTAGTGTGCCGGTTGTTTTTGCCTCGTAGGGAATCCAGCCATTAGCCGAGAAACCAATCGCGTCTATGAAGTCCCCGCCGCTGTCGTCTTTGTTTTTATCGTCGTCGCTGTCTCTGCGGTCAATCTTGTCAAACTGACTGCCGGCAAGAATAATCGGATCACTCTGCACGTTTTGCTGGACGTAGTCGCCATCGGCGTTGCGCTCATAATAGATGCGAGTATCGGTGATATAGTTGCGCTCCTCCATCACACCCGTGTTCGGATCAAGGGTGAACGTCATCGCTACATTTTCGTTGTTTTCGTCCATGATTTCATAAACGATCAGATCATCATCGGACTGCTTGCGCTTCAGACTGTTGAGATCAATGCCTTCGGTTCGGCTATAGCTCAGGTAAAAATACGGGTCGAAGATATCCAGAATGGCGGTGGCGGTAAAACTGCCGGGGATAGTGAATGCCACATCATTCAGCAGACTCAGGTCCTCACCAAGGCCAAGCTTAAACGACACCCCCGCATCCAGATGAAACAGAAAGTACGGCTTTCGTGAATCCCGCAGAGTACCACTTTCACTGAGTGTGTCGTTCAGGGGCAGGTTCGCGTTGCCGGTGAGGTCGGCCAGATTAGCGCCATTGGCAAAGCCCAAAACCGCCCGCGGGATCGTTTCAAAGTTTACATCCTGAAGCAGTGGCATTTGCGATAGCGGTACCTCTGACTCACCGTACAACTCCGGGCTTTCACCTAACTGCACCACGATGTTGGCATTGTTAAGCGGGAACCGGACTGATCCGGCTACCACCTGAATATTGCCCCAGATTTCGTAGCGCTGATCACCGATGTTTTCCATCGTACCGACCGTGGTCTCCAGTATCAGACCGTGCTGCATGTCGACCCGGCAGACAGCGCTGGCTTCGCCGCTTTCACACTCTACCGGGGAGGCGAAGACGGTATTCGAAAAAGTCACGCCGCACGCCATCATCAGTCCACAACTTACCGCTCTGCTTACTCGATCCATCTTGATAAATTTGTCCATGTTATTGCTCCTGGCTGTTGCCTTACGTAGTTTGAAAGAGCGCCCGAAAAGACGTCCTTAACTGGTAAAGCGATACGCCGGAGAAAATTTCCGGAAAAATTTAAATTTTTTTTGCTGAGGCCTGCTGCAAGCGAGTGAGACGGGTTCGGGTTTGGCAATTAACGTGGCATAGCGCGGGACTTAATCTACCTGCCGGATACGCTAAATTGCGTTGCGGCGGGACAAGACCAATTAACCTGAGTCAGGTGAGCGTTTCCCACCGGGCAGATTCCAGTAACGTGAGCCCAGCCGGTTAACTCATTTCAGCGGTTTACACAAGCGTGGCCGGGTAAAAATAAACATAAAAATCATAAAAAAAACACTTGACGAAAACATCTAAAGCCGTGTCACTCAGCGGAGTTATGCACACAATCAGAAAAACTTGTCATAAAAGTATCATCACGGGTCAAATGAACATATCCACGAAGCACAGATAATGTTAACTCATTGTTTTATATGAAATTACTTATTCTGTTTATTTTTACC